>JAYKHG010000078.1:0-18624 GCA_035284825.1 Cyanobacteriota bacterium
CTGGGCTGGCCCCGCCCGCCTGTCCCCGATACCATCGGGCACCCGAAATCGGCCCCTTGGCAGCCGCCGTTCCCTCCCAAACCAGCACCGATCCGGACCTCCAGCTGCAGCGCCGTCTCCAGCAGGACAGCATCCTGGTGGGCGGCAAGACGATTTACCTCAATCCTTTCCTGTATTGGCGCCGCTTCGACGCCAATACCGATCGCTGGTTGCGGGAACCAGGCCAGCTCCCTGAGGAGCAGATCCAGGGAAACCGGTTGCGCTTCTATCCCGAACTCGACTGGTCTCTGCTGGACGATCAGGAACGGCCGATCAAAGACGGGGCCGTGGAGATGTTCCTCAAGACCCTCGAGCTGATCAGCACCTTCAATCCCGAGCTCACCCCGGGTCAGCTGCTGGAGGTGGAGCGCAAGATGGCCGTCACGAAGAAAAAGGCCTTCGAGCGCTGGGTGGAACGGGCGTTTCGTCGGCGGGAAAAGTTGGTCCTACGGGACCGGCGCCGTTTTGATCGGGAGCGTTGGCTCCGGAGCTGGATGGAATGGATCGCCCTTCCCGACACCCGCTCTGCCTTGGTGCCCCTCAGCGGCCTGTTGGTGGTGGCGATGGGGGCAGGGTGGTGGCTGGGCAGCCATCACTTCTGCAAAGCCACGGTGACCCAACCACCTCTTGAGCTGCCTGCACCCTGATGACCCGTATCCCCTGCCGCAGCAGGCCAAACTGGAACCAACTCCCCGTCACGTGTTGCGCTGATGGCTGCCGATCCTTTTGATGCCCTCCGTCTCACCCTGATGCAAGATGTGCTCCCCGTGGGTTTGGCGGTGGCAGAGAGGGTTCGAAAGGGCGGAGCCAAGGAGGTTTTGGCGGCCTTCGATGGAACCAACCCCGATCCTCTTGGGCGTCTGCGTGAAGAAGGGGAATCTGGTGCGAAAACCCTGCGCGACAACCTGGACCGTTTGCAGCCAGGTCTGGGCAATCCCGTCGTGAAGGTGGAGGTGAGAGATGTGCCCAAGGATGGGCCCACGGCCCCTGCACCGATGTCCTCCGACGGCTTGCCACAGGACCCTCCCCAGGAACTCCAGGAGGCCCTGAGAAGAATTTCCAGTCGTTTGCTGTTGCTTGAGCGGCACCTCGAGGCGCCTTAGGGGGGTCCGATGCGCCTTCTTGCCCTACCGGGAGCCGCCCGCCGCACGGGTTTGGCCCACCAGGCCTCCTGGCTCATGCTGGTGATGGTCCTTTTCGGTGGGGCCATCGTGGCTCGTTTGGCCTGGCTGCAGCTGCTCCACGGCCCTGAATTCAAGGTGATGGCCGATGAGAATCGGATCCGGCTCATCCCCCGCAATCCGATCCGAGGGCGGTTGCTCGATCGCCAGGGGAGGGTGCTGGCCACCAACAGACTCACCTACACCCTTGCCGTCCAACCCCGATTTGTCAAAAAGGGCCAATGGCCCAACCTGAGGGATCGTCTGGCGTCGCTCTTGGCCCTGCCAAAGGAAACCTTGGAGGATCGCTACAGGAAGGGTGTCAAGGCAGAGGACTTTCAAATCGAACTGGCTGGACCCTTGACCCCAGCCCAGGTGCTCCGTTTCCGGGAGCAGGCGGGAGTTCTCTATGGAGCCGAAGTGGTGGTGAATGTGCTTCGCCATTACCCCCACGGCTCCCTCGGCGCCCACGTGCTGGGCACGGCCACCAGCATCACGGAGGAGGAATACGAGCGGTTGGAACCCCAGGGCTACCGGATCAACGACCGGATTGGACGCAGCGGGATGGAGCGGGCCTACGAATCCACACTTCGCGGGGAGTGGGGCGGCCAGCAGCTGGAGATCAATGCCGCTGGTCAGGTGCAGCGAGTTTTGGGAGACAAGCCCGCCCGCCCAGGGAAAGACCTCAAGCTCACCCTTGACCTGGATTTGCAAAAGGCCGCTGAGCGTGCCCTCGATACGGTGTCGAAGGGAGCCATCGTGGCCATGGATCCCCGGACTGGCGCGATCCGTGCCCTGGCCAGTCGGCCCACGTTTGATCCCAATGTGTTTGCGGATGGTCCCACCCAGAGCCAGTGGAAAGACCTGAATCGTCCGGAGGCGCCCATGCTCAACCGGGCCTTCCAGGGATTCCCCCCCGCCAGCACCTTCAAGATCGTCACCACGATCGCAGCCCTGGAATCGGGCAAGTACAACGAAAGGTCCACCGTCCCCACCATGGGCTCCTTCTGTTACTACGGCCAGTGCTATGCCGACCACGGGGCCTTCGGCAGCATTGGCTTCCCCAAGGCCCTGGCGGTGAGCAGCAACAGCTTCTACTACCAGGTGGGACTGAAGGCGGGCCCGGAAGAGCTCTTCAAGGCGGCCCGGCGCATGGGTTATGGCAGCCTCACGGGCATCGAGATCCGTGACGAGGAAACGCCCGGGCTGCTCGGGGACCCCACCTGGAAAAAGGAGGTGTTGGATGAGCCCTGGACGCCTGTGGACACCATCACCTCCGCCATTGGCCAGGGAGCCGTGACCGTGACCCCCATGCAGATGGCTCGTCTCTATGCCGCCGTGGCGAACGGGGGGTGGTTGGTCAAGCCCCATCTTGTGGAACAACCCACCTCCCGGACGTGGATCGGTCTGCGGCCCCAAACCCTGCGCACCCTGCGGCAGGGTCTCCGGGAAGTGGTGACGGAGGGAACCGCAACGATCCTGAATGACCCCACCCTGCCGCCCGTGGCGGGGAAGACCGGAACGGCGGAGGATCCCCCCCGGCCGGATCACGCCTGGTTTGGGGGCTACGCCCCAGCAGACAATCCCGATTTGGTGATCATTGCGTTTGGCGAAAACAGCGGCGGCTATGGAGGCACCGTGGCGGCTCCGATGGTGAAGGCCCTGCTCACCACCTGGTTTCAAGGGCAACGCCCAGCCCGTGGCCCAAGCTCTGCGGCTGCGGTGCCCTGAGGCCCTCAGGCCACCAGAGCCACCTTGCTGGGATGCACAACCTTGGCGTAATAGCCCCTCAGTTGTTCGGTGGCGCTGGCCCAGCCCCAACGCTCGGCCTCTTCCCGGGCGGCCCGTCGCAGGGTGCGACGGGTCTCCTGGTCGCCCAGCAGCATCTGCACGGCTGACACCAGTGACTCTGGCTGGTCGGGGTCGTAAAGACAGCCGTTCTCCCCATGGCTCACGATGTCGGGGATCCCCCCTCGGTTGGCCCCCACCACCGGACAACCGGCAGCCATGGCTTCCAGGAGGACAAGGCCGAGGGTTTCCGTGGAGGAGGGGAACAGGAAGGCATCCCCGCTGGCGTAGGCGGCGGCCAGATCCTCCCCTGCGAGATAGCCCACAAAGGTGGTGGCTGTGCCCTCGAAGAGTCGCTCCAGCTGGGGGCGGTAGGGCCCGTCGCCCACCAGTGCCAGGCGCGTCTGGGGCAGGGCCGTGAGCACGGGGCGGATTCGCTCAATCTGTTTCTCCGCAGACAGCCGTCCGATGTAAAGGAGCAGATTGCCCGTGTCCGTGTGCTGGCCGTGCAGGCGGGCCCGCATGGCCTCCGAACCGGAGGACGGGCGGAAGAGCTCCGTGTCCACCCCCCGCTGCCAGAGGGCCGTGTGTTGGATCCCCTTGGAGGCCAGTTCAGCCACCATCGCGGTGGAGGTGCAGAGGTTGAGCTGGGCCTGGTTGTGGGCTGTCTTGAGCAGTTCCCACAGGAGGGGCTCAAGCATCCCCATGCCGTAGTGCTCCAAATACTTGGGCAAGTGGGTGTGATAGCTCGCCACGAGAGGAAGCCCCCGGGATCGGGCCAGCCAGATCCCCCCCAGCCCCAGCACGGCGGGGTTCACCACATGGACCAGATCCGGTGCAAATCGGTCGAGCGCCTCGGAGACCGCAGGCCTGGGCAGGGCCAGCTTGAGCTCGGGATAGAGGGGAAGCGGCATGGCCGGGACCCCCACCACCTTGGCCCCCATGAAAGCGTCTGGGGCGCCTTCTGGGCAAAAAATCAGTACCTCATCCCCCGCCGCCACCAGGTGTTGCACCGTTTTGGTGAGCCTGGTAACGATCCCGTCAACCTTGGGGAGGAAGGTCTCCGTGAAAAAAACGATCTTCACAGACGGGCCCGTTCAGGCTGGAGATCCGATGGCAGCCGCCTGTCGGCGCGTCCAAGCGGAGAGGCAGGGGATGCGGGAGCGATCACAACGATCGGCCCAGCGGCGAGCCACATCGACAACCTCCGTGAGGAGACCATCATCGAGGGTGGTGGGCCGGAGGCCCAGCTCAATGAAGCAGCGGTTGTCAACGATCAGGTCGTTCTCGATGGCCTCATTGCGTGGATTGGAGAGATAACTCACCTCCGCACCGGTGAGGGCAGCCACCTTTTCCGCGAGGTCAGCCACCCGATGGCTTTCGGTCATCTGGTTGAAGATTTTCACCCGCTCCCCATGGGTTGGCGGATGCTCAAGGGCAAGCTGCACGCAACGTACCGAGTCGCGGATGTGTATTAAGGCCCGGGTTTGCCCCCCCGTGCCATGCACGGTGAGGGGGTAACCGATGGCGGCCTGCATCAGGAAACGATTCAAAACAGTGCCGTAATCACCATCGTAGTCAAATCTGTTGGTGAGGCGGGGATCCTTTTCGGTCAGGCTGGTATTGGTGCCCCAGACAATGCCTTGATGGAGATCAGTGATGCGGATGTTGTCGTTCTTGTTGTAGTAAAAAAACAGCAATTGATCAAGCGTCTTTGTCATGTGATAGACGCTGCCTGGATTCGCCGGATGCAGGATTTTCTCGGTAAAGCGGCTTCCATCCGGTTGGGGCACTTCCACCGTCAGGTAGCCCTCTGGAATGGTGGCTCCCCGATGGGACCCGTAGCCATAGACCCCCATCGTTCCCAGGTGCACGATGTGAATGTCCTGCCCGCTTTCCACGATGGCCGCCAATAAATTATGGGTGCCATTCACGTTGTTATCCACGGTGTAGCGCTTGGTGGCGCTGGACTTCATGGAGTAGGGCGCGGCCCGCTGTTCCGCAAAGTGAACGACAGCATCGGGCCGCTCCTTTCGCAGCAGCTCGAGCAGCAGCTCGTAGTTTTTCGCAATATCAAGATGGGTGAACCGAATCGGCCGACCCCCCACCTGCTCCCAGGCCGTCAGCCGGTCCCGAAGGGTGGCGATCGGCGTGAGGGATTCCACCCCCAGATCAATGTCAATCTTGCGGCGGCTGAGGTTGTCCACGATGACCACCTCATGGCCCACCTCCGCCAGATTGACGGCACAGGGCCAGCCGCAGAAACCGTCGCCGCCGAGAACAAGGACCTTCACCTCGAGACTCCTGAATGCGCGGTTGCTTAACGCAGCAAGCTACTACAGGCCTTCGGCGATCCCAAGTGCCTCAGCTGATGCGGCTGGCCACCGCCAGCAACACCAGCACCAGCACCCCGCCTCCGATGAGCAGTGCACGGTTGGAGCGCGGTGCTTCCCCTGGCTCCATGACCACCATGCGGGGCTCATTGGCAAAGGCGTTCAGCTTGCCGCCGTCTTCTTGGGTGACCTGCATGGGTGGATCGTGACGTTTGGAAACCCTATGGGGGGTCTCCCGTGCTGTCCGCAGCCCTGCACGGTTCGTCACACAGGCCCCCGGGGTTGGCACCTAGGTGCCAACCCGACCCTGCACCGGCGAACTCGGGCTGGCCTCCGTCCGCATGGGCAACCGGCCGGCGAGGTGGGCCATGCGGCCTGCGGCGGTGGCTAACGCCATGGCTTGGGCCATGGCCGCTGGATGTCCTGCCAGGGCGATGGCACTGTTGACGAGGAGCGCATCCGCGCCCATCTCCATGGCTTCCGCAGCCTCGCTGGGAACGCCGATACCGGCGTCCACCACCACGGGAACCCTGGCATTTTCGATGATCAAGCCGATATTGGCCGCGTTGCGAATCCCTTGGGCCGATCCAATGGGTGAACCTAAGGGCATCACGGTGGCACACCCCACCTCCTCCAGCCGTTTGGCCAGCAGGGGATCGGCGTTGATGTAGGGGAGCACGGTGAATCCTTCCCGCACCAGTTGCTCCGCAGCCTCCAGGGTCCCAAAGGGATCAGGGAGCAGATGGCGGGGGTCGGGAATCACCTCCAGCTTCACGAAGGTGTTGTCCTCCTGGCCGGCCAGCTTGGCCAGTTCCCGGCCCAGTCGGGCGACGCGGATGGCCTCTTCGGCCGTGGCGCAGCCAGCGGTGTTTGGCAGCATCCAGATGCGACCCCAATCGATCGCCTCCATCAGCCCCTGATGGCCCTGGGCCTGGGTTTGAACCCGCCGTACGGCCACAGTGACGATCGCGCATCGGCTGGCTTCCAAGCTGGCTTGCATCACCTCCAGGGAGGGGTATTTCCCGGTGCCGGTCATCAACCGGCTGCCAAAGCGGCGGCCACCAATGATCAGCTCATCTCCTGGGACTGCTGCCAGACCTGCGGGCAAGGGGCACATGGGGTGCTCTTGATCCATGTCGATCCTCCTAGTGTGCGTTGACAGCTGCTCAACCGCGATGCCTCTCCCGGTGGTCCTGGCTCCCCTCCTTTTGGCGGCCGGCCTCCCCCCTGACGGTGGGGCGTTCGCTCCCTTCACCATGCCCGTTGCCCCGTCAGCCCCCATGGGCGACACTCCCACCACGGGGATTGAGGCCTACGACCCAGTGGGCAGGGCCCAATTGATCGCCACAAAGATTCCCCGCAGCTGGAGAGGCACCTATCGCCCTTTCTCCAGCCCCCAGGCTCTCCCTGCAACCTTGGTGCTGGATCGGGTCACTCCCCTGGGCCAGATGGTGGATCTCCGGGGCCAACTCAACCTGGCTGGGGTGATCTCCCCCGTGCAGGGAAACATCAACGCCAAATCCAACCAATTGGATCTGCTCATCCTCGGCAACACCCTGGGGGCAGTTCTGGAGCCCGGTGGTGAGTTCCAGGGACAGCAGGGTCTGTCGCTCAGCGGTTGGCTTCCCGACAGGGCAACGGGCCTGGGAGGACGGCTGCAATTGAACCCTGGGCCCTCCCCGGCTCCGGCGGGAGGAGTTGTGCGAGGTCTTTGGTGATCAAGCTGCCTTGTTGGGGGGGATTCCAGCACGGCGATCGAGGGATTTGAGCCGTTTCAGAGCTGTTTTATTCGTGGGATCCTGGCTCAGGACTTGGTGATAGGTTTCTCGTGCTTCTTCTTCTTTGCTCTGTTTTTCCAAGGCAAAAGCTAGATTGTTGAGCGCGACGGGATAGTCCGGTTTTGCCTTGATGGCAGAACGGTAGTGACGGATCGCCGCCGGATATTTGTTCTGAGCCGCCAGGGCGAATCCCATGGCGTTTTCCATCAGGGCCAGCGCCTCAGAAGGGATCTGCTCCGCCTCCGATTGCTTGAGGGCGGATTTGAGGGTATCGGTGGCCTGGTCGTAGAGGCGCTTTCTCAATTGGACGGAAGCCAGTTCATACAGGCTGGCCGCATCCATGGAGCTGCTGTCTGCTTTCTTTGTGCTGCCCAGGCGAGAGAGGGTGAGCTCATCGGCGCGCACCCTGAGAATTTGCCTTCCCACCGCCACCGCAGCGATGGCCAGCAGCCCGATCAGACCGAGCAAGTAGGCATCCGGCAGGATGTCAAGCATCACGAAGGGGCGGCCGTCAACGAATGGCGGTGGTCACCACGGTGGTGAAGGTGGAGGGGTCCGCAATGGCCAACTGGGCCAGCATCTTTCGATTGAGCCGAATGTCGGCCTTTTTCAGGCCACCGATGAACCTGCTGTAGGTGGTTTGGTTTTGACGGGCGGCTGCGTTGATGCGGGCTATCCAGAGGCGACGGAAGTCACGCTTGCGGCGCCGGCGGTCGCGGTAGGAGTTGCATAGGGCCTTCATGACCCGCTGATTGGCCGTCCGGAAAAGACTTCCGTTGCTGCCGCGGAAGCCACGGGCTAAACGAAGAATCTTGTTGCGGCGTTTTCGGGCGACGTTGCCTCTCTTGACGCGGGTCATGGATCAGGGGGAAGGATTAGGGGAGGAAAGTGGTTGCCGTTTAGGCGTAGGGCAGCATGAGGGCCACATTGTCGCTGTCCCGCTCATCCACGACGGCCATCGTGCCCAGGTGCCGTTTGCGCTTTGGGCTTTTGTGGTCGAGAAGGTGGTTGCGGAAGGCACGCCGGCGTACAAACTTGCCGCTGCCGGTGGCCCGAAACCGCTTAGCGGCTGCTTTGCGGGTTTTCAGCTTTGGCATCTGAGAGCACACGCACAGCCATTCAGAGTACGACGCGACTTCACCCTCCACCAAGAATTCCCTGCCCATGCTTGGCCCAGCTTGTTTTCGTCACGGCCCCCTCCCGTCCCCCACCCAGCGGCTGTGGTGGCAACCCCTGCTCCTGGGCGCCCTCCGGGTCGTGAACAGCGGTTGCCAAGCTTCAGATCAGGCGCCTCTTCACTGGCCCGTCCCCACGCCTCCTGCCCTGCGAGCGGAAGACCCCGTGCTCTGGGTGGCGTTGGCAGCCAGACTTGGGCCCATGGCGCCTGGGGTCGGGGCCAACTCCCCCCTGGTGTTGCGACCGGCCAGCGGTTCGTTAACCCTCGAAGATGGGGCTGGCCAGAGCATTACCGCACCCGAAGTGACCCTCCACTGGCGGTGGCAGCCCTTGCCCCAGCCCTTCAAGGTGCGCCGCCGGGTGGTGGGCCCGTTTGCCAGCTACGAAACTGCCGAGGCGGCCGCCCGGTCTTGGGCCGCCAGCGGTCATCAGCCCGTGATCGCGCGACCCACGGAGTGGGAGGTGTGGGCCCCAGCTGATGCCCCAGACCCCCCTGGCCGTCCCGCGAAGTTGGTGGAGCGCACCGCTGGCCAGCGCTTGGATCTGGAGATCCGCCGTCCCCAGGGAACCCTGGTGTTGCAGTCCCCCCTACGCGTCAAGGCGCCAGGGGGGCTCCGCTGGGTGAACGGGACCTACCGCGGCCCGTTCCGATTGATCCCTGACGCCCACGGTGGTTGGAGTTTGCTGGAGGAAGTTCCCTTGGAGCGCTATCTCGAGGGGGTGGTGCCCCATGAGATCGGAGCTGGTTCTCCAGCGGCTGCCCTTGGGGCCCAAGCGGTGTTGGCACGCACCTGGGCCGTTCGTAACCGGGGTCGGTATCAGGTGGATGGCTATCACCTGTGTGCCGATACCCAGTGTCAGGTGTACAGCGACCCCGGGGTGGCAGGCCCGGCCGTGCGGCAGGCCATCGGCGGCAGCCGTGGGCAGGTGTTGGCCCAGGGAGGCCTCCCCATCCATGCGGTTTATCACGCCAGCAACGGCGGCGTGGCCGCCGGGCTTGAGGAAGCCTGGGGTGTGGATCCCGTGCCCTACCTCCGCCCCTTTGCCGATGGCCTTCCCGGCTTTCAGGACAGGACGCCTCTCCCCGTCAGCCCAAAAACACTGTCGGCCTTGCTGCGCAATGGTCAGGGAGCCTTCGGAGCGGATCACCCCCTCTTCCGTTGGCAACGCACCCTTACGGCCCCAGGCATCAAGACGGCTTTGGCGGCACGGGGCCTGACCGTGGGCACGCCAAGCGCCCTCAAGGTGCTGGAGCGGGGAGGCAGCGGGCGGGTGGTGGCCTTGGAAATCGTCGGTTCGAAAACCACCCTTGTGCTGCGCAGGGATGCCATTCGCCGCACCTTTCGCCAGCTGCCCAGCACACTCTTCACCGTGTCCCCTGCCCTGCCTGGGAGCTGGTTGGTGGAGGGTGGAGGGTTTGGCCATGGGGTGGGCCTGTCTCAGGCCGGGGCCATCGATCTCGCCCGTCGTGGCTGGGCCATGGATTCCATCCTCAAGCATTACTACCCAGGAGCCAGCCTCCAACCCCTGGAAGCCCTTTCCTTGCTCGGCAAGCCCGGGGATTGAAAGGGCCAGCATTGGAATCAGGCGGTTTCCCGTGCCTAGGGCTGGGGTGAGACCCTTAAGATCTTTTAAGTGTTGGGTGGAAGGGAATGGGCGGCGGGAGCGCAAATTATCGCCGCCCAAAGGCAGCTCTTTTGCTCCTGGCCTGTGTGGCCATCGGAGCCCTTCCCCATGCTGCAGCAGGTCCCTTCGCCCGTCTCGTTCCAGGGCTCACTCTCGCGATTCTCTTGGGAGGATTCGTGGGCCGCACGGTCTTCCTGAAACCCCAACTCCGGGAGGCCTCCCCCCTCCCCACAGGGAACGAGTCGAAGCCTTTCCCCCTGGTGGATGTGGTGGTGGCGGCTCGGGATGAGGAAGCGGTGATTGGTTCGCTGGTGGAGCGGGTGCTGCGGCTTCGTTGGCCGGCGGATGGCCTGCGCCTTTGGGTGGTGGATGACGGCAGTGAAGATCGCACCCCCCAACGGCTGGCCGAGCTCCAGGCCCGTCACCCCCAGCTGCGAACGCTGCGTCGCAACCGTGATTCCGGTGGAGGCAAGTCGGGAGCCCTCAATGCGGTGCTTGGAAAGCTGGAAGGACGGTGGATGTTGGTGCTGGATGCGGATGCTGATCTCCCTCCGGATTGGCTCGAGCGGGTCATTCCCCTGGCTGAACGGGAGGGCTGGACGGCCGTTCAAGTCCGCAAGGCGGAGGCCAACATGGCCCACAACTGGCTCACCCGCTCCCAGGCCATGGAGATGGCCTTTGATGCCTTCATTCAGGAGGCTCGGTTGGCCCGCGGCGGCGTAGCGGAGCTCCGGGGCAACGGCCAATTGTTGAGGAGGGACGCCGTGCACATGGCCGGGGGGTTCAACGAGGCCACCATCACGGACGACCTCGATTTGAGCTTTCGGTTCCTCTTGGCAGGTTTGCCGGTTGGTGTGATGTGGGATCCCCCCGTGAGCGAGGAGGCTGTTTCCAGCCTGCAGGCCCTCTGGCGGCAAAGGCAGCGCTGGGCGGAGGGCGGTCTGCAGCGTTTTCTGGATTACAACGATCAACTTTTGTCCGATCGGCTCAATGGATCTCAGAAGGCTGATCTTGCTTCCTTTTTTGTTCTTCAGTATGTGCTGCCGGTGATGGTTGTTGCCGATCTGGTGGCGGCCCTGATCACAAAGACGTCCCCAGCCATGTGGCCCTTCCCGTTGGTGGTATTGGCTCTATCAGGATTTTCCATGGCCGCTGGCTGTAATCGTGGAGGTGAAGGCCCGCAGATTCCATCGCCCACACCTGGCAATGTGTTTCTCGCGATGGTTTATATGCTCCACTGGTTTGTCGTGATCCCATGGGTGATGGTGAAAATGGCACTTTTGCCAAAAACCTTGGTCTGGCAAAAAACAGTTCATAAAGGAGCTTCTCCCGTGCCTGCGGCGATCCCCTCCTACCCCGACTTCAACCCTTCCCAGGCTTTGGATTTGGATGAGGATGTCATTGTGTCTCCTGAGGGTTGAGGTTGTCCTCTCCAATCAATCCTTCTGCTTCAATCACTTGTCCATTGAAAAATTCGGCAAGTAAGCCTGTGGATTCTTCCAGCATTCGTTCATCTGGGTTTTTGGGCTGACTTGCTGCTGGGGCCGGGGCCGGGGCGGGGCTTTCCCCCTCGGGGGTGATCCTTGCTGCCTTAGGCGCTTCCTCGGCTTCGTCGGCCCCGTTGAAACTTGCTGGTGACGGTGCTTTTTCGGGTTCCTTTGCCTGGGCCGTGGGGGGGGCAGGGGGCACGGGCGCGACAGGTGCGGCGCGCTCCAGATCGCTGGCCTCAAGGGTGATCTTTCGGGTGCTGCCAAGGGTGGCCTCCATGGCCTTCTCCAGCAGCGGAAGCCTGCTTTGCACCATGGTGATCCAGTTGCTGGCCACCTGCACCACCGCCCGATGCTGGTCGAGTTGCTTGAGATGGGCCTGTTGGGACAGCAACATCCGCGTGGAGGGCAGCTGGAGTCCAGCCAGGATCTGTTGCCAGAGTTCATCCAGATTTGGGGAGCCCACTGGGGTCGCGATGGGTGCATCTGCGTCCAAGGGGGAGAGCACGGATGGTGCCCCTCGGCCAGCGGCGCTGCCTGTCTGGGCTGGGGACTGTTGCTGCTTGCTGAGCTGCGGAGTGGAATCTGCTGCCTTTTCAGTCTCGGTTTTTGCCCTGTTGCTTCGAGGGGGGGTTACCGGTTCACCTTCCCGCTCCCTTGGGGGTGTGCCCGCCGTTGGCTCCACCAGCAGGCCGAGCAGGAGCACCTCCAGCCAGAGCCTGGGTTGCACGCTGTGGCGCAACTGCTGCTCACTTCCCTTCAGACCCGCGTGCCATTGCAGCAATCGGTCTTTGCCAATGGCTTTCGCAAGGGGCGGGAGGGCGCTCCTGAGGTGGGGAGACACGCTCGTCAGCTCCAGGCGACCAGGTGCTTCCCCGGCCAGGAGCACATCGCGAAGCAGGCCAGCCACCCCTTGCAACACGGCGGTGGGTTCCCGCCCCCTCTCCAGGAGTTGACGGGTGGATTCCACCACCGCCAAAGGTTCTCCCCCAGCCATGGCTTCAGCGAGGGCCAGCAATTCCTCTTCCGGAACAGCCCCCAGCAAGTCCCATAGGGCCGCAGCTTCGATGGGAGGTGGCAGGAGGCTGAGTTGGTCCAGCAGGCTCTCCGCATCCCGGAGCCCCCCCTGGGCCCTCTGGGCCACCAGGTGAAGGGCATCGGGGGTGATCCTGATGTCTTCCTGCTGGGCGATCCAACCCAGGTGTTTTTCCAGGGCGGCGAGGGGGATGCGCCGGAAGTCAAACCGCTGGCAGCGGGAGAGGATGGTGGGCAGCACCCGTTGGGGATCCGTGGTGGCGAGCACGAACACCACCTGGGGAGGGGGTTCCTCCAGGGTTTTCAACAGGGCATTGAAGGCCGCGGTGGAGAGCATGTGACACTCGTCCACCACGTACACCTTCCAGCGGGCCAGCACAGGAGCGAAGCGGGAGCGCTCGATCAGCTCCCTGATGTTGTCGACACCGGTGTTGGAGGCTGCATCGATCTCAATGACGTCCAGGGCTGTGCTGGAGGCGATCGATTGGCAGAGCTCGCAGCGTCCGCAGGGTTCGGGAGTGGGTCCCTCGCTGGCCAGGCAGTTGAGGGAACGGGCCAGGATGCGGGCACTGGAGGTTTTGCCCGTGCCCCGGGGGCCACTGAAAAGGTAGGCGGGCGCGATCCGTCCGCTCCGCAGGGCGTTCCCAAGGGTGGCTGCAATGGCTTCCTGCCCCACCAATTCGGAGAGCCGCTTGGGACGGTATTTGTGATGGAGGGGTTGGTAGGCCTCGGTCATTGGAGCATTGTTGCGTAGACCCCTGGATGCAGCATGAAAGCCGGTTCCGTATCCGTTGTTATTCCCTGTTTTAATTGCCAATCCACCATTGCCGAGACACTGGCATCACTTGCTGCCCAGACCATTCCTCCAGAAGAGATCATTCTTGTTGATGATGGCTCCTCTGATCAGACCTGGGATGTGCTCCATGGGCTCAAGGAAAGTCTTTATCCGGGAATGATCGTTCTATCCCATCGGCATCGGTTGAACTATGGTTCCAGCATTTCTCGTTGTCTTGGTGTCGCCCATGCCTCGGGCGAGTTCATTGCTTTTCTTGATGCAGATGATGTCTTTGCCCCTGATAAGCTAGAGAAACAACTGGCGGCATTCAGGCAATACCCTGAAATCGTCATGTGTCATACGGCGGTAAAAGTGATCGGTGATCTTGACCAGGCGGCCTATTTTGAGGCCGCCTTTTCAGGCAGTCCTATGATTCCCTATGGATTCCGGAGACAAAAGGATTATCTGATCAGAAATAGAATCTGCATTTCTTCATCTTTGATGCGTGCCCATGCGCTCAATAGCATCCCCTTTTCCTTTGTCGGTAAGCAAGGTGTGGATGATTGGTTGTGCTGGTCTTTGCTCTCGGGGCAAGGCCCGTTTCTGTTTCTGCCCGAGCAGCTCACTTGGTATCGCGTTCATCCGGCTTCCATTACCTCTCGCCTCACGGGTTCTTCGGTGAAAGTCAAATCAGTTGCATCCTTGTGGGAGGTCAAGCTGCGCAGAATCTATGCGGCTCTTGAATTCAAGCTGGTGCTATTAGCCCGTTCAGATTCCTTTTTGCATAGCCTTAGGGTCGCGGGATCGATCATGGAAGATCTACGCCAAATTCTTATCGCCTATCATTGGAATCCCGGCAGCAATCCAAACAGTGCAGCCACGCTTAAGCCGAATCTCTTTGGGCGTCTCTTGATCGGTGGCTCTCGGTGGATCAGAACCTGTCTTTACCGCTTGGGTTGGGTGCAGAACCGGTGATTTCTGGCTCCCTCCCCTGCGTCAGCATCCCCTCCAGTCTTGTCTCCATCTCCTCCACCTCACTCAGTTGATCCGCAAGTTTCTGAGCGGCGAGCCTGAGCCTGACAAACTGGTCGCTGGGTTGCTCGCTGGTGCCCCAGCGGAGTTCGGCCTTGGCAAGTTCTTCCTCCAGGCGCGTTTGTAGCCCCTGGCGCAGGCCATCGAGCTGCTCAAGACTTTTCAGGGCGAGTTCTCGCCCCTTCTCCAGATGTCCAGGCTCCACCGTGATCCCGTGCCGCAACAGCATCCTCGCCCCGGTGAGCACGGCTGCGGGAATGAATTGACCGATCGCCAAGGCTCCTAGGCTGCCCGTGTGGAGCCAATCCTCCACTTGGTTGCTGCGATGACGCCCGGTTTTGCACCAGTGGGCAAAATGCTCGCAATTGTTAAAGAGAAGATTGTAATTTTGCTCTCCCAGCCGGCCCAGAGCTCGCCGCATCGTCACCTCCGCGGGTGAACAATCTCCAGGGGAATAGTCCACCGTGCTGATGGTCAGACCCCGGCTGAAGTCCTCCTGCGGACTCCGAAGAATTTCCCGTCCCTCCAGATAGTGCGCCACAGTTCCATCCCCCAGGTCGATGCCGTGGTGATTGAACAGGCCGTGTTGACGTGGGACCTGCAGATGGTCAGCAGCGGCCAATTCGGTGCGCTTAGGGCTTCCTAAGCATCGCGTCCCTCCCAATCATGCAGCAGCCAGGGGAGGTGGGGATTTCCGTTCAGGCGCTGGCCTGATCTGCTCTCCCGTTGGCACTGGGGATGGGCAACACGTTGGCGCGACTGCGTTGCTCCACCAGATCCCTGGTGACTGTGAAGGTCTTGATGTCCCTGCGGGATGGCAGGTCGTACATCACCTCCAACATTAATTCCTCCACAATCCCCCTTAAGGCACGGGCTCCGGTTTTGCGGCGGTGGGCCTCGACGGCGATGGCTTCCACAGCTCCAGGCTCAAAATCCAAGCGGACGTTGTCCATGCTCAACAACGTTTGGAATTGCTTCACCAGGGCATCCCTGGGCTCCGTGAGAATGGCTTCCAGGGCAGAGGTGTCCAGGGGCTCGAGCACCGCCGTGACCGGCAGGCGGCCAATGAATTCGGGAATTAGGCCGTAGCGCACCAGGTCGTCAGGCTCAAGGTGCCGTAGGACCTCAGCCGCATGGCGATCCTTGCTGGATTTGGGTCGACTTTGGCCATCGGCCGGCAGAAAACCAATGGCATTACGACCCATTCGCTTTTGCACCACGTCTTCCAGTCCAACAAAAGCTCCACCACAGATGAACAGAATTTGGCTGGTATCGATTTGAATACAGTCTTGATAGGGATGCTTGCGACCCCCCTGGGGCGGCACATTGGCGACCGTACCCTCAAGCATTTTCAGGAGCGCCTGCTGCACCCCTTCGCCTGAGACATCGCGGGTGATGGAGGGATTTTCACTTTTCCGGGCAATCTTGTCGATCTCGTCGATGTAGATGATGCCCCGTTGCGCCAGATCCACATCCAGTTCTGCTTTTTGCAGCAGCCGGAGCAGGATGTTTTCCACGTCCTCTCCCACATAGCCCGCTTCGGTGAGGGTGGTGGCATCCGCCACGGCGAAGGGCACATCCAACAATTCAGCTAACGACTGGGCCAGCAGGGTCTTTCCACAGCCGGTGGGACCGATCAGAAGGATGTTGGATTTGTGCAGGCGGGTGGCGCTGCGATCCGTTTCTCCTTGCCCATCACCCTGCCAAGCCAGCCGTTTGTAGTGGTTGTAGACAGCGACGGCCAGCACTTTTTTGGCCTCCTCCTGGCCGACCACCTGTTGATCGAGAAACGTCTTGATCTGTTGGGGTTTCGGGATGGAGGCCAGGGTGGGAGCGGGCTTGGGAGCCTTTTTCTGAGCCGCCTTGCGATTGGCCTCGGCGGAGGGTCGACTAGGGTGACCTTGGCCTTCCACCAGCTCCTCATCCAGGATCTCATTGCAGAGATCGATGCATTCATCGCAGATGTAGACCCCCGGCCCGGCGATCAATTTGCGGACTTGGTCCTGCGACTTTCCGCAGAAGGAGCACTTGAGGTGGGCGTCGAACTTGGCCATGTACTCGGTCGGGGGGAGCGTACGGGGCGACCCCGCTTTTTCAAGGATGCCCTCAAGCGCCTGCAGGTCTGCGGTCCTTAAGGATCAAACCGGGCTGGGGGAGGCAGTGACCTCCACGACCCTATCAATCAATCCATATTCAACCGCCTCAGGCGGAGAAAGGAAATAGTCCCGGTCCGTATCTTCAGCGATTTTTTCCAAGGGCTGTCCGGTGTGCTCCGCCAAGAGGGAGTTGAGGGTGTCTTTGAGGTAAAGGATCTCCTTGGCCTGAATTTCGATGTCCACGGCCTGCCCCTGGGCGCCTCCAAGGGGCTGGTGGATCATGATGCGTGCATTGGGCAGGGCCAGGCGCTTGCCTTTGCTCCCCCCGGAGAGCAGAAACGCCCCCATGCTCGCGGCAAGCCCGTAGCAAATCGTGACGATGTCTGGGCTCACCTGTTGCATGGTGTCGTAGATCGCCAGGCCCGCTGTGACGGAGCCTCCAGGGGAGTTGATGTAGATCTGGATGTCTTTTTCCGGATCTTCTGCTTCCAAAAACAGCAGTTGCGCCACAAGGGAGTCCGCGACTTGGTCATCAATTCCTGTGCCGAGGAAGATGATCCGCTCCCGCAACAACCGGGAGTAGATGTCAAACGCCCGGTCTCCCCGGCCAGACTGCTCCACCACAGTCGGCAGCACACCGGGGGAAGCCGCCGGGGGAGGCACGGCAGCGGCCCAGGGGCGTGGCCCTTGCCAAAGATTGTGGACGGGGTGAGGAAAAACCTGGTTCACAGGCGGGGCCGTGGGGGTTGGAATGGTTGTGGGGCTCAATCTATGGGCAGCATGCACGCGACCGCTTAGGTGGTGGCCGTCTTCTCTGATGCTGGGCTGCCCGCAGCCTTTTTGGTCTTTTTCGATGTCTCGGCTTTCTCAGCAGTCCCAGCGTTCCCTTCGTCGGCTGGGGCTGGGGCACTCTCACTGATGGTGGCATTGGCCTCCAGCCAGCTCAGAAGCTTGTCCTGGAGGAGCTCTTCAGCCACGACGAGGCGCAGCCGCTCCTCGTTGATGTTGGGCTGGTTGTTCAGCTCACGGCGTACCTCAGCCACCCGGCTGGCCACCTCCTCTTCAGGCACTTCAATGTTTTCGGCAACGGCCAGGGCCTGCAACGCCAGGCTGCGCCGCAGGCGTTTTTCCGCCTCGGGCCTGGAGGTGTCCATCAAAGAGCGCACCACATCGGCGGTGAAGACCTTCTTCACGTCCATTCCCTGCTGGGCAATCTGGCTGGCGGTCTGTTCCACCAGGTTGCGCATTTCCTGCTGGATGAGGGTTTCCGGCAAGTCCACCTCCAACTGCCCAACCAGGGCCTCCAGGAGAGCGTCATGGCGATTGGCCTTGTGGCGCCTCTCGGCATCCTGCTTCAGGCGTTCCTCCAGATCGGCCTTGAGCTCCACCAGCGTCGCTTTTTCGCTGGCTTGTTGGGCGAAGGCGTCGTCCAGCTCGGGCAACTCCCTCGTTTTGAGATCCACCAGGGTGATGGAGAAGGTGGCCTGGCGGCCCGCCGCCTCCTCCTGGGGATAGGACTCCGGGAATGAGCAGCTGACATCCCGGCTGGACCCGACTTCCATGCCCACGATGCCCTCCACGAAACCTGGAATCATGCGCCCGTCCTCCATGTCCACATCCATCCCTTCACTGCTGCCGCCCTCGATGGGGGTGCTGGTGTCGGCAAAGACCCCGCTGAAACGGATCCTGGCCACATCGCCCATGGCGGCCGGGCGCCCCTCCACGGGCACCAGGGCTGCCAACTGGCGACGGGACTGCTCCAGCAATTCGTCCACCCTGGCGGGATCGAACAGGACGGAGGTGGCTTCCGCCTTGAGCCCTTTTGTGGTCTTGAGGGTGGGAGACGGCTCCACATCCATTTCCAGGGTGAGCACCAATTCAGACCCTGGAGAAAAGCGACCCAGCACCGCTTCAAATCCTTCCTGGAGTTCCGGGCGGCTGAGGGCTTCAATCCGTTCCTGTGCCATGGCATCTCGCCACACGCTCTCCACCAGGTCTTCCAGGGCGGTGGCCCGGATTCTTAGGGGCCCCAGCTGCTGAATCAGAACCGAGCGGGGAACCTTCCCCTTCCGAAAGCCAGGTAACTTCGCACTCCGGCTGAGCTTGTCCAGGGCTGCGTCGTAGCTGGCCTGGCTTCGCCCGCCGGGAATCGCCACCTCAACGGCCAAGCGACTTCCCGGGCGTGGCTGGGTGCTCACTTTCAGGCTGGGGGCCTGGCCTGTGGAGGGGCTGGCGGTTGAGGTCATGGACAAAGGCCGTACGGCTGGCAATCTCCCATCCTAGAAAGCGGCCTTGTCTC
>JAYKHG010000079.1:0-4108 GCA_035284825.1 Cyanobacteriota bacterium
CCACCGGCAGGCCATAGGTGTGGTGCCAGGCGTTCACCAGGTGGTCACTGGCGGCCTTGCTGGCGGAGTAGGGGCTGCGGGGGTCGTAGGGGGTGGTTTCGGAAAATCTCCCCTCCGCCCCAAGCGACCCAAACACCTCATCGGTGCTGATGTGGTGCAGGCGGAAGCGCTCCTTCCGCTCCCCCTCCAGCCCCTGCCAGTGGGCCCGCACGGCTTGCAGCAGGGAAAAGGTGCCCTGCACATTGCTGGCGATGAAGGCTTCTGGCCCCTCGATGGAGCGATCCACATGGCTTTCGGCCGCCAGGTGCATCACCAGATCGGGATCGGCCTGCTCCACCGCCGCCCGGGTGGCCCCAACGTCGGCCAAATCCACCGTCAGGAGCTGGTGGCGGCAGCTGGGCCCGCTGCTGGGTTCGCCGGCTTCGGCCAGCAGGGCCTCGATGCTGGTGAGATCGCTGGCATAGCCGCATTTGTCGAGGTTGAACACCGTGCAGTTGCTCTCCCGCAGCAGGCGGCGCACCACGGCTCCACCGATGAAGCCAGCCCCCCCCGTCACCAGCAGGCGGCGGCGTCCGGCGAGGAGGGTGGGGAGATCAACCATGGCGTTCGCGGTGCAGGGGGAGGAAGGGTTGGTGGCGGTTAGGCGACGGCGGGGAGGCGGGCCAGCACCTGGGCCAGGGCGTCCCGCCCGTGCATGGCCGGCACTCCCAGCTCCCTACGGGTGGCCCTGCACTCCAGCAGGGAGTAGGGGGGGCGCTGGGCGGGGGTGGGATAGTTGTCCGTGCCGATCGGACGCACCTCGGCCGCCGTGGCCAGCACCCCCTGGGCGACGGCAAGTTCGCCGATGGCCACCGCAAAGTCGTACCAGCTGGCCGCGCCCGCATCGCTCCAATGGTGGATGCCGCTGATGTGGCGCAGGATCACCTGCCAGCAGGCGGCGGCCAGGGTGTGGGTGGCGGTGGGGCAGCCCACCTGGTCGGCGATCACCCCCAGGGAGTCGCCGGCCGCGGCCTTTTGCCGGTGCAAGCGAAGCATGGTGAGGCAAAAGTTTTGGCCCACGGGGCCATACACCCAGCTCGTGCGCAGCAGGCAGACACGGCCAGGCGGCAGCGCCTGCAGCACCCGCCGCTCCCCCTCGGCCTTGGTGGCGCCATACACCCCCAGGGGGTCCCGGGCTTGGTCGGGCCGGTAGGGCGAGCCCTGCTGGCCGTTGAACACAAAATCCGTGCTGATCTGCAGCAGGTGGCCGCCCGTTTCCGCCAGGGCTTCCGCCAGGGCCCCAGGAGCCTCCCCATTCACCCGCATCGCCAGTTCCGGCTCGCTTTCGGCCCGGTCCACGGCGGTGTAGGCGCCGGCATTCAGCACCCACTGGGGCCGGTGCTGCCGCACCACCTGCCTGCAGGCCGCAGCATCGGCCAGATCCAATCCCTCCCGCGTCATCACCACCGCCTCCACCCCCTCCGGGATGGCGCACAGAAGGGCTTGTCCGAGTTGCCCGTTGCCCCCCGTGATGAGCACCTTGATCGGTGCAGTCATGGAAAGATCTCCCCCGCCGCCGTCGCCGCCGCCAGGGTGGGGGCAAGGCGATCCTTCTCCGACACGCTTGGAGCGGCCCCTGTTTCAGGGAAGGGCCAGTCAATCCCCAGGGCGGGGTCGTCCCAGAGGATGGACCGTTCGGCGGCCTTGTCCCAGAAGTCGGTGGTTTTGTAGAGCACTTCCGCCCTCTCGCTCAACACCAAAAAACCATGGGCAAAGCCCGTAGGCACCCAAAGCTGGCTGTGGTTGTCGGCACTGAGTCGGGCTCCGATCCACTGGCCGAAGGTGGGGGAACTGCGCCGGATGTCCACGGCCACGTCAAAGATTTCCCCCTCCACACAGCGCACCAGCTTTCCCTGGGCATGGGGGGGGAGTTGGTAGTGCAATCCCCGCAACACCAGCCGGGAGGAACGGGATTGGTTGTCTTGCACAAAGCTGGGCACCTCTGGGAGGGGCAGCTCCAGGGCTTCGGCAAAGCGCTTCTGGTTCCAGCTCTCCAGGAAATAGCCCCTGGCATCCCCGAACACCTGGGGGGTCAGGAGCAGGGGTCCCTCTACGGGGAAACGCTCAATCCGCATGGGGGGCCTCGAGCAGTTGGAGCAGATAGGTGCCGTAGCCGCTTTTCTTTTGGGGTTCGGCCAGCTGGCCCAGCTGGATGTCGTCGATCCAGCCCATCCGCCAGGCCACCTCCTCAGGGCAACCCACCTTCAAGCCCTGGCGGTGCTCCAGGGTGCGGATGTAGCTGGAGGCCTCATGGAGGGAATCGGGGGTGCCCGTATCCAGCCAAGCCATGCCCCGTCCCATCAACTCCACCCGTAGCAGGCCAGCCTCCAGATATTGCTTGTTGAGGTCGGTAATTTCCAATTCCCCCCGGGCGGAGGGCTTCACCTGTCGGGCCCGCTCCACCACGGAACCGTCGTAGAAATAGAGGCCGGTGATCGCATAGCGCGAGCGGGGCTGCTTCGGCTTTTCTTCAATGCTGATCACCCGGCCCGTGCCATCAAATTCCACCACCCCGTAGCGCTCCGGGTCCCTCACGGGATAGGCAAACACCGTGGCCCCCTCGTCCATGCTCTGGCTGGATTGCAGCTGGGGGATGAGATCGTGGCCGTGGAACAGGTTGTCGCCCAGCACCAGGGCGGCGGGAGAGTCGCCCAGGAAATCGGCGCCGATCAGGAAAGCCTGGGCCAGGCCGTCGGGGCTGGGTTGCACGGCGTATTGGATGCGGACTCCCCAGTTGGAACCATCCCCTAGGAGCCGCTGGAAGGCGCTTTGATCCGCGGGGGTGGTGATGATCAACACCTCCCGAATGCCAGCCAGCATCAAGGTGGTGAGGGGGTAGTAAATCATCGGCTTGTCGTACACCGGCATCAGCTGCTTGCTGACCGCGCAGGTGAGAGGAGCGAGGCGGGTGCCGCTGCCTCCGGCCAGGATGATCCCTTTTCTCTTGGTGTCGGCCGTCCCCACTGACTTTTTTAGATTGGCTGAAGTGTCTCACAGCCCATCCAGGGCCCCTTGCGGGGGCTTCCAGGGGAGACTCTGGCCTACTTGGCTTCCATCCAATTCGGCCCCACCCCCGTTTCCACCAAGAGGGGCACCCGCAGCTGCATCACACCCTCCATGGTGCGTTTCGTGAGGTCCAGCACCTCCTTGAGGGCCCCAGGGGCCGCCTCCAGCACCAATTCGTCATGCACTTGAAGCAGGAGCCGGGCGGGCAGGTTCCGGGCGTTCAGTTCGTGGTGGAGTTGCACCATGGCCAATTTGATGATGTCCGCGCTGGATCCCTGGATCGGCGCATTGGCGGCTGCCCGCAGCTGCTGGGCCTCGAGCCCCCCCCGACGGGCCACCTCGATGGAGATCTCCAAGGGATCCTTGCCCAGGTGACGGCCCAGGCCGCCGGGGTCGAAATGGAAGGTGCGCCGCCGGCCAAGAATGGTTTCCACATAGCCCCGGCTGAGGGCCAAACGTTCCTGCATCTCGAGGAAAGCAAACACCCGCGGATAGCGCTGCCGGAAGCGCTGCAGAAAGTCCTTGGCCCGCGCCTGGGGAATACCCGTTTCCCGGGCGAAGCGCTGGACGCCCATGCCGTAGATCACCCCGAAATTGATGGTTTTTCCCAGCCGCCGCTCCTCCGCCGAAACGGAGTCTTTCTCCAGCAGCAACCGGGCTGTGAGCGCATGCACATCATCCCCATTGTTATAGGCCTCGATCAACACCTCCTCCCCGGAGAGGTGGGTGAGGATGCGGAGTTCGATCTGGGAATAGTCGGCGCTGATCATTTGCCAGCCCTCTTCGGGCAGGAAGGCCTTGCGGATCCGGCGGCTGAAATCCGTGCGAATGGGAATGTTCTGCAGATTGGGATTGCTGCTGGAGAGCCGCCCGGTGGCGGTCACCGCCTGGTTGAAATCCGTGTGCACCCTCCCCGTTTCGGGTTCCATCAGGGAAGGCAGGGCATCCACATAGGTGCTGCGCAACTTGCTGAGGATGCGATGGTTCAGCACCAGGGGCACGACGGGATGGTCGTCCTCCAGCCGCTCCAGCACGGTGGCATCGGTGCTCCAGCCGGTTTTGG
>JAYKHG010000080.1:0-5878 GCA_035284825.1 Cyanobacteriota bacterium
GGGCAGCGCCAGCGGGTGGCCATCGCCAGGTTGCTCCGGCAAGACGCCCGGCTTTGGCTGCTGGATGAGCCCCTGGCCAGCCTGGATCCCCGCCGAGCTCGGGAGGTGTTAAAGCTGCTCCTGGACCTGGGCCAGGCTCCCCGGGCTCTGCTGTTCAGCCTCCACCGCCCCGACCTCCTGGAGGGCTTCGACCGGGTGATTGGGCTGCGCCAGGGCCGCCTCTGTTTCGACCTCCCCGCCGCAGCCGTGCGGCAGGCCCACCTGGGGGAGCTCTACGCAGGCGGCGCCATCAGCCATGGATGAGGCCCCCATCGCCAGTCCACTGCGCTGGGGATCCGTTGGCCCGGCGCTCCCGCTGTGGATCCTGCTGCCGGCCCTCGTGCTGGTGCCCCTCGCCCTGGTGCTTCCCAGCCAGCTGCACGGGGGGGGAGTTGATCTGATTGGGCGTTTTCTGCTCGCCGCCCTCCATCCTTCCCTTGATCCGCTGGTGGTGAGCTCGGCCCTCTCCAGCCTGGCCATCACCCTCGCCATGGCCCTGCTTGGTTGGGCCACCAGTTTGCTAGGCGGGATCCTCCTGGGGCTGGCCAGTTCCCGCACCCTGTGGGTCACCGCCTTCGGGCAGGGCTGGCCGGCCACGGCCATTCGCCGGCTGCTGGCCCTGCCCCGATCCCTCCATGAACTGCTCTGGGGCCTCCTCCTGCTCCAGCTGTTGGGGTTGCGGCCGGTGGTGGCCGTGGCGGCCATTGCTATCCCCTACAGCGCCCTGGTGGCGAGGGTGCTGTCCGATCTGCTGGATGGGCTCGACACCAGCCGCTTGGAGGCCCTGCGCTCCGCTGGAGCCCCCGCCCCAGCGGCCCTGCTCACGGCCCTGGCCCCCCCCCTGTTGCCTGGGCTGATGAGTTATGGGGGCTATCGCTTGGAATGTGCCCTGCGGAGCGCCACACTCTTGGGGGTGTTTGGGCTGGGGGGGCTGGGCACCGAGCTGCGGCTGACCCTGCAGTCGTTGGAATTTCGTGAGCTCTGGACGGGACTTTGGTTGCTCTTCGCCGCCATGTTCCTGCTGGAAGGAGCCGTGGCGGCCCTCCGCCGGCGTTGGCTGGCCCCCAGGCGTTTGAGCCTTCCCCAACCCGTGCGTTTCAGCCAGGGGCGTCGCCTGGAGAGGGCAGGGCAGGAAATGCTCCTGATACTTCTGGGTCTTATCCCCCTGTGTTGGCTGCTGGCCAGCAGGTTGGAGGTTCGAATGGCCGACCTCACCCGCCTTCAGCCCCTTCCCCCATTTGGGGCGCCCCACTGGCCGCAGGTGCTGGCCCTGCCTTGGCCATCCCTGGTGGGCCATACCCTCCTGCTCACTGCCCTTGCCGCGTCTGTGGCCGTTGGCATGGCTCCCCTCGCCCTACTGGTGGTAGCCCCATGGCCCGTTGCCCGCGCGCTCTTGCGTTTCCTTTGGGCCCTGGGACGGCTGTGGCCTCCACCGCTGACCGCACTCCTGCTGTTATTTGTGCTCCAGCCCGGCTTGGTGGTGGCCGCCTTGGCCCTGGGCTTTCACAATCTGGGAATTTTGGGGCGCCTGTTGCTGGAGGCCGTTGAGGAGGCTCCCGCCGCTCCCCGGGAGGCCCTAGAGCTCATGGGCAGTGGTTCCCGCCTCGGCCTTCTTTATGGTTCCTTCAGTGCCGTGGCTAGGTCCTATTTGGCCTATGGGGCCTACAGGGCGGATGTGATGCTTCGAGAAACCGTGGTGGTGGGCCTGGTGGGGGCGACGGGGCTGGGCAGTTTGCTCCTGGAGAGCCTCACCGCTTTTGCCTGGGATCAACTGCTGGCCTTGGTGCTGGTGTATGCCGCCCTGACGCTTCTAGGGGAAGACCTTTCCGACCGCCTGCGCCGCAGGCTGCAGGGCTCTCCCTCTGCCCACACCCGACACTCCCGTGAAGACAGGCTTCCACCCGTTCTCCCCGGCACCTTTCCAGAGTCTTAACCGTTTTGCCGGTTGACGGACTCAAGATTGGGGTCATCCCCCCCCCACTTGTCCGTGTCTCTCCTGGGCGACCTGCGAAAGCTCCGTGAGGACATGGTGGCCATGGAACGGCAGGAAGCCCACACCCTGGCCTCCATCACGGCCCCTTTCGGCCTGAGTGCCCGCAACTTGCTTCATTTCATCGCCTTTCATCGCAGCGACCATCCCGGTTTGGTCACAGCCCTGAGGGAGCGGGGCCTCAGCTCTCTTGAAGGCTGCGATGGCCACCTCGCAGCTTCCCTGGGGGCGGTGATCGATGTGCTCGAACAACTGGAGGATCAACCGCCAGTCCCCACCCAAAGACCGGATGGTCCCAGCCATCGGCAGAGTTTGGAGTTGCTTGCCCACCACAGCCAGGCTCTTTTTGGGTCTTCCGCCCAATCAGGAGCCCGCGTGATCATGGTGACCTTGCCGGCGGATGCGGCCCAGCATCCCACCTTGATTCATGAGCTGGTGGAAGCTGGGATGGGCATCGCGCGAATCAACTGCGCCCATGACGGACCAGCGATCTGGGGTCGGTGCATCGAAAAGGTGAGGCAGGCGAACGAGGCGACGGGACGCTTCTGCCGGGTGGCCATGGACTTGGCAGGCCCAAAGCTCCGCACCGGCCCCCTTCCCCTGGAACCAGGTGTGGTGGATGCACGCCCCCAGAGGGATCGTTATGGGCGGCTGCTCTCCCCCGCTCGCCTGTATGCCGCTCCCCTGGAGTCGTCCGTTCCTCACCGTGCTGAGAGCCTTCTCTCCGAAGGAGAGACCCTCCTGCCGATCGTGCAGGAGGGATGGGCGCAGCTGGAGCCAGGCCATCGCCTGCGGGGGAGAGATGCTTCGGGCCGTTTTCGTGAGCTCCAGGTGATGGACATCAGCCTGATGGGCATCAGGCTGCGTTGTCATCAGCGCAGTCGATTCACCACTGGGCTCCGATTTGTCCAGGAAGGAGGGGAAGGGTTTGTCGAGATCGCTGAGCTGCCCCCGATTCCAGGGGAAAGGGTTGTGCATGTTGGGGAGCGCCTGCGGTTGACTGCGGCCATCACGGATGCCCCCGACGCCATTCCCTGTTCCTGTCCAGAGGTATTCCCTTTCTTGAATGTGGGGGAGATTGTGGTGTTTGACGAGGGCCGCATCCAGGCAGTCATTGAGGATGCGACTTCCGAGCAACTGGTGCTCAGGATCACTCAAGCCCGTGCCCGGGGGGCACGTCTTCGTGCAGATAAGGGGATTAATATTCCAGGAAGTGTTCTTTCAATTCCCGCGCTCACCGCGAAAGATCTTCAAGATCTTGAGTTTGCGGCGGACCATGCCGACATCCTCAATTTTTCCTTTGTGCATGAGGAGGCTGACATTGATGCCTTGCATCACCTCCTTGCCAGTCGGGGCCGAAGTCATGTCGCCCTGGTGTTGAAGATTGAAACCCGTCGGGCGTTTCTCAACCTTCCCCGGTTGTTGCTGTCTGCCATGGGGCACTCCTCTCCCCTTGGGGTCATGATTGCCCGTGGGGATTTGGCCGTTGAATGCGGATGGGAAGCCCTAGCGGAGATCCAGGAAGAGATGCTTCACCTCTG
Organism: Cyanobacteriota bacterium; assembly: GCA_035284825.1. GTDB lineage: Bacteria > Cyanobacteriota > Cyanobacteriia > PCC-6307 > Cyanobiaceae > Cyanobium. The sequence goes on from JAYKHG010000080.1 coordinate 3,571, forward strand.
TGCCTCAGCCCATGTCCCCTGCATCTGGGCGACCCAGGTGCTGGACACCATGGTGCGCCATGGAACACCGACACGGGCCGAAATCACCGATGCCGCCATGGGAGCTCGGGCGGATGCCCTGATGCTGAACAAGGGCCCCAACATCACAGCAACGGTCCAGACGTTGCGCACCATTGCGGCCTGCATGGAAACCCATCTTCCAGAACATCGTCGCCATCGAGACCAATGGCTGAGTTGTTTGGCCTTTTCAGCAGTGTGATGGACAGCACAATGATTTTCCTTTCCGGCACGCTCTAATTAAAGCCTCGTATTCAGAATTTCCCGTGATCCTTAGGATCAGGCACATTCTCCCGCCCCTCGGAATCGTGCTGGTGCTTCAGGGCGGTTTCTTGGGAGCGATCTGGTTGCGCCACATGGGGCTGACAGGAACCCCGCCCCAAGGCCATACATCGTCACACTCCCTTTGGTTGTGAGCTTCTAGAGCTGTCCGCAGTCCGTAATCACCACAGCGCTTGAGGGCCTTCCCCCTGAGGAGCCACAGGCTTCCATCGCTTGGAGGACATCTAACCCCTCCCGGACGACACCAAACACCACATGCTTGCCGTCCAGCCAAGGGGTGATGGCTGTGGTGATGAAGAACTGGGAGCCATTGGTGTTTGGCCCTGCATTGGCCATGCTTAACAGCGCTGGCTGATCGTGTTTGAGTTTGAAGTTTTCATCCTGAAACTTCATGCCATAAATGGATTCCCCCCCCGTGCCGTTGCCGGCGGTGAAATCACCCCCTTGGCACATGAAATCGGGGATGATGCGATGGAAGGAGGAACCCTTGTAGGTCAATGACTTACCACTTTTGCCCATCCCCTGTTCCCCGGTGCACAAAGCACGAAAATTTTCCGCCGTTTTAGGCACAACATCCGCGAATAATTCGAAACTCAATCGTCCCGCCGGTTTCCCGCCGATGCTGATGTCGAAAAACACGCGGGGATTGGCAGTGCTCATGGGGCAGGGGAAAGGGTCCGGACTTGATCATCGCGCACCACGTGGACCCCCCATCCCCTCAGGGATGCTGCCAACCGCCCCCTTGGTTCAGCTGCCGATCACATCGGCATGCAACACATCCATAACCGAGAGCACCTTTTCCGTCTCCACCTCGGATAGCTCCAGGGTGATGGCCAGATTGTTCAGGATGTTCCTCTCATCGTCGGCGAGGGGCCCGTCCGAGCGCATGATCTCGGCAGCCACGGCATAGGCCGTTGCCCGTTGGCGGGGATTGAGGGCTTCCGCCGACTCCACCATCAGGTGTTGGGCCCCTTTCTGGCGCATGTCCCGCAACAGGCGGTCCATCAGCTGCACCATTCCCGCATCCCCGTAGTCGCAGAAGGGATGCCGATAATCCAATGAGTGGCGCAGGGCCCGGGACCCTGCCATGCTCAGCACCCCATCCCAGGAAACGGCCGCCAGGGCGATGGCCGCGAAAGCGCTGGGGGCATCAAGGGTGGAGCTGGGCGGGACAGGAGCGGTCATGGTGTTGGGTGTCATGGTGGGGTCGCTGCTCTCAACCCACGCAAACGGTTTCCGGAGAGTCGTTGTGGTAGCGAGGCAGACAATTCAGGGGGAATGAGTGTCTATACCCAAGCCCCCCGAAGGTTTGAATGGTTTGGAGGGCTAGCTGGGTTTGTAGGCTTCCACATAGAGGGATTCCCCCTGCCTTTGCCAGAGATTGACGGGTTCAAGAGCTTGGATGGTTGTTTCTCCTGGTGGCAGGTTGATCACTTCAGAGAAGCCAACATCCTTGAGTAATTCGGCATAGGCATTGAAATCAAGTTGGGTAATATAGAGCTTCTCTGGGAAAAAGGCCTGTTTAACTCTGTCTCTTAGGGTCATATCGTTGGGATTGGGATAACTCAAGTGGCGTATTAACCGATTTGCATCTTTGGTCTGCAGATAGGTCTGCACTTCCCTGGCCAGGTCAAGTCCGGCTAAACGGAGTACTCCCCCTGGCCTTAGAACCCTGAAGCTCTCGTGGAAAAAGTGACGTTTGTCCTTAAAGCCAAAGCAATCAATCATGTGAGAGCTGTAAATCACATCAACACTGTCCGTGGCGAAGGGCCATGGCTTGTGCGAGTTCACATAGAGAACAGGAGAAGTGTTCAGAAAGTCCCAGAATGTCCTCACCTCTGCGCTCACCAACCCGGTAGCCTTCAGCAGGGAAAGGATTGGCTTTGGCCATTGTGCCATCCGCACGGATGGTGAGCCATCGCAATTGATCCAGCCCTCAAGATGGGTTAGTCCACAGCCCATGTGCACC
>JAYKHG010000081.1:0-3464 GCA_035284825.1 Cyanobacteriota bacterium
TAGCAATCACTGGATCCCCGCAGCCTGCTGCCAAGTCAGCTCAGGACCACATCATAGGTCGCGTGCCAGGTCTTGGATCCGGTCCATGCACGGCGGAGGGCCGGATCGATCAAAGACGGTCAAACCAGGCCGTGCAACGACCCAGCTGTGAGCAACCCAGTGGGAAGGATCCGCCAATCGCGAGCATCACCTGTGATCCGCGGTCAAGCTCTGGCGTGCCGCTAGAGAGTGCCAAGCCAGATGATCACTGGAGGGTCAACAAATATCCGTCCTGATCCTGAAAGCGGGTGACCGGACTCGAACCGGCGACGTTCAGCTTGGGAAGCTGACATTCTACCACTGAATTACACCCGCAATCGAATAACTTATTGACCAACTCTTCCCCTTTACCTTAGCAGTTGATCGCTGGTTGCTCTTCCATCCCCAGGGAAAGGTGTTGCCATGGGGAGCGCCACCTTTCCCCTTCACTGTTGGCCCTCAGGGCTTTGCGGGGGCGGCCTCAGGGCAATCGACCTCGGCGGTGAGCGCCTGGCGGGCCGCGATGACGGGAGCGGCCTTGGCCTTCAGCAGATTGGCTGCCTGTTCCAGGGTGAGCCCCTTGTTTTGCGACACTTTTTGCACTTCGCCGCGGAAGGTTCGCAACTGGGTTTTGAACGCCTTCAGCCGCAGGTTCTCCAGCTGCTCCTGGGAGGCCTCAAGGTTGTTGAGGGCCGTGGCCAGGGCTTGATCCGTTTTCTTGGCTTCGCCCACCGTGGACGTGGGTTTCAATGCCCCAACGGCCTCCATGGCTTGACCCACCGCCGCCAGTTGGCTGCAGATCAGCTTTTCGGTTTTGGCTTTCTGGGCTGTGAGATTTTGCTGGCAGCCACCCAGGGCAAGGGCCGTCAGGGCGGCCAGGGCCAGCAGGGACCGGGAAGGTTGCATGGGGCATTTGGTATCCATGGGCACCATAGGGAGATTGGCGCTGGCGTCCACCGCCTGTGCTGATCTGCCTGTGTGGATCAGCCTGCCAATGCGGCTGCCGCTGCCGCCACCCCCGCTCCGGTGACCCCCTTCGCCAGCCCAAGATCCTGCAGGGTTGCCTCAATGGCGGCCACCGCTGTCAAGATGTCGCGGTCGCAGACGAAGCCCAGGTGGCCGATGCGAAACACATGCCCTTTGAGGTGGTCCTGGCCGCCGGCCAGCAGGATGTCAAAGCGGTTTTTCACATCCTTGCGCAGCACTTCCGCATCGATGCCTTCCGGAGCCACGGCCGTGATGGCTGGACTCCCATGCCCTTCGGCGGCGTAGAGCGGAAGGCCGATGGCCTTCATGGCGGCCGTGGTGGCCCGCTGATGGCGAGCGTGGCGGGCGAAGATCGCCTTCAGCCCCTCTTTCTCCATCATCTCCAGGGCCGCTTCCAGGGCGAAATAGAGGTTGATGGCTGGCGTGAAGGGATTGCTGTCGGCCTTGGCGGATTTGCGGTATTTGCCCAGATCCAGATAAAACTTCGGCAGGTCGGAGCGCTCATAGGCGGCCCAGGCCTTGTCGCTCATGGCCACGAAGCTGAGGCCCGGCGGCATCATGTAACCCTTCTGGGATCCCGAGCCGATCACATCGATCCCCCAGTCATCCATCGGTACATCGGTGGCCCCGAGGCTGGTCACGCAATCGGCGATGGTGAGGGCCGTGCCGTGGGCGCGCACATGCTGGGCAATGGTTTGCAGGTCGTTGATCACCCCGGTGGACGTTTCCGAATGGGTCAGGATCACCGCTTTGATGCCCTTCTCCCCATCGGCCTCGAGGGCCGCCCGAAAAGCCTCCGGATCCAGCGGTTGCCCCCAGGGCGCCTGGATCACCTCCACCGCCAGGCCATAGGCCTTGGCCACCTTCACCCAACGCTCACCAAACTTGCCATTGTCTCCGCAGAGCACCCGATCGCCCCTGCTCAGCGTGTTCACGATTCCCGCCTCCATGGCGGCGGTGCCGCTGCCGGTGATCACCAGCACGTCGTTTTTGGTTTGATGCAACCACTGCAACTGCTCGGTGGTGTGCTTGACGATTTTCTGAAAATCGGCGCTGCGGTGACCGATCGGATGGCGCCCCAGGGCCTGCAGCACGGTTTCCGGCACCGGTGTCGGTCCGGGGATCATCAGGGTGAGCTTGTTTTGCATGGGGCGTGGCGGGGCGGTCGGCGCCTGGGCGCAATCAACCACCATAAAAAACGATGATCACCCAACCCCCTCCCCCCCCGGGCTACACCCTGCCGGTGTGGGTGGCCGCGGCGGCCCGTGCTGCCGTGGCGGCCCTCAAGGGGGAGCCGGTTCGGCCGACCTGGTGCCTGGATCTGCTGCGGTCGCCAGGCCATCCTGCTGAGCCCGTGCCGGTGCGGGCCGCTTCCCTGATCGGCGAGGGCCTCGCCCTGGCGGAGGCCTGTTGTGATCCAGGGGATGGGCTGGATCTCACCCGAGGCCTGCTGGTGTGGATCCTGGCCTCCTGGCGGGATGCCCCCCTGCCCTTGGAGGCGGCGGCGCAGGATTGGTTGGAGCTGGAGGCTGGGGAGGGGGTGGGCGTCCACGCCGCCAGCGGGGAGGTGTGTGTTTCGGCCTATGCCCGGGCCCTGCTGGAGGTGAATCTCCGTCCCCATGTGCCTGAGGGGTTGAGGTTGCACCTCCGGGTGGTGCTGCCGGAGGGCAGGGCCCTGGCGGAGCGCACCAGCAACGTGGCCTTTGGGGTTGTGGAGGGGCTCGCCCTGATTGGCACCCAAGCGGAAACCCAGGCCAGTGCTGACCCCCTCCAGCTCGATCGCACCCTGCGGGCCCTGGCGGCCAGGCTCGCCCCTCCCAATGTCCCGGGCGATCTCATCTTGGTGATCGGTGAAAATGGGTTGGATCTGGCCCCCCGCATGGGCCTACCCGCTGATCGGTTGCTGAAGGTGGGCAACTGGCTGGGGCCGGTGTTGGTGGCCGCAGGCCAGGGGGGGGTCAGACGGCTTCTGTTGTTTGGCTACCAGGGAAAATTGCTCAAGCTGGCCGGTGGCATCTTCCACACCCACCACCACCTGGCCGATGGCCGTGCCGAGGTGCTCACCGCTTTGGCCGCCCTGGAGGGGCTCTCCGGCCCTCCTCTGGAAGCGCTCCACCAATCACCCACCGTGGAGGCGGCGCTCTCACAGCTCGAGACCACGGATCCAGGGCTGGCCGCCCGGCTGCGCCGCCGCCTGGCGGTCACGATTGAGCAGCGTGTCGCCCAGTATCTGGAGCGCCACGGGGCTGGGGGGGTGGCGGTGGGGGCGGCCCTGTTTGATCGCAGCCGGCGGCTCTGTGCTGTCGGCCCCCTGGGCGCCACCTTTTTTCCAGGCGCCATGCAGGAGGCAACCTAGGGTTAAATCCGGCGGCCCCTGGGGCCCCAGCGCCTGGTGTGGCGCACACCCCGTTTCCATGTCGTCCTCCCCCTCCACCGTTGCCCCCAGCCAGGTCCCTGAG
>JAYKHG010000082.1:0-13053 GCA_035284825.1 Cyanobacteriota bacterium
ATGGCAAAAAAAACGAAGCTGACCAAGCCGCCGTTGAAGCCATGCGCCAACGGATGGGTCAGATCGCCATGCAGGGACGCATCGTGATCGGCGAGGGGGAACGGGACGAGGCCCCCATGCTCTATATCGGCGAAGAGGTGGGAAGTGGCACCGGCCCTGGCGTCGACTTTGCTGTGGACCCCTGTGAGGGCACCAATCTTTGCGCCAATGCCCAGGATGGTTCCATGGCTGTTCTGGCTGCCAGTGAAAGGGGTGGGCTTTTCAACGCCCCAGATTTCTATATGAATAAATTGGCGGCCCCCCCATCAGCCAAGGGGAAAGTGGATATTCGTAAATCAGCGACGGAGAATCTTCGCATCCTCTCTGAGTGCCTTGGTTTGGGCTTGGATGAGCTAGTCATTGTCTGTATGGACCGCGCCCGCCACAAGGGTCTTATCGCAGAAATCCGGGAGGCAGGAGCACGGGTCAAACCCATTAGTGATGGTGATGTGAGTGCTGCCATCGCCTGTGGTTTTGACGGTACGGGCACCCATGCCCTAATGGGCATCGGCGCTGCCCCAGAAGGGGTAATCTCCGCGGCAGCCATGCGGTGCCTTGGTGGACATTTCCAGGGTCAATTGGTGTACGACCCCGCCGTAGCCCAAACCAAGGAATGGGAAGGGCTGACCAGGGAGGGCAATCTTGCCCGCCTTGCGGAGATGGGCATTACGGATCCAGACCGGGTCTACGAAGCCGATGAACTCGCCAGTGGTCACCATGTGGTGTTTGCGGCTTCCGGCATCACCGATGGTCTCCTGTTCAAGGGAGTGAAATTTGAGACGGACTGCACTCGCACCAGCAGTCTGATCATTTCTTCCCTTGACAACAGCGCCCGATTTATCGATACGGTACACATCAAACCAGGCGCCAAGCGGGTGGCCCTCTCCTAGCTCCATGCATATCGCCGTTATCGGCCTGAGCCACCGAACGGCTCCCGTTGAAGTACGGGAGAAGCTAAGTATCCCTGAGCAGAGCATGGAAGCCTCCCTGCAACAGCTCAGGGAGGACGAGCAGGTCCTTGAGGCCTCGATTCTTAGCACCTGCAACCGTCTCGAGATCTATGCCCTGCTCCGTCACCCGGAACAGGGCATCGAAGCCGTGGGCAGTTTCCTCAGTGCCATCTCGGGACTCCGGGTGGAGGAACTCGCCCCACACCTTTTCACTTATCACCATGCCGATGCCGTCGCCCATCTCCTACGGGTGGCGGCCGGCTTGGACAGTTTGGTTCTGGGGGAGGGGCAGATCCTTTCCCAGGTGAAAAAGATGGTGAGGCTGGGTCAGGAGTACCGCTCCATCGGTCCCATCTTGAATCGCTTGCTCAACCAGGCTGTGAGCACAGGGAAGCGGGTGCGTTCTGAAACGAATCTTGGGACTGGAGCCGTGTCCATCAGCTCCGCGGCCGTGGAGCTGGCCCAACTCAAAGTTGGCCAAGCACGGGGGGTTCAGGATTTGGTTCCCCTGGACCAGGAACAAGTGGCTGTGATTGGGGCGGGTCGCATGGCCCGCCTGCTGCTGCAGCATCTACGTGCCAAGGGTTGTCCTGGGGCTGTGCTGTTGAACAGAACTCTGGCAAGGGCAGAAGCTTTGGCGGCAGATTTTCCTGATCTTCCCGTGCAGTGTCGCCCCCTGGACGATCTTGATCACTGCTTGAGCACTTGCTCCCTTGTGTTCACGAGCACGGCAGCGGAAGAACCGATGATCACCCGAGAGCGCCTCCAGAATCTGAACAGGCGCTCCAGCTTGATGTTGGTCGATATTGGTGTTCCAAGAAACATTGGCGCCGATGTGACTGACCTGATGGGGGTGACCCGTTTTGATGTGGATGATCTCCAGGAGGTGGTTGCCCGTAATCAGGAGGCCCGGCGTGAAATTGCCGCAGAGGCGGAAACCCTGTTGCAGGAAGAATCACGCCTGTTTCTGGAGTGGTGGGATGGATTGGAAGCCGTGCCCCTCGTGAATCGCCTGCGGTTGCAGCTGGAGGAGATTCGTGAACAAGAACTCCAAAAGGCCCTTTCTCGCATGGGCCCCGATTTTTCTTCCCGGGAGCGGAAGGTTGTCGAGGCGTTGACCAAAGGAATTATTAACAAAATTCTGCATGGTCCAGTCACACACCTCCGTTCTCCCCAGCCCAGAAGCCAACGTCTTGCGGCGATGAAGGTGCTCGAGGATGTATTTGCCCTTGAGAATGCCCAGGATGAGATTTGACCTGGACTTTCAAGGAAAGCCCCAAGTGCATCGAAGTGTCGCTGGACCTTCCAGCTGAGCTAGACGCTCCAGTACGGTCGTCAGGCCATGAGAGACGGCTGGCAACATGAAAAGGGTTTTAGCCATCATTCTGGGAGGGGGTGCTGGGACTCGCCTGTATCCACTGACAAAAATGCGGGCTAAACCTGCCGTGCCACTGGCAGGCAAGTATCGGCTGATCGACATCCCAGTGTCGAACTGTATTAATTCGGAAGTCAATAAAATCTATGTTCTTACGCAGTTTAACAGCGCTTCACTGAATAGGCATCTCACGATGACCTACAACCTCTCAGCTGGTTTTGGGCAAGGTTTTGTTGAGGTTCTAGCTGCCCAGCAGACTCCGGAAAGTCCAAGTTGGTTTGAAGGTACGGCTGATGCTGTACGTAAATACCAGTGGTTATTCCAGGAATGGGATGTTGATTATTATTTAATTCTTTCCGGCGATCAACTCTACCGAATGGATTACAGCAAGTTTGTCCAGCATCACATTGATACCGGTGCCCATCTCACGGTTGGGGCGTTACCTGTAGATGCCCAGCAGGCTGAAGGCTTTGGCTTGATGCGAACCAATACGACTGGGAAAATCATGGAATTTAAGGAAAAACCTAAAGGGACTGAATTGGAGGCTATGAAAGTCGATACAGCTCAGCTCGGATTGAGCTCTGAAGAGGCGGAGAAACGCCCCTATCTTGCCTCCATGGGGATTTATGTCTTTAGTCGTGAAACGCTTTTTGACCTCCTTAACAGCAACCCTCAGGCCACGGATTTTGGCAAGGAAATTATTCCCTCCTCCCTGACAAGGGGCGATCACTTACAGAGCTTCCTCTTTGATGACTACTGGGAAGACATTGGTACAATTGGTGCCTTCTTTGAAGCCAACCTTGCCCTCACAGAACAACCCAACCCAGCTTTTTCATTCTATGATGAAAAGTTTCCAATTTATACCCGTCCCCGTTATCTTCCGCCCAGCAAGCTCCAAGATGCCCAAGTCACTGAATCGATCATTGGTGAAGGCTCCCTTCTGAAAGCCTGCAGCATCCATCATTGCGTGTTGGGTGTACGGACCAGGGTTGAGGACGACGTCGTCCTCCAAGACACCCTAGTCATGGGAGCCGATTACTTTGAATCCTCCCAAGAGAGGGATGTGCTCAGGGAGCGCGGTGGAACACCGATTGGCGTGGGCCAAGGCACCACTGTGCGTCGAGCCATCCTTGATAAAAATGTCAGGATTGGACGTAATGTTACAATTGTAAATAAGGATCATGTTGAGGAAGCTGACCGACCGGAATTAAATTTTTATATCCGTAACGGGATCGTTGTAATTGTTAAGAATGGTACGATTGCCGATGGGGTCACGATCTAGAACTGCCTTCGCTGCCCATCCACGCCCCTTGGCTTAGGCAAGCAGTTCCTGACATGCCGGCCGGGGACTGTCCCTTGTCAGCAGAGATCGCCACACTGTGGGTAACCCGATCCGAATCGATCCATGAGTAAGGCCCACTTTGGTCTGGTTGGTCTTGGTGTGATGGGCGAGAACCTTGTCCTCAATGCGGAGCGGAACGGTTTTTCCAGCGCTGTTTTCAACCGCACCTTCGCCAAAACCCAGGAATTCTTGGCGGGACGCGGGGCTGGAAAGGACATTGTGGGTGCGGAAACCCTGGAGGAGTTCGTCTCCAAGCTGGAGCGCCCCCGGCGCATTCTCCTGATGGTGAAGGCCGGTCAGCCCGTCGACGACATGATCCAAACCCTTTCCCCCATGTTGGAAGAGGGAGACCTGCTCATCGACGGAGGCAATTCCCTGTACACCGATACGGAGCGTCGCGTTCGGGAGTTGGAGAGCAAAAGTTTCGGATTCATCGGCATGGGTGTCTCCGGAGGCGCCAAGGGTGCCCTGGAGGGCCCCAGCATGATGCCCGGAGGGACCTTGAGCGCCTACCAGGCCATCGAAAGCCTGGTTCGAAAAATGGCAGCACAGGTGGAGGACGGCCCCTGTGTGACCTACATCGGTCCCGGTGGGGCTGGTCACTTTGTCAAAACGGTCCACAACGGCATTGAGTACGGCATCGAACAGGTGCTTGCCGAGGCCTACGACCTGATGAAGCGCGTCGGTGGGATGGGAGGGGATGCCATGGCTGATGTTTTGGCAGGCTGGAACCAAACAGAAGAGCTCGCCTCCTTCCTTGTGGAGATCACGGAGGTGTGCCTTCGCACCAAAGATCCAGAAACGGGTGGGGATCTTGTGGAGTTGATCGTCGATGCGGCGGGCCAGAAGGGCACGGGTCTCTGGACCGTGGTCAGTGCCCTCGAAATGGGTGTTTCGGTGCCCACGATTTATGCGGCCCTGAATGCCCGAGTGCTCAGTTCCCTAAGGCAGGAGCGGTTGGCCGCTGAATCCGTGATCCATGGGCCAACATCCGCGCCATTTGATTTGGGTGCTCCTTCGGAAGGCCTCCCTCTTCTTAGGGATGCGTGCATTTTGGCGTGCATCGCTAGTTATGCCCAGGGCATGGCGTTGTTGCAGGAGGCCTCAACTCTGCACAATTACCACCTTGATCTCAGTGCCATTGGCCAGATCTGGAAAGGTGGCTGCATCATTCGCGCCAGGCTGCTGCAGCGCATCCAGAATGCCTATGCCTCCAATGCCAGCCTGCCTAACCTGATGGTGGATCCCTGGTTTGCTGAGCAAATTAACCTTCGTCTTCCTGGGCTGCGACAGGTGGTGGCTGGGGCTGCGTTGGCAGGTATTCCCCTCCCCTGCCTGAGCAGCACCTTGGACTACATCGACAGCTATCGAACAGGGCGTCTGCCGCAAAACCTTGTGCAAGCGATGCGGGACTGCTTCGGCTCCCACACCTATGAACGCACGGATCGCCCCGGCTCCTTCCACACGGAATGGTTGCCATGACCACCTACCGCATCCACATTGCCGATCCGGAAGATCTGGCCCGTCAAACGGCAGAACAGCTGGCTTCGGCCATTGACTTGGTCTTGGCGGAACGGGATCGGGCACAAATCGCCCTGGCCGGAGGAAGCACACCGAAGGCGGCCTATACCCGCCTCGGTGAAGAGCACTTGCCATGGGATCGGGTGGATGTGCTGCTGGGGGATGAACGCTGGGTCAGCCAGGAGGACCCCGCCAGCAATGCGCGACTGCTGCGGGAGTCGCTCCTTGCCGGTGGGGCTGGTCGCCAGGCCTGCTTCCACCCCGTGCCGACCCATCTCGCCAGCCCAGAAGCCACTGCGGAAGCCTATGGCCAATTGTTGGCCCAGCTGTGTGGTGAACCTCCCGTGTTGGATGTGGTACTCCTTGGCCTTGGGGAAGATGGCCACACGGCCTCCCTGTTCCCAGGCACCCCTGCCCCCCTCGTGGAGGATCGATGGGTGACTATCGGTGAGGGCAAGGGCCTCCCGCGCATCACCCTCACAGCCCCAGCTCTCTCTGCGGCCCGAACGGTCATCTTCCTGGTGAGTGGAGCGGCCAAGAGGCAGGCCCTGGGGCGACTGCTGGATCCCCGGGAATCCAAGGATCGAACCCCTGCACGGCTGGTCTGCCCCCTCGGGGAGATCTTGATTTTGGCTGACCCTGCGGCAGCCTCCGGTCTTCCTGCGCGGGTCAGTTTCTAAGCTGCTTTTCCCAACAGCACCCCTGGCTTTCCTCCATGGATCCAGATCCAAAGTCGACAAGCGTGCTTCCAGGGGGGGGATTCGGTGGATGGCATGCCCTCAACGACACGGTGATGGGTGGGCGCAGCAGCGGACAGTGCACCGTTGAACCTCAGAGATTGCGATTCGACGGGGAAGTGGTTGCTGAGGGCGGTGGCTTCATTTCCGTTCGTTCCCCCTTGTTTTCTCCCCCCCTGGATCTCTCCTCCGCCAGCGGGCTGGAATTGGTCCTCATGGGTGAGGGGCGTCGGTTCAAGTTGGCTGTGGCCTGTGCGGATGGGGTGGCTGGCCTCACCGAGCTGATTCCAGGAGGGCTCAGGTGGGTGCAGGAATTTGGCACCAACGACGAAGGGGCCACAAGGGTGGCGATCCATTTCGCAGAGTTGACCCCTTCCATACGCGCCAAGCCGGTGGAGGGACTGCCGTTTGGATTGCCCCTTCGATTCGAGCCTGCTCGGATCACGCGTTTGCAGCTGCTCCATTCCCGCTTTGGGGATGACGGCGGTCCTAATCCGGGCTTCCGGCCAGGCCCGATTCACCTGGAGATATGGGCCATCAATGCTTTGGCCTGATGGTGCCAATACCGATTTGAGTCGGTTGGTGGCTGCCGCTGCTGATCTGTGTCGCAAACCCCTGCGCCATGGCGTTGTTGTGACATCTACACCTGATGATGAGGATTGCAGCCTTCGGCTCGAGGCGCGATCCCCAGAAGGCGAACGCCTGCGGGGGGAAGATTTGGATCTGGAGATCTACCTCAGCGGCGGAGAGTTGAACCTCACGCTCTCCTGGCGGGAGGACGACGATCGCCCCATGCTCTGGCATGGTCACCATCCCGTATGGATGGGTCCCCAGGGGGAGCGTTGTGGGCGGCCTGCAGACGGAGTCCAGCTGGAGGCCCTGGCCCGTCGCCTGCGCGCCCTCTTGGCCCCGCCTTGAACCTGAAAAGGTCAAGGGGGCCAGGCCTTTATTCAGGGGGCTGGTCGGTGACGGCCCCCAGACTGCTGGAGCTCACCTGACGGGCATATTTGCCCAGAACGCCGGTCGTGTAGCGCTGGGGAAGGGGCTCCCAGGAGGCCCGTCGTTCGGCCAGCTCCGATTCGTCCACGTTGAGCCGAATCAGCAGTTGATTGGCATCCACCGTGATGCTGTCGCCCTCCCGCACCAGGCCGATCGTGCCGCCCACCGCAGCCTCTGGAGCCACATGCCCCACCACCAGCCCATAGGTGCCGCCGGAAAAGCGACCATCGGTAATCAGGGCCACCTTGTCGCCAAGGCCCTGACCCACGATGGCTGCGGTGGGCGCCAGCATCTCACGCATGCCTGGCCCTCCCACGGGCCCCTCATGGCGGATCACCACCACGTCCCCAGCTTGGATGCGACCGGCCAAGATGGCCTCCAAACAACTTTCCTCGCTCTCAAACACCCGAGCTGGCCCCGTGAGCACCGGCGTTTTGACGCCACTAATCTTGGCCACGCTGCCTTCCGTGGCCAGGTTTCCCTTGAGGATTGCCAGGTGGCCCTTGGGGTAGAGGGGAGCATGGAGGGGAAGAATCACGTCCTGTCCTGCGGGAGGCTCCCCGGGGACCCCGGCCAGCACTTCGCTGAGGCTGCGGTTCTCCACCGTGCGGCAGTCGCCATGCAGCAGCCCACCATCGAGAAGGAGCTTCATCACTTGGGGGATGCCACCAGCTCTGTGCAAGTCGACCGTGACATAGCGGCCACTGGGTTTGAGGTCGCAGATGACAGGCACCCGCTGTCTGATGATTTCAAAGTCGTCCATGCTTAGGGGCACCCCCGCCGTGCGGGCAACGGCCAAGAGATGGAGCACCGCGTTGGTGGATCCGCCCACCGCCATGATCACACTGATGGCGTTCTCGAAAGCTTCACGGGTGAGTAGGTCCCGGGGGCGGATGTTGTTGGCGATCGCCTCCACCAAAACCTCCGCACTGCGAGCAGCGCTGTCGGCTTTTTCCGGGTCCTCCGCCGCCATTGTGGAGCTGTAGGGAAGGCTGAGTCCCATCGCCTCGAAGGCCGCACTCATGGTGTTGGCCGTGAACATGCCGCCGCAGCTGCCTGCCCCGGGACAGGCATGCTTTTCAATGGCGGTGAGTTGTTCCTCGTCGATTCGCCCCCCACTGAATTGCCCAACGGCTTCAAACGCACTCACCACGGTGAGGTCGCAGGCCCCAAGCTTTCCGGGTTTGATGGTGCCGCCATACACAAAGACGGCAGGGATGTTCATGCGGGCCATGGCCAACATGGCGCCAGGCATGTTTTTGTCGCAACCCCCGATCGCCAACAGGCCATCCATGCTCTGGGCATTGCAGGCGGTCTCGATGGAGTCAGCGATCACCTCCCTGGACACAAGGGAATACCGCATGCCCTCCGTGCCCATGGAAATTCCATCACTGACGGTGATCGTGCCGAACATCTGGGGCATGGCGCCCGCTTGATGGGCTGCCGCCTCAGCCCGCTGTGCCAGGTCATTTAACCCGACATTGCAGGGGGTGATGGTGCTGTAGCTGTTGGCGATGCCGATGATCGGCTTGCCGAAATCCCCATCTCCGAACCCCACCGCCCGCAACATCGCCCGGTTGGGAGAGCGCTGAATCCCTTTGGTGATGGCATCAGATCGCAACATGGTGGTTCGACCAATCCTGTCGACCCTACAGCTTGTGTTGATCAGGACTGGGCTTCCAGCGCTTCGAGCTGTCGTCTCACTTCTTCAATCGCCTGGTTCAGTTGTTGCACTCTCCCGGGCAGGGCATCTGTTTTGTCACCCTCCCCGGAGAGCCTGCGAGGGTCTGAGGCAACCCCGCCCTGAAAGCGTGAGAGACGATGCAGTCGTCTTTCACGCTCCGCCAACTGCCGACGCTGGCTCTGGTTCCAGAGCCACCAGGCCAAACCTCCAGCCCCCGCCAATGCACCCAGAATGGTGCTGGTGAGGATGGGTGCGCCAGGGGAGGCAGCGGAAGGGCGCTGGGTCTCTGGCATGGAGTGGTGCCTTGGGCGATGGTAATTCAAGCCTAGGGGCCTTCCCCATGGTCTGCCCCAAAGGAGGGGGATCCGTACAACCTCTGCGCGGGATCGCCAAATCCTGGAAGGATTTGGCCCAGACCGTTGAGTTCAGGGTCAATGCAGGCGCAATAGATCGTGAGTGCCTCTGTGACGGCACCCACAGCCTTCAACCCAGGGGAGGCGGCAACGGCCGTGATCACCCTCAGCCGTTGACCGTCCACCCCCGACTCCCTCAGCCGCTCCAACAGGGCCAGCAGGGTTCTGCCTGTCGCCAGCTGTGGAAGCCAAATCAACACCCCCACCCGTTCGCCAATGGCGGCTGGCAAGTCGTCGAGATACCAATGGACGGGTTGATTGGGTGGAGCGTCAATCCCCACGTGGCACACCCTTGCGGAGGGCACCACCCCCTGGGCTCCTTGCCAGAGGCCCAGACCACCGCGGAGCACTGGAATGGCCAAGAGGGGAACGGCGGGGTCGATGACCGTTCCCTCCCCTTCCCCGAAGGGGGTTTCCACCCGCACAGAACAGTGGGGAAGCCAATCTCTGAGGGCCTCATAGGTGAGCCAGCGCCCCAGTTCCGCCATGCTGGTGGAAAAGAGCGGGGAGGGCGTGGATCGATCCCTCAAGATGGTTAGCCAGTGGCCAATCAGGGGATGGGGGGGGACCACTACCCGCAACGACAGGGCCATGGCTGCCATAACTTGATCCTGAAGCGTAAAGCTGCGCCCATGCCCATGCTCCAAGCATCACAACCCATGGAAAGCTCTCCACGTGCTTTCTGGTGGTGGAGGGGAGCCGTGCTGCTCCTGCTGGCCGTTGCCCTGGCCTTTCCCGCTACCGCTTTGGCCATCACGGCCCCAGAACTGAGGGGCCAGCGCGCTCTCCAGCAAATCGACTTGGATATGCACGGCCGCGATCTCCAGCAGCAGGAGTTCCTGAAATCCAACCTGGAGGGTGTGGATTTCCACGGCGCTGACCTGCGGGGTGCTGTGTTCAATGGCAGCAATCTCCAGGGTGCCGATTTGCGGGAGGTCAATCTCCAGGATGCGGTGGTGTTTGCCAGCCGTTTGGACAGGACGAACCTGCGGGGCGCCCTGCTTCGTAACGCCATGTTGATGCAAAGCCGCTTTACGGATGCTCAGATCGCCGATGCGGATTTCAGTGGTGCGGTCTTGGATCGAGCCCAACGTCGCGCCCTCTGCGCAAGGGCCGAGGGCATCCATCCGCAAACCGGCGTGTCAACGAGAGACAGCCTGGAATGCGACTGAGTGGATTCCTCTGAACCGTCATCGGTAGATTGCTGCAGTCCGGTTCCGTGGGGGAACAGCCCACGGAGGTAACGGGGAAAGTTCGGTGCACAGAGTTTTTCTGGAGTCCGGCGCTGTCCCGCAGCTGTGAAGATCGCTAAACGATCCAAGCCAGAACGCCCGCCGACCCTTCACCCCAAGACCGGCGAGGACCGGCGCACACCATGACCTTCTCTCTGCCTGCGGCTGCGCGATTTCGCCCATGGCTCCTCCCGGCTGGAGGGTGCCTGACTCTCCTGGCGTTCGGAATCACTGGCACACCCGCTGAGGCCCACCATCTGATGGACCTCACCCATCTACCGCCATCCCCCCTCACGGGATTTCTCAGTGGCTTGGCCCATCCGATCCTGGGGCCAGACCACCTGCTGTTTCTGTGCTCCCTTTCGCTGATTGGTTTACGCCACCGTGCCCCATGGATGTTGGCCCTGCTGATGACGGGGTTGTCGGGGAGTGCCCTAGGACTTTGGCTTCCCGGATTTCCCTTTGCTGAGGCTTCCGTGGCCTTCAGCTTGGTGCTGGTGGCAATGGTGTGGTTGCAACACTGGCCCAAGGCCCTTCTCCTGCCGGCGATTGCCCTCCATGGCTACGTCCTCAGCAACACCGTTCTGGGCTGGAGCAGAGCTCCTTTGGCCTTCTATGGGCTGGGTTTGCTGCTGAGTCAGGGGGCTCTCCTGCTGCTGGCCCTCACCCTGCTGCGATCCCTGGCTGAAGGGCTCTCAGCCCAGCAAAGGTCTTTGATCTGTGCCGGGTTGGTGGGTTGCGGGGCCGCCTGGACCCTCTCCTCACTGGTGCCCTGAATGGCTCCAACATCGCCATCCCGCCTACCGGTCACGGTGGTCACGGGCTTTCTTGGGGCCGGAAAAACCACCCTCCTGCGACACCTTCTCCTCAATAGCGGTCTGCGTCTCGCGGTGATCGTCAATGAATTCGGCGATGTGGGCATTGATGGTGACCTGCTGGCCCATTGCGGGTTCTGTCCGGAGGAGGAGATGGACGGAAGTCTGGTGGAGCTCACCAATGGCTGTCTTTGCTGCACCGTGCAAGATGAATTTCTCCCCACCATGGAGCGTTTGCTCGAAAGGGCAGACCAGCTCGATGCTCTAGTCGTGGAAACGAGCGGCCTTGCCCTGCCAGAGCCGCTCGTGGCCGCATTCCAGTGGCCTGAAGTGCGCACCAGAACCCGCGTGCATGCTGTTGTCACCGTGGTGGATGGGGAAGCCCTCTCCGCTGGCCATGTGGTTGGGGATGCGGCCGCCGTGGAGGCCCAGCGCCAAGCGGATCCCAGCCTGGAGCATCTCTCTGCCCTCGAGGAATTGTTCCACGAGCAGCTTGAGGTGGCCGACCTGGTGGCCGTGAGCCGGGCTGACACGGTGGCCTCTGAGGCTCTGGAGGTCGTGATGCAAGCCGTGGGCAGCAAGGTTCGACCTGGCACTCCCGTTTTGCCCATGGTCAGAGGCGCTTTGCCTGTTGATCTGTTGTTGGGCCGGCCCCTGGATGCTTCAGATCCGCTGAAGGTTGCCTCTTCAGGGGGCGACGGTACAACGGACGACCACCACGACCATGCCCACGTTGCCATGGAAAGCATCGTGATTCGACGGTGGGGGTCCATCACCAGACAAGACGTGGAGGCGGCCCTTCGGGAGCTTGTCCGAAAGCAACCGATCCTTCGCCTCAAAGGGCGTTTTCAGGAGCCAGGCAAGCGGCTCACCCTCCAGATTCAGGCCGTTGGACCACGGCTCGAGTGCTGGTACGAAGGTGTGGCCAACCGGGATCCCCAAACACCGGTGTTGGAACTTGTGGCCCTGGTGCCTGCGTCCCAGAGGACCCAGGTGATCACAGCCGCCGAACAGCTTTGGCCGGCCCTTGGACCCCTGGCCTAGTCGAGGTGAAGCTCTCGGGGGTCGTGCTCTGTTGGCATCGTTTGGAAGTCCAATCGACCAACGTTGCTGACACAAAAAAAGGGGTCATTAGGACCCCGGTGATGGGTAGCTGAAGTGGCGATATCAGCCAATGGCAGAGAAAAAGTCTTTGCTTTTAACTGGATCTGGATTCATGGTTTTGTCGCCAGGGGTCCAGTTGGCAGGGCAGACTTCATCGGGATGGGACTGGACATACTGGAAGGCCTGCAGCACGCGAAGGGTTTCGTCCACACTGCGTCCCACCGGGAGATTATTGATGGTGCTGTGCATGATGACCCCATCTGGATCAATGATGAAGAGACCTCTGAGGGCGATGCCGGCCTCCTCATCCAAAACGCCATAGGACCTGGCGATATCCTTTTTGAGATCAGCCACCAAAGGGTAAGCAATGTCACCAAGACCGCCGGCCTTACGGTCGGTTTGCACCCAAGCCAGGTGGCTGAATTGGCTATCTACGGACACTCCAAGCACTTCGGTATTGCGACTTGAAAAATCTCCATAGCGGTCGCTGAAGGCTGTGATTTCAGTGGGGCAAACAAAGGTGAAATCGAGGGGGTAGAAGAAGAGCACCACATACTTGCCGCGGTAGTGCGACAAAGTGACTTCTTTGAATTCCTGGTCTACCACCGCTGTGGCGGTGAAGTCTGGAGCTGACAGACCAACAAGCCTGGACATGGGTGTGATCGGGTGGGATGAATTCAGCGAGGCAAATCGCAAGGGCTATTGCGAAGTCATTACGACTTTGCCTTGAGCCAGCTTAACGCATCACGGATCTTTGCGGGGCCTTGTCACTCGGGGCCATAGGCTGTAAGGGTTGGCGTATTTAGATGGACATGACTTGGGACCCCACGGTGCTTCGCAAA
>JAYKHG010000083.1:0-3952 GCA_035284825.1 Cyanobacteriota bacterium
CACTTCCGACTCCTGAACCAAGTGCGCAGTGAGCTGAAGAGCAGCCCCCTGGCTCGCAATAAAGACGGGGGGTTAAGCGTGAGCATGGGTCGACGGGGGGGGAATTATCGGGTGGCGGTGGACGTCCGAGGTGCCGGCCCTGGCCTTGATGCTTCGAAGGTGAAAAGGAGTGGGGCTGCGGAATTTGCCGCCACGTCACTTGCCCAAACACCTGAGGCTCTCAATGGTGAGTCCTCAAGTTTTAGGGACCGTCTGCGAGCGAT
Organism: Cyanobacteriota bacterium; assembly: GCA_035284825.1. Classification (GTDB taxonomy): domain Bacteria; phylum Cyanobacteriota; class Cyanobacteriia; order PCC-6307; family Cyanobiaceae; genus Cyanobium. The sequence continues at coordinate 264 of JAYKHG010000083.1, forward strand.
TGATATGCGCTGAAGGAAGGGCCAGAAGAAGGGTCCCTTAGGTGCGTGAGCATGGCTCGGGGGAGACTTGAACTCCCGACCTTGGGGTTATGAATCCCACGCTCTAACCAGCTGAGCTACCGAGCCTGAACTTCAAACTTTACGCCATGGCACCGATGGTGGTCGATCAGGCATCCGGATTCAAGCCGCCGGCTGGAGAATGTCCATGGGATTGATGGCTCCATACCCCGGGGCGTGGACCTCAAAGTGAAGATGGGGTCCAGTGCTTCGACCAGTGGATCCCAGCTCACCAATCTGCTGACCTTGTCTCACTTCTTCGCCCTTACTAACGTGGATGCGGCTCTGGTGGGCATAGAGACTGCGGGCTCCATCGCCATGGGTGATCTCCACCAAATACCCATAGCCTCCATTGCTCCAACCCGCGAAGGTGACCACCCCCTGTTGGGCAGCAATGATGGGGGTCCCCACACTGTTGGCAATGTCAATTCCCTTGTGCATGCGCCCCCAGCGCCAACCGTAGCCAGAGGTCAAAAGACCTTTGGCCGGCATGAGCCAACGGGTCGTGCCTAGGGGCCTGGGCCGAGAAGGGTAATCCGGGGTGTCAGGCCAACTCACTCCACCACTTCCCGTTGGGTTGAGACTGATGAGTGGGTGAATTCTCAGTTGAGACCCCTGACGGATCTGCAGCTGGCGTCCGACAATCAATGGATTGCCCTGGAGGTCAGGATTCAACTCCACGAGCTGCCCCACGGAGAGTTGGTAACGACGGGCAATGGTATTTAGGGTGTCGCCAAAACGAACAATTCCTACACGATCGCCTTTGGAAATTCGATCAGTGACCGGACGGGATGGGACTGGTTGGAAAGAATCGTCTTCAGACGGGGGGGAAGACTGCTGATTGACTTGTCTCAGGGCTGAGAACAAATCATCGGTGGAGGAGGAGAAAGGAAGATCGGTGGCAAGCGCTCTTGCAAGCGGAAGAACCACCGATGTACTGAGGAGCGCAGTAAACACACAACGACTAAATCTCATGGGTGCTGATGTGATGGTAATGACAAACCGGACCTTGAGTTTCTGACAATCAAGAATCCAAGGTTTTAGGCCAGTTGGCCTTTAATCGATAAATCTCGCGGACCTTAGCGCTAGTGATTCATGGGCGCAAGGTTTGATTGGCCCCTCTTGACACTGGCCTCGACTCAAAGGCTCTGCTGCAGTTGCCTCAGGGCCTCAAACACCACCACCCCAACCGCGACCGACAGGTTGAGACTTCTCACCCCACCGGGGATCACACGCCCCGATCTCGGCATGGGGATGGTCAACCTCAGATCGGCGGCGTCCAGCAGGGCAGGGGGTAAGCCATCGGTTTCCTTGCCAAAGAGCAGCCAATCGTCTTGTTGATAGTCGATATCGCAGTAAGAGCTGGTGGCGTGGCTACTCAGGGCAAGCAGACGCCCACCGCCCTGTCTGTGTGCCGCAAGAAATGCCGGCACATCCTGGTGCCGGATCAATTGCACCAGCGGCCAGTAATCCAGGCCAGCCCGCCGCAGATGACGATCGCTGAGGGAAAAGCCCAGGGGTTCGATCAGGTGAAGTTCCAACCCCGTGGCGGCACAGGTTCGCGCCACATTCCCCGTGTTGGGGGGGATCAGGGGTTCAAACAAAACCACTCGGGGCATCATCGGCCCATGGTGGGAACCAGTTGAGCCAAGGAGCTCAAGTTGATGGCCCTTCCCTGAAGGACCAACCAGGTTGCATCGCAATGGGGCGCCAGATGTTGCTGAAGCTCCCCCAGCCGGTCACGAAATCGCCCTCCCGCTGCCGTGATCGGCACCACACCCCAGCCCGTTTCCTCGCTCACCAGCACGAGGGGGCAAGGAAGCAAGCGAACTGTGGACACAAGGGTGTCAACCTGCTCCTGCCAAGCCGTCCCCTCACTCTCCAAGTGAGCCGCAACCCAGGTGCCCAGAGAATCCACGAGGCCCAATTCCCCTGACTTCAAGTGCAACAGCCCTGAGCTGAGTTCCCCACCCACCTCCAGGGTGCGCCATGAGGGGGGACGCCTCTGTCGGTGGCGATGGAGACGCTGTTGCCAGGAGGGATCGTCAGGAAGATCGGGGCCCGTGGCCAAGACCACCACCGCATGGCCACTGGAATGGGCCAGATGTTCAGCCCAACGACTCTTCCCACTGGCCGCTGGTCCACTCACGAGGGTGATGGGTGGCAGTTTTGAAGTCACCCCCTAGCCGCCTCCCTGCATGTTGCGCAGGGTGGCCACCGACGAGGGGGAGACACGGTTCAGATAGCGGAAAATCCAGTATTTAAAGATGGTGGCAAGGACCACAGGAAAGGTGGCAATGAAGAGAAGGATGAAATTTTCACGGGCCGGCAGACCCAAATGCTCGGCCACCCCATCGAGGAGTACGGTCCATCCCTCAGGGCTATGGAAACCGACAAAAATATCGGTGAATAAAATGATGGCAAATGCCTTGGCGCTGTCGCTCAAACCATAGACAAGCTCATCAATGAATCCCCTCAGCACTTGGATGTCCCGTTGACCAAAAAGACAAACGGCCGCGAAGCCCAGTAGTCCCAAAAGATCCGCAAAGACATTCTTGACGGCTTCCGTGCTCTCCCGATCCGCTTCCTCTTTTAACTCCTGGGCCCGAACTTGCAGCTGTTTTTGTAATTCCTCCCTGGTCGGTAATGGCTCATTATGGAGGAGATGATCAAATTCAATTTCCGCCTGGAAAACCCTCAACTTCTCAACAGCTTGCTCTTCCAATTTGGGTTTGGGGTAGCTGAGGAAAGGCGTGTCTGGTGAAAAGCGGTCCACCAGGGGTGAAACGATGTAGGTGCGGCTGATTTGCTGGGTGAGGATCGGCACCAAAATCATCAGCAACAGGATCCTCAGGGCCACCAAGGTGGAATCTCGTCTTCTGCGAAATCCAGCGACCACGCTGGCTTCCGCTTCTGGATCCAGCCGCTGCCGAACCTGATCCACCACCCCCAGGAGACTCCGCGGAAGGATTTCCGGGCTCCGACTCAAGCTGGGAAGCTGGGTTCTGCTGCCTGCGTATCGGTCGGTGACCGATTCAAGCAATTGCAATTGACGCAATTCCTGGCCACTGAGTTCTTGCCGATAGGGTTTGATCTTTTCAATGGATTGCTGGCAAACCTGCAGGGCGGCACGGAAACGACGCAGCACTTGGGCCTGCATCGCCTTGGGAATCCGCAGCTCCAGTTCCGGCCTCACTGGGCGGTCCTGGTAGTACTCCAATTCAATGCTCTGGATCAGCAGGGCAGCTTCGTAGCCCCGTTCCAGATCGCTGCTGAGATCAAGCGCCTGGGCGTTGCCAAGGCGTCCCATCCAATCACGAAATCCCATCAGTTCCTCAGCGTGAAAAGACCCACCAGGTGGCCATCGGCACCACCGTGCCAATGACCAGCAAGACCACCACCCAAGTGAAGGCGTGGCTGCTTTCGGTTTCCTCTTTGCTCGGGATGTTGCTGGCAAGGGCAGGGGCTTCTTCGATCAGCGGCTCCCCCGGATCCTCCCCACCCCGCAAAACCGTACCAAGCCGGGTGAGGGCATCCAGGGTGGCCTGCCGATAGCGTTCAGCGGAACGCAAAGGAATGGCCATGGTGGAGTCAGCGGTGCTGGTCAGCAGTTCCGCTGGCAATCGCCCCCC
>JAYKHG010000084.1:0-15837 GCA_035284825.1 Cyanobacteriota bacterium
GCAAAACCGTACCAAGCCGGGTGAGGGCATCCAGGGTGGCCTGCCGATAGCGTTCAGCGGAACGCAAAGGAATGGCCATGGTGGAGTCAGCGGTGCTGGTCAGCAGTTCCGCTGGCAATCGCCCCCCGAGTCCCGTGGAGGCCACCACGGCGGTGGAGCGCGTCTGACCATCAATCAACAGCAGGAGTCGAGAAACTCCCTCTCCTTCCCCATTGGTTTGGGTTGCCCAACGCGCCAAGAGTTCCTCTCCCAGTGTGTTGAGGCTGAGGTCGTAGTCCAATTTCGAGACGGTGATGACTCTGGCGTCGACGTGCTCCTCCTCAAATGTTTGGAGCACCCGCTCGATCTCCTGGGAGCCGGCCCGGGAGAGGACATGGGCGTTATCCAGTACATGGGCGGTAGGAGCCTGTGGGGGAAAATCCGCGACTCCTACGGCCTGGGCTGGAGCGACAATCGCAAGGCACATCCCCAGCACCACGATGACTGGGACAACCCATCGAGCCCCTTTGAGCCGAAGGCTGGCGAGCCAACCTGGTGCACCGCTGCTGGAAAGAGGAGTCACGGCAAGCTCATCGCAATGGCGTCACCCTCCAGTTTGCCGCGCTCGGGCCGATCATGCTTCTTTCATGGTCCGCTGATTTTTGCTTTCTGAAGTTTTTTCCTCCATGGCTCTTCCCTTGCCTGCTCGAATTCTTCTGGCGATCGGCCTGGGGGCACTGGTGCTGACCGTAGCCAACCAGCTCAGCGCTGCCCAATTGGATCCTTCCCTGGAGCGGGCATCCGTTTTGGCCAGCCTGTTGGCGGTGGTGCTCAGGGTGGTGGCTGCCCTCTGGCAGCGCGTGGATCCCCTGCCCCCAGAGCGTGTTGCCCTTGCAGGAGAACAGGGGTGGGAGTTGGTGGATGGTCTGCCCGGGGAGCTGGTGGCGGAACTGGGCTGGGGAAGCGCCATGGTGCTGACGGCCACTCCAGCGGCCACTCTTCTCCTCCATGACGGTAAGAGGATCCTTCTGCGACGGGGACTGCTGGGTGGAGAAGGTTTTGTCCCCGGTCCAATTTGCAACCAGGCGATGGCGCGGCAGCGTTCCATCTCCCTTGTGGATTTGAAGCACTATCCCGGAAGAGCGGAGTTCGAGGGTTTGCTTCCAGGGTTGCCTGCGGTGGTGGTGCAGCCCGTCGGGGAGCGGGGGGTGTTGGTGGTGGGTGGTTGGACGGCCCGTTGTTTCAGCCAGTCCGACCTTCGCTGGATCGAGGGGTGGGCGGACAAGCTCAGAACACAATGGGGTTGGGTTTGGAAGGAGTCCTCACCGGTTTTGGAGTCGCTGCCTGACGGGGAACCCGCAGTTGGCTGAACACTCTCCCGCCCGGCGAGGTCGCCTTCACTTCCCCATCGGGCCCGAGTCGGCCTTCCATGCGTTCGGCGCGGGTGAGCTGCCCATTGGCTGTTCTCCTGTAAACCACCTGTCCATCGGCTGAGATGGCCTGGGTTTTCCAGTTCCATTGGCAACGCTGGGCGTTCAGCTGGTCACCCTTCTGCTGCAGCTGGCAGTTTCTGGCGATCGTGGCTGTAGTGCCCTTGCCATCCAGTTGGAACTCTTCTCCCTGAACCTGCAGGTCGGCTTTCTGGCCCTGGAAGGCCGGCTTGCTGTTCAACTGAGAAGTCTTCGTGTTCACGAGAACATCCCCGCCACGAAACCAACTTCTCTCGACAGGGTCCGTGAAGTCCACGGGCCCGATCAGCGCGTAGTCCTGCCGCACCGTGTTGCCCTCCAACCGGGATCCTTTCAGCAGTTGGGGGGGGAGATGTGGGGCACGACCCGGGGGGCGACGGGTGAAGGTGACAGGTCCTTGGGCTTTGAGGTCCCCTTGACTAGGCTGCCATTCCACCTCTTGAAAGGTGCCATGAATTTCAGGTGTTTGATCTGAAGTTTTGGCGTTCAATGCGATGGGACGGCTCCATCGTTTGAGCGTTGGTGCTCCGCGGAGGTTCAGCCGATCTTTATCGATCTGAAGGGTGGCCGTCTCGGCGGAAAGCTGGGTTTGGAGATTGCGCACGGATGGTCGCACTTCAAAGCGCATGAGGGACTCCTGGGGGATCCACAGGGCCCGGTCAGCGGTCAGCAAGATGGGATCCTTTCCCTGGCGCTGCAGGCGAATTTCTCCCTCGAGGAGGATCACTGCCCCATCGTTGATGACGGTGCCGGTGGTGGCGGCCAAGGTGTAGAGGGGTTGCCCTTTCTCAAAGATGATCCCTTCGGGCTTTAACGCCCGGGCCACGCTGCTCCTTAGGTCGTAGCGGGCTTCGGGACTCTTCAACGACCAGGCAGGAAGGCCCTGACGGGTGCGTTGTTGAAGATCGAGGGCGCGGAAGGTGAAAGGGGGGGCAGGCTCGTCAGCGTCCATGGTGGTTGGCCTGCCGCAGCCCTGCGCTGAGAGCAACACGCACAGGACCCCCAACACCCTGGGAACCCGCTGCGTCTCCCGTCGCCTCTGGGGCTGCTGCAACTGGCGTGGTGGCACCTTCAAAGGGGATCAGGCAGCTCCAGCCGTTGCATGACGGGAGAGGCCGAGGGGAGGGGGCCATGGGAGGGGAGGACACCCCACTGGCGGGAGCGTTGCCAAGCTCCATGGGCCTCCTGGGAAGCTGCGGCGGCGGTCTCCAGTGCCGCGGAGGCTGGCCAGAACGCATCGCAGGAGATGGATGGGCAGGCCAGTTGCTCCAACATGCGCGCGGACAGGTCTGGCAGGAGTGGGATGAGGAGGACACCGATCCAGCGGCAGCTTTCGAGAACCGCGTACAGGTCTGCCCCAACTGCCTCCAGCTCGTCGGGCTGCTTCATGCGGATCCAGGGGGCCTGATCGTTGAGAAACCCATTGGCCGTTTCCGCGAGTTTCAACACGGCTTCCGCGGCGCCGCGGAAGTCAAGCCCTTCCATGGCCTGATCGAACGTGCGGGCTGCGGTGGCGCTGGCTACCGCCAGGGGGTGGTGATCCCCTGAGGCTTCGCCCGAGGGGGGAATGGCCCCCCCAAACCACTTCCGAGCCATGGAGACGGTGCGATTCAAGAGATTGCCGATGGTGTTCGCCAAATCATTGTTAACGAGATCGATGAATCGCTTTTGCTGGAAGTCACCGTCTTCCCCAAATGGGATGTCTCGCAGCAGGTACCAGCGCACCGCATCCCGACCACAGCGCTCCAGCAGCTCCTCCGGATTGAGCACATTGCCGAGGGATTTGCCCATCTTCTGGCCCTCGCGCGTCAGAAAGCCATGGCCAAACACCCTCTCGGGCAGGGGCAGATCAGCCGACATCAACATGGCTGGCCAAAAGACGGCATGAAAGCGCAAGATGTCCTTGCCGATGACATGCAGTTGGGCTGGCCAGCCCCTGGCGGGCAATTGCTCCAAGCTGATGGGAGCCCCGGGGTCCAGCAGGGCGGAGAGGTAGCCCACCAGGGCATCAAACCAAACATAGAAGGTGTGTCCAGGGTGGCCAGGAACGGGGATCCCCCAGGGCAAATCGATCCTGGAGATTGAAAAATCCCTTAACCCACGGGCCACAAAATTTTCCACTTCCCGACGGCGGGAGATTGGAGCGATGAACCCCTCCCTACGGACCAGTTGTTCGATCTGGTCTTGATAGCGCGACAGGCGAAAAAACAAATTGGGTTCATCACGCCACTCCAAGGGGCGCTGGTGGATTGGGCAAGAGGGGGCCTCCGCATCGGGGGAGTCGTCCTTGAACTCCTCACAGGCCACGCAATACCACCCCTGCTGGCGCCCCTCCAAAACATCACCCTTGGCCTCCACCCGAGCGAAAAATTGCTCCACCAGCACCCGGTGGGACCCTGCGGTGGTGCGGATGAAACGATCCTGACTGATCCCCCAAGCCTGCCAGAGGTGGCTGAAGCTGGCGCTGTTGCGATCGCAAAAGGCCTGGGGGGCCAGACCGGCGGCCTCGGCCGTGCGCTGGATCTTCAAACCATGCTCATCCGTTCCCGTCACAAAGGTGACGGCGCGCCCCCTCAGCCGTTCATAGCGAGCGATGGCATCGCAGGCCAGGGTGGTGTAAGTGCTGCCGAGATGGGGCTTGTCGTTGACGTAGTAGAGCGGAGTGGTGAGGGTGAATGGGATCACTGGCGGCTAGCTTCGTTGGCGCGGCTGGTGTCGCCAGTGCGGCTCGCCCTTGCGGCCTTGCCTGGGAGTGGATCTTACCCATGGCCCACCGCCCCCTTCCCCCGCGCCTGCCCATCCGTGAATCACAAAACCGTTGAGGTGCTGGTGTGGGGTGGTGGCACCGGGGGAGTGGCCGCCGCCTTGCAGGCGGCGCGCAGCGGTGCCCAGACCCTCCTGCTCACCCCTGGCCCATGGCTCGGGGGCATGGTGAGCGCCGCAGGGGTTTGTTGTCCCGATGGCAACGAATTGTCCCCCTGGCAAACAGGCCTGTGGGGCGCCCTGCTGAGGGCCCTGGCCGCGGAGACCCCTGGGGGCCTGGATCACAACTGGGTGAGTTGTTTTGGCTATCTGCCCTCCACAGCGGAAGCGATTCTTCGCCGTTGGGTGGGGGAGGCACCGCTGCTGGAGTGGTGGAGTCTGGCGAAATTGGAGGCCATCGAGCGTCGGGGCGATCGCATCACGGCCCTGGAGTTGGAGTGGCAGCAAGCGCTTTGGCGGATCCAACCCACCCTGGTGGTGGACGGAAGTGATCGGGGGGATCTCTTTCCCTTAGGAAGGGTGCCCCATCGCTTGGGATGGGAAGCCAAGGAGAAGTGGGGTGAACCCAGTGCTCCTCCCCAGGTGGATCTGGATGCCCTGGACTTCTTTCACCACCAGCCGGTCCAGTCGCCCACCTGGGTGGTGATGGCCCAGCTCCAGTCAAGCGGCCCAGGGCCTGATGCGGCAAGGGAGCCACGGCCAGCCCCGCCGTTTACGGAGGCCACCCATCGCTTTGGACTTCACCGAACCCTCACCTACGGCCGCCTGCCGGGGGGGGTGGTGATGCTCAATTGGCCCCTGAATGGCAACGATTGGCATCGTGACCTGGATCGGGCCTTTGATCCCCAGGTCCTAGCTGGGGACGTGCGGGCCGATCTCGCAAGCGATATGCGGAGCCACAGCAGGGCCTTCGCCGAAGCCCTGATCACCATCAGCCAGGGACGGCTGAAACAGGGTTCGGTGTTTCCCGGCTCCGCTGAGGCGCGCTCAGGCGCCCTTCATGGCACCCAAGACCTGGCCCTCATGCCTTACTGGCGGGAGGGGCGACGGCTGGTGGCGATGGAGACGGTGCTGGAACAGCACCTTCTTCCCCAACGGACAGGGCCCTCCATTGCACCCCTGCCCTCCACGGCGATCGCCGTGGGCAACTACGCCAACGACCATCACTACCCGGGAGAGGATTGGCCCCTGGCGCCGAAGAGCTGCCGCTGGGGGGGGCGATGGACGGGGACCCCCTTCTCCATTCCCTACGGCGCCCTGGTGAGCCGTGGGGTGGTGAACCTTCTGGCGGCTGACAAGGCCATCGGGGTGAGCCACATGGCCAACGGCGCCACCAGGCTCCAACCCCTGGTGCTCAATCTCGGCCAGGCGGCGGGATTAGCGGCAGCCCTCTGTGTGCGCCGTGGGATCCTGCCTGCGGATCTCCCCGTCCGTGAGCTCCAGGAGGCACTGATTGGGGACCCCCAAGCCCCCGCGGGCCCCTTGCCCCTGTGGGACACCCCGTGGCACCACCCCGAGTGGGCCATGCGCCAACGCTCCCTGTTGGATGAACCCGAGCGACTGGTTCCCTCCGGCCGCTGGAGCCAGGACAGTGGCGACCCGCACCGGGCCCCAAAGGAACCGGGAGAGTGCCTGTGGCAGGGAGAACTGGTGGCGGATAGCAGTGGGGGCTTTTCCCTCCACGGCCCGGGGGGACCGCAGGGGGAACCCTGGCCCCTGATCACCCTGGAGCCTGCCCTCAACCAGTGGCTGCAGGAGCAGCACTCCCCAGGTCCCGTTTCCCTAATGGGTTGCGCCAACCCCTGGGGCCCTTGGTTGCGGGTGTCTCGCTTGGCCTGAGGTCCTAAAGGCTGCGGGCATCCAGCCGCAGAAGGTCCCTCAAGGGGTCCACCTCCCTGACCCGCACCAGCACCTGATCACCGGCCTGGGGCGACCCATGGCATTCGGCGGCCAGGTCCATGGCCAGGTTTTCGAGATGGAGCAGGGCAAGCTGATGGTCTTCCCGCAGCCACCGAAGAAACAGCCCGCGCCACTGTTGGCCCCGATGCTGGGCGAACCAAACCTGCTGCCAGTGCCGCTGATCTTCCCGGGAGATGGTGATTCCCTCCCGCACCCCCCCCTCCATGGCCGTCAGGAGGTCCGTGAGGGCGGGCCCATCCATGGGCGCATCGCCCTCCAGGTGGGCCTGCAGTTGCCTTTGCACCAGCAGGTCGCCGTAGCGACGAATCGGGGAGGTGGCCTGGACATAGGCCTCGAGGCCAAGGCTGAAGTGGGGAAGGGCACGGGTGCCCACAACGCCCCGGGTCAGGCACTTCTTGATGGCAGCCAGTCGCGCCGGACCCGCCGGGTAGGCCTCCAGCTCCTGGGACGTGGGCACCGGAGCGATGGGTTGGCTTCTATAGGGCAAGGCCAGTCCATGACGGTGTCCGAATTCGGCGATCGCCGCCCCCGCCAGGATCATGGCCTCGGCCACCAGTTGCCTGGAGGGGGTCGGCTCGATGATCTCCAACTGAGCCTCTTCGCCAGGGTTTCCTTCTCCTCGACGAATCCGCCCCTCCGGTTGGTCGAGAAAGAGGGCACCCCGTTGCGCACGCCAGGTCCTGCGGAGAAGCAACAATTCTTGAAGGGTCAAAAGATCCCTTTCCTGGGGTGGGGCGAGCTCCAGCAGCTCATCGGCATCCCCGTAGGAGAGCCGATAGGCCGGGCGCACCCAGCTGCGGTGCAGATCCAATGCAGCGAGGTCCCCATCGGAGGCCAAGCGAATGCCCAGGCTCCAGGCTGCGCAGCGATGGCCTGCCCGCAGGCTAAAGGGACCCGTCGCCAAGATCTGGGGGAACATGGGGAGGGTTCCCTGGGCCAGATAGAGGCTGGAGCCCCGGCGCCGCGCCTCCAGATCCAAGGGGCTACCGGCGGCAATCAAACGCCCCGGATCGGCCACATGGATCCAGATCCGGGGACTCCCATCCCCCATCCACTCCAACGAAAGACCGTCATCGATGTCGGCGGTGTCCGTGTCATCAATGGTGACCGTGTGCAACCCCGTCAGATCCAGCCGTTCCCCATCGCCGCTGCAGGGTCCATCGGCAAGGCACAGCAGCCGTTGCGCCTCCTCCCGTAGGGGATCGGCAAACCCTTGCTGCCAAGTGGTTCCCTGCAGGGAGGGCAAATGGTGCCGCGGCCAAAGGCCCACATCGGCCAAGAGATGGCGCACATCGGCCGCTTCAGTGGAGCAGCGCACCTGTTGGAGGAGGGTCTTGATCTCCTCGGGGAGGGGCGAATCGCCTTGACCGGAGGCCAGCCGCTTTAAAACAGACAGTTCATTGGCCTGTCTGGGCCCCAACCCCTCAGCCTCAACCAATTCGCGCTGTTTGAGGGCGTTGACCCAATGTGTTTGTTCCCTCTCAGCCACTTGTTGACGGTGGCGATCCTGGGCCAGTCGCTTGATGTCTGCCGCTTTTCGGGGCTGGATCCAGCCCTGTTTAAAACGAAACAGCAACTGGGGCCCCTGAAGCCAGATCCAGCAGACTCCGCGATGCAGGGGGTCCACCCGCCCGCAGACCAAGTCTGAGAACGCCTCCAAAGACACCTCTTCGGGTTCCGCCTCGGGGGGGATGTCGCTGACCAACACCTCCCAGGCAACGGCAAATTCACGGGGTTTTGGCATGGCCAAGGCAAGCCCATCCGCGCTCCAAGCCAAGGGGTCCAGGTCCCCTGGGGAGGACTGGACCCCTCCCAGCTGATGAGAGGAGGCCACCAGCTCCAATTCCCGCAATGGGAGGCTCGCAGCCTTCCCGATGGGGATCAGGAGGAGTTCCGCCCGTCCCCCCTTCAGGCCTTTGACAAATGCGATCCGGGGCGCCGCAGCTCCAGATTTTCCTGGGATCCCCACCAGATCACCAACCTGGATCGCTCCGGTGGATGGGCTGCGGGCAGGCCCAGACAACTCCTCAGCCTTCGGGATTCACAAATGGCAGCAGGGCCAGAATCCGTGCCCGCTTCACGGCGTTGGTGAGGTCGCGTTGTTGCTGTGCCGTGAGTCCTGTGAGTCGACGGGGAAGGATCTTTCCTCGCTCGGTGATGAACTTCTTGAGGAGATCAATATCTTTGTAATCGATCGGGTCACCGGGCTTGATCGGTGAGAGGCGTTTTTTAAAAAATGAGCTGCTCATGGTCGAACGGTGGCAGGAGACATGAATTCAGAAAAGGGTGTCGCGCCCCAAAAAGGGCTCAGCGGCTGCAGTCAGGGGAGATCACTTGATCTCCTTGTGCACCGTGGAGCTGTTGCAATGGGGGCAGAATTTTTTGAGTTCCAGCCGTTCACTGGTGTTGCGGCGGTTCTTCTGGGTGGTGTAACGGGACACACCCGGAGACCGCTTGGCGGGGTTGGACCGGCATTCGGTGCACTCGAGAGTGATCACGATCCGGACGCCCTTGTTTTTTGCCATGGAAAGGACGTGCGCCGCTGAGCGAGCAAGGTGACAATGATGAACCCTACTCCTTGGAAGGTGCCTACCGCCGCTTCCTAGGATGGGAGGCTGTCGCTCAGCGCAACGATGCGGGTCTCACTTCAGTGGTTGAAGGAGCTCCTAATCTGCGACCCAGGTGATTTGGACCCCCATCGACTGGCGGAGAGGCTTTCGCTGGCAGGTTTCGAGGTGGAAGCGATTCACGATCTGGCGGCCCAGGTCGAAGGGGTGGTGGTGGGCCATGTGGAGGCCCGTGAAGCCCACCCTGGTTCGGATCGCTTGAGCGTTTGCCGGGTGCGCACGGATCCCCACGGCCCACCCCTGCAGATTGTTTGTGGGGCTTCCAATGTGCGCGCCGGGATCCATGTGCCCGTGGCATTGGTGGGAACCCATCTCCCCGCCGTGAATCTCTCGATCAAGCCTGCTCAAATCAGAGGTGTGGAGAGCAGTGGGATGATTTGTTCCCTGCAGGAGCTGGGGCTCGCTGAGAGCTCTGAGGGCATCGTCATCCTGGAGGATCTGCTGGAGGCCCTCCCCCCCGCCGGTACGGCAATAGCCCCCCTGATGGGTCTGGATGATCAGATTCTGGAGCTGGCGATCACGGCCAATCGTCCGGATGGGCTCTCCATGGAGGGGATTGCGCGGGAGGTGGCCGCCCTCTGCGGAGGAAAGCCTTCCCTCCCGGAGGTGTTCGCCTCCCTTCCCGCCCAACCCCTGAAGGTGGCTCCCGCCGACCAAACCCTCATCGAAGCGGGAGGAATCTTCAGCATGACCGCCCTGGACGATGTGCAGGTGGGCCCCTCCCCGGAGTGGCTGCAGCGCCGTCTTGAGCGGGCTGGTGTGCGTCCCATCAACAACGTGGTGGACATCACCAACCTGGTGATGCTGGAAACGGGCCAGCCTCTCCATGCCTTCGATCGGGGGGCCCTGGCGGAGCGCAGCGGAGGGGTTGCCGATCCTGGTTCCCTGGGACTACGCCAGGGCCGGGAAGGGGAAACCTTTGCTGCTCTCGATGGGGAGGTGCGCCCCCTCGACGGGGAGGTCCTGGTGGTGACCTACGGGGACCATCCCATTGCCCTTGCTGGGGTGATGGGTGGAGCGGAGACCGCGGTGAAGGGCAGCACAACGGCGATTTGGCTGGAGGCTGCCGTTTTCCCATCCCAACGTGTGCGGCGCTCTGCCCGCAGGGTGGGGTTGCGGACAGAGGCCAGCCTTCGATTTGAGAAGGGCCTGCCCATGGAGCGCACCCTCCACGCTTCAGATCGGGCCGTGGAGTTGCTCAAGGAGCTTGCGGGGGCCAAACCTATGGGGCGGTGGGTGCACCAGCGGGACGCTCCTCCCCGGAAGCCGGTGGTCCTGGATCGGGATCACCTCCACAACCTGCTGGGGCCCGTGATCGAAAACAACGAGGCCGTTGATCTGGACGACACCACGATTGAACGCACCTTGGAGGCGCTTGGATGCCGCCTCACAGCTGGGGAAGAGGGTTGGCTCGTGGAGGTGCCCCCCTCCAGGGCCATGGATCTGACCCGTGAGGTGGATTTGATTGAGGAGGTCGCCCGGCTGGTCGGCTACGACCGGTTCGCGTCCCACCTGCCTGATCCCCTTCTCCCGGGCGGCCTTGAGCCTGCCCAGCTGGTGGAACGGCGATTGCGTGCGGCCCTCTGTGCTGCTGGCTTGCAGGAAACCTGCGCCCCCTCCCTTGTGGGAATGGCTCCGGGGCGGATCCCCCTGGCCAACCCCCTGCTGAGCGACTTCGGCCATCTCCGGGACAATCTTCATGGTGAGCTGTTGCAGGCCGCCCGTCGCAATCTTCAGGCGTCCCAGGACGGCTTTTGGGCTTTTGAAATCGGCACGGTGTTCCGGGGCGATGCAGCCAGCAGTGAAGAAGTGGAGCTGTTGGTTGGGGTGTTGTGTGGAGAGCGGCGCAGTGAGCGTTGGAGCAGCAGCGGAAAACCCAAACCCCTGACCTATTGGGAGGCTAGGGGTGTCTTGCAGGAAGCCTTGAGCGGATTCGCTCTCCCCCTGGAGGATCGGCCTCCCGGGAACCTTGAGGAAGAAGCCGATCTGCTCCATCCCGGAAGAAGGGCGGATCTTGTTCTTGAGGGGAAGTCCTTTGGCTGGTTCGGCCAGCTTCATCCTGCCCAGGCCGCCACGCTAGGCCTCCCAGAAACCACCCACCTGTTTCAGTTGGCGATGGGTCCCCTCAGACAAGCGGCGATCCGGCCCGGCCGATGGACACCCCAATTCCAGGCCTTCCCCACGGTTCCGGCCTCAGAGCGGGATCTCGCCCTGGTGGTGACGAAAGACACCTCAGCGTCTGCCTTGATGGTGGCGATACGAAAAGCGGGGCGTCCACTCCTCGAGCTGGTGGAGCTGGTGGACCGGTATGAGGGTCAACCGATTCCTGAAGGACAGGCCAGCCAGGCCTTTCGCCTGCGCTACCGAGATCCGCAGCGCACCCTCACCGATGGGGAGGTGGAGGCCACCCACCAAAAGGTCCGTGACGCCCTCCAACGTCAGTTCGCTGCCCAGCTCCGCAGTTAGGGCTCCCCAATCCCGACGAGTCGAACCACGGCAAGACACTCCACGTGGCCGGTGTTGGGGAAGAAGTCGAGGGGTTGCACGCTCTCTAATCGGTAGGCCCCATCACCGCAGAGGCCCTTAAGGTCCCTGGCCATGGTGGCCGGATCACAACTGAGATAGAAAAGCAAGGGTGGGCGATGGCGACGAATGGCCGCCACAACGGTCTCCTGCAATCCTTTGCGAGGGGGATCCAGCACTACCGCTCTCGGGTGGTTTTCACCGAGCGCCTGGTCGAGCAAAAGGCCCACATCCCCCTGCTGGAAACGGCAGTATTCCCCAAGGCCGTTCCGTTCCGCATTGGCTCGGGCAAGGGCCACGGTGCTGGGCTGTTGTTCAATCCCGAAGACCCGCCATCCTGACTTCGCCAGAGGGAGCGAAAAGGTGCCGATGCCGCAGTACCCCTCAAGGATGAGGCCCTCCGGAGGCCCGAGGGCCTCCAGCAGGAGAGCCGTCACCCGCTCGGCCTGTTCGCTGTAGACCTGAAAAAACGTCTCCGCGCCGATTTGCAGCTCGACGCCGCAGAACGGCTCAAGAATCCAGCCTCGGCCCCTGATCGTGATGGTCTCTTGCCCAAAGAGCCGGTTTCCGGGCTCGGGTTGGATGTTTAGGGTGACGCCCACCAGTTCGGGCCATCGTTCCATCCAAAGGTGTGCTGCTTGAGCCAGCCCATCGAGATTCCCATGGCTGGCAATCAGAGTGATCAGCCGCTCTCCGCTGCGACGACCAATCCGAAGGGCGAGGTGACGCAGCCCCGACCCGGGGGATCCAGCGGCGCCGTGCCGGTCCACGGGCCAGCCGCTGGTTTCCAGGTCTGCCTTCAGGGGAGCGACCATGGCGTCGAGCCGAGGATCGAGGACGGGGCAGCGATTCATGTTCACGATCTGGTGGCTGCCCCGGCGGTAGTAGCCCGCCCGCAGGGTGCCGCCCTGGACTCGCTCGAGGGGAATCACGGCACGGTTCCGATAGGCCAGCTCCTGCGGGGCGGCCAGGAGCGGCCGCACCACAGGGGGCAACTGGCCAATGCGTTGCAGCGCATCCTCCACAACTGTGGTTTTCCAAAGCTGTTGGGCACGGGCCTCCAGAGCCTGGAGGGTGCACCCACCACAGTGATCAGCAAGGATGCAAGGGGGATTCCTGCGATCAGGGGACGCTTGGAGGAGGGTCACCACCTTGCCCAGGGCGTGTCGTCTGGCTTGGTGCACAAGGCGCACCTGCACGCGATCGCCGGGAACGGTCCCATCCACAAGAATCACCTGCCCCCGAAGGCGACCCAGTCCCACCCCTTCCCGGGTGAGGTCGTCAATGGTGAGCGTTTGCAGGCTCCCCCCATCCAGACCTTGTCCCTGTTGCATGGGTCGTGTTCTCTGCTGCGACCCTATCGGGTTGAACTGCAAAGGGGCGTTACACCTTCTCCAAGGGAACCTAGGCAGCCGGTGCTTGGCTGGATAGGATCCTCCCGTCTGTGGTCGCTGCCATGAGTGTCGTTCGCGATCTGATCCTCCAGGCCGATGATCAGCTGCGCTACCCCAACGGTGGCGAGCTGCGCACCATGGTGGAGTTTCTCAGCGGCGGCAGCCGTCGGCTGAATGTGGTGAGTGTGCTGACGACCAATGAAAAAAAGATCATTGACGAGGCGGCCAAACAACTCTTCACGCGCAAGCCTGAATATGTGGCTCCTGGGGGCAATGCCTTTGGCCAGAAACAACGGGCCCAATGCCTGAGGGATTACAGCTGGTATCTCCGGCTGGTGACCTATGGCGTGCTCGCGGGGAGCACCGAACAAATCCAGGCGATCGGATTGGTGGGTGCCCGTGAGATGTACAACAGCTTGGGCGTGCCTATGCCCGGCATGGTGGAAGCCATGCGCACCATGAAGGAAGCGGCGGTTTCTCTGCTGAGCAATGAGGATGCCGCCCTGGCGGGGCCCTATTTCGATTTCTTGATTCAGGGCATGCAGACCAGCACCTGATTGCAAGCCACAGTCGATGCTGTGGCCTGAGAACTCGCGTTCGATCAACCCGCCTGATGGGCGGGTTTTTTCTTGGAGCCAACGGAACACAGATCTGCTCGCGCTTCTTTTTTAAGACTAGTACTGGGATCCAGCCTGCGTCCCATGCGAGATGCTTGGGCACGATATCGGCGTCCCATTAGTCCGGCTTGCGTCTTGTTTCTGGTCCGTAAATAAGTCGCAAGTGAGATCAGTAAGTCTTTAATGAGTCTGAGGAATGGTCTAGTCATGGGTCTGTAATGGGGCTAGTGGTTCCGGTCCATCCGACTCCCTGCAAGGGGATGCCTTGCTGATCTGTGTCAGAGACAGATCAGCAAGGCTTAGAAAACCAAGCTACTACTGGATTCTTGCTTGGCCAAAAGTCCATTGGCCACAACATTTCCCTTGAACCTGTTCAGCACAGATGTGCTCCACACCCCCAGAGCTGCACGATGCAGCAAACAGAATCGATGCTTTTTGAAGGAATTACGAGGCGCAGACAAGACCTATTAATAGACGCATTATGTGTCTCGCAAGAGATGCAAGAGGCTCCGCGATTGAGGGGTTCGGGGCTTCGGCCGGGCCGGACAACGCCGAGCCAAAGGCTTGTCCGGCCATCTCATCCGGGACACATAACAAGTCTTGATATACGTCTCATGCAAGACAGCCGAAGGCTATCGATCCTCTGCGGGTTTCTGGCGATAAAGTTCCTTCAGCAATTGGTAGGCCTCATTGAGGCGACGCATGGCATCCAGTGAGCCTCCGGAATCTGGATGGTGTTCCAGGGCCATCTCGCGATAGGCATCACGGATTTGGGTCAATGTGACCCGTTGGCCCGGATCAGTGGGCAGCTGGAGCAACCTCAGGGCCCCATGGAGGGTCATGGTGGATTCCAGCGTCTGGAAGGAGGTCCCCCTCTGGCGCCGGCGGAAGCGGTGAACAAATCTGTGGATGAGGGTTGGGATGCGGAGGGGCAGGGTCTCAGCGCTGAAGGGATCTTCCAAAACCCCAGCCAGCACAATGACTCCCGCCAGGCTGGGGGACGCTTCCGTCCAACTGGGACCCACCTCTCTCATCAGCCGTCCCGCCGCTGACCAGGTAAATAGCTTTCCTTCACAAAGATCCGCATGGGGCCAGATGTCATGGGCAAGCCAAGCCATCGCCGCCTCAATCACAGCGGCGTTGGGCGGCTGAGCAAAAAGATTGAGCCAATGGGTCTGGGCCGCCTGCAGGCATTCTTTCAGGAGGCCATCCGGGAGTTGGGGCCAAGGCGTCACCCCAGGGGGAGGTGAATCCGCTTCCGCGTTGCCCCGCAAACTCCGTTTCAGATGTTGCGAACGCTTTTGCACAAATCCTGGAAGGTCAATTCCCTTGCCCGCTGTGCCTTTCTTAGGAACGGTCTCCAGGGACTCAACCTCCTCGGAAACCATCCCCCACCCTTCCATGGCACCTTTCCCAATCCCTACAAGAACAAGGGCTGCGCTGTCATCAAGGAGATCCTCCTGCACCCCCCCGGAGGAACCGTCTGCCTGGGACGCCTCAGGGAGAGAAGAAATTGCGCTTGGAGAGAAGAGTTCCTCCAGCAGACGTTCGAGGACATCGCCCCGATTCCTTAAACCCCACTCCTTTTTCAGGGCGTCAATGTGGTCAATTTTTTCAAACGACAGCTCGAGGGTGAGGCGCCGCCGCGACGTGGCCTTGGGGGAGTGGGCTGGGGGGTGATCCATTGGCGCTTCCTACGGCAACTGTTGCCACTGCTGAAGCAGACGCCTTTGGGCATCCAAAGCATCCTGGTAGCGATCTGTCAAATCCCCTTCCGGGAACCGCTGGTGTTGGGGAGGTGGAACGCGAAGGATCTCCGGTGGTGGCACAAGGGGTCCCCATTGTCTTGGGGCTGATCTTCGGGGGGGGGCAACCGATGGACGAGGTGCTTGGGGAAGTTGAGGGGGTGGGGTGGGAAGAGGTGATTCAGGAGGTTTCACCTGGGCCATTTGCTGTCTGCGCTCCCGCTGCTTCACCTCAGCGAACTGGGTGGTGGGAACGATGCTCAGGAGGTGACCAGGGGTGGAGTCTGCCGGATAGACCAGGGAAATGCGAACGGGAGTGCTCTGGCCCCCTGCCAATTGCAAAGGCGCCAAGGAGAGACTCTGGCCAGAGCGAAGTCCCACATGGACAGACTGCAACCCATCCGGTGTGCGGAGTTCTATGGAGCCACGGAACGCTGTGAAATGTCGCCCACCCAGGGGTGATGGGTGGCTGAGGACAATGTCATAGGTCCCCTGCCCAAGCACATTCAGGTCCACATCAAAGCGCACGCCATAGGTCCCTACGTTGTCCAAGGCAGAATCCACGATGCGTGTGGCGAGGGGATTCACCTGCACTTCACCCGTTCCGAAATGGGTTCTTCTTGTGCTTGTCAAAGGCACATGGAGGGGTCCCTGGCGAATGAGATCATGGCTCAGGGATGCCTGATAGTGATCTCCGATGGCGACTCCACCGACCCGGGAAAAAATCGTTCCGGCTTGAATTTCAGCGATCCGATTCAAATAAACTCTCCCTGGGGCTAAAAGGCCCCGATCCAGCACTG
>JAYKHG010000085.1:0-6273 GCA_035284825.1 Cyanobacteriota bacterium
TTCTACCCACCCCAGGGGGAACGGCAAGCTTCAGGGACGGATGGAGCATTGGATCCTTCCCTGGCGCGATCCGGGCTGGGGAGGGGAAGGCGAAACCCTTCAAGGGCGCGAAGCAGAGGAGTTCGCAGGGCCATCCCGGGTTGCTCCACCCAATGGAAGGACACATAGGCCAATAGGCCTGTGACGACGGCGCTGAGCACGAACATCAATAGGGGCTGCCGCAGATCCAGCCATTGCCTGAGCATTTGTTGGATCGGCCAGCCGAACAGATACACCCCGTAGGAGAGATCACCTGTGCGGGCAATCCATGGATCCAGGAGCGGAAACCGGCAGCCCAAGGCGATCACTGAGTAGGCACCAAAAACGGCGAAGGCCAGATGGGGGAATCCCAGAAGCACACCAGCGGTGAGTCCGGCCAGGCACATGTAGGCGACTGGGCGGCCCATGCCGAGGTGGTGGCAGAGCCACCAAACGACCACCCCGGCGGCGAAATAGGGCAGTGGGTAGGTGTTCACCGGTAGGGATGCGGCGTGGGCCGGATCAAACAAGATGAAGGCTCCAAGCCCCCCCCAGGCCAGTGCCACCCAGCCGGGGGAGGGGAAGAGGGACCAAAAACTGAGGAGTAGGGCGTAACACAACACTTCTATGCGCAGGCTCCACAGCGAGCCATTCACCACTTGGGAGACGGAGCTGGTGTAGTTGAAAAGTCCGGATAATGGCGCATCGTTGAGGGTGCGCAAACTGTCCCTGAAATAAGGCCAGCCGGCGCCACTGGCGAAATAGGCCATTGGACCATCCCGGCTGCAGAGAGGGGCGATGATCCAAGCCGTGATCAGAATACAAAAGATGAATCCTGGCAGCAATCGCAATAACCTGTTGGTGATGAACCTAAGGATGGAAGGGTTGTGATGCAGCGATCGGGAGAGGAGAAAACCACTGAGAATAAAAAATACAAAGACCCCATAGAGACCTGCAATATTCTTTTCACCTCTCAGGAGCATTTGAAAGGGCTCAGAGGCGTCGGTGTCCTGGGCAATTAAATAGGAATGGGAAAAGAGGACGGAGAGGGAGCCAAGCAACCTGAGGGTGTCAAAGCCTGGCAACTTTCCGCGCCCATGGGGCAACATGGCAACCACTGAAAGCAATCAGAATCGGGTGAATGACCATAGCGAAGAAACAAGAATGCATCTTCGTTGTGCGTTCATCCGCTGCGGGGTTGCGGGTGAGTGCGGCGGGGTGATGCAGATTCTGGGCTGGTTTAAGGCGCAAGCCGCACAAAACGGAAAGGCATGCATAGTCTATGCCGGGTTGGGGATGGCTCTTCCCTCTATCCATAGATAGGATTGATTCCGATGGGAGTTTCCATCTTTGTCCCTCTTCTTAATTCCGGTCAGCACAGGGTTTTGCTGATTCTTATCCTCTCTTGGGTGGTCGGGACATTAGGTTTCTGGCATTGGTTATTGCAACCCTCAGTGTGGATCAGCCCGGCAGGAACTCTGATCAATCTGCTGCTTCTCTTCTACACAACCGGCCTTCCGGCCTGGCCTTTTTATCTTTTCCTGCGCATGCGTCAGGTGCGACCGGATCTTCCCACCCCTGGAGGTTGCCGTGTGGCGATGGTGGTGACCAAGGCACCCTCTGAGCCCTGGCCCCTCGTAAGAGAAACCCTTCAAGCCATGCTCGCCCAGGAGCCGAGTCATGACACCTGGCTGGCGGATGAACAGCCCAGTCAGGAGGTGCACCTGTGGTGTGAACGCCATGGAGTGTTTCTGTCGAGTCGAGCAGGGGTCGACGACTACCACAGGCCCACATGGCCACGGCGCACGCGATGCAAGGAGGGAAACCTCGCCTACTTTTATGACCAATACGGCTACGACAACTATGACGTGATCATCCAGCTGGATGCTGACCACGTCCCCCAGCCTGGGTATCTGGCAGCGATGTTGCAACCCTTCCACGATCCTGAGGTGGGTTATGTGGCTGCGCCATCAATTTGCAATGCCAATGCCAGCAACAGCTGGGTGGCCCGTGGACGCCTGTTCGCTGAAGCGGTGCTCCACGGTCCGATGCAGCTGGGCTTCAATGGCACCTGGGCACCTCTCTGCATTGGCAGCCACTACGCCGTGCGCACCAGGGCCCTGAAGGAGTCGGGAGGTTTGGGCCCCGAACTGGCGGAGGATCACTCCACCACGTTGCTGCTCAATGCCCACGGCTGGCGAGGTGCTTTTGCTCACCGCGCCATCTGCCATGGCCTTGGACCCCAAACCTTTGAGGACGCCATGGTGCAGGAATGGCAGTGGTCAGCCAGTCTGACCACGATTCTCCTGAACCATCTCGGCCCCCTGTTCCACCGGCTGACGCCACCGCTGCGCCTGCAATTTCTCTACGCGCAGATTTACTACCCCATTCGCGGCAGCCTGAGCTTGCTGGCCCTGCTTCTACCCCTGCTGGCGATCTCCCTGGACCAACCATGGCTGCAACTCCACTACCCGTCTTTCCTCGCCTTCAGCGGTCTGCAGATGGTGCTCACCGTCATGCCCGTGGTCTATCTGCGGCGCTGTGGGCTGCTCCGCCCCACCCGTGCCCCGCTGCTGTCCTGGGAGCAGAGTCTCTTTGAACTCAGCCGTGGCCCTTGGATTTGCGGCGGTGTCCTGCAGGCGGTGCGGGAGCGGTTGTGGCCCAGATCGGTCGATTTCAAGGTAACAAAAAAGCATGAAGCCACTGCGGTTCTGCCGCTCCGGTTTCTGGCTCCCCATCTCTGCCTGGTTGGGATCGGTGGCATCGCCACCCTGTTGTTTGCCGATGGCTCCAGATTGGCGAAAGGTTACATCTATCTCACCTTGGTCACCGTCAGCATGTTTGCCATCACGGCCCTCTCCATTTTGATTTTGAGTCAGCAGCAGGGGCGCCATTCGCTACGCCCATATCTTCCCCATTACGGGCTGGTGGGGTGCGCCATGTTGCTGACATTGGGGTGCTGTGTGTGGCGTTTTCGAGACCTAACCCAACCGTTTCATGTGGTTTGACGCCGTGCGACTGCCAAGATCCTTCGGCCTCCTGCTGATCTCCATGGTGAGTGCCTCCCTGCTGGTGGTGATGAGTCGTTCATCCCACCAGGTCCAGGCGGCCCCCTTGGTGGGCCTGTATGAATATCAACCCACAACGGCGCAGCGGGGGCAGTTTGGGATCGCTGTGATGTTTCTCGATTGGAACGACCCGCAGGCTGTTCCCTTGGTGCGGAAGTTTCTCTGGGAGGCACAGCAACAGCGGCGCTTGCCCCTGCTGAGCCTGGAGCCATTTCCAGATCGTGCCGCGGGTCGCAGCAACGGCGATTTATTGGGAGACGTCATGGGTGGACGCCAGGATCAACGACTCCTGGCCATAGGTCGAGAGCTGGCCAACCATCCAGGGCCAGTGCTGCTGCGCTTTGCCCACGAAATGGACAAACCGGGCCAGTATCCCTGGTCTTTTGCTGATCCCAGCCATTATCTACGCCTGTATCACGCCGTGCATGACAAGGTCTCCACGTTGAAAGCCACAAACATCCATTGGGTCTGGTCACCGATCGGTTCCCCAAGGGCCGATCGGTATTGGCCAGGGGATCACTATGTGGATGTGATCGGGCTGTCGATCTATGCGAGCCGTGCCTGGAACCAAGATCGAACATTAGATAGCTTTGCCGATATCCTTCACCGTCAGCAGTGGCTCCATAGACGCTATGGGAGGCCCTTGCTCGTCGCAGAGGCGGGTGTGAGCGGCCCCTCCGCAGACCAGCGGCAATGGCTGACAGAGGCCCTGCAAACGATCGGATCCTCTGCTGAGGTCTGTGGGCTGGTGTATTTCCAGGCCCCCCAACCTCGCTGGATGCCCCTCCCCACAGGGCATGAGGAATGGCAACTCAAACCACCGGCCCTGCAATGGTTTCTCCAGCAGCTTCCCCTTTCCCTCCGGGGAAGACCATCCTGCGTGGCGGGCTGACCCATGGCGCACGTCCGCGCTTGCCGGTGGTTTCGGAGGAGTCCATTGGCCTGGGTTCCACTGCTGCTGACTCTGGGTTGGTGCCTTGCGGCCGGTGCCCAGGAAGAGCTGCCCTACAAGCCACCGAATCTCAACCCATCAGGGGTGCCTTCCGCCTTTGTCGCTGAATGGGGCAACTACTTTCTCGCCACATCGGTTTACAGCTACGAAGACGGGACCGGCGGCATGTCTGAGGATGCTTGGGTAGGGGCGGGAATGGGATTCGGCGATTCCCGGCGCCTGTTGGCCGTGGAGGTGGATCTGAATCTGGAGAGCGTGGCCGATCTCGACAATGGGGGGTCCATGGATGTGCGCCTAGGGAGGCAGCTGATCAACAGCAACACCTTCGCCCTGCAGGTGGGGGCCGGCTGGCTGGGAATCGCCTCCTATGGAAACTGGCCCAAGCCCGGTGGGTCGATGTATGGCATCGTCACCGCCGCCATGCCCCTGCGCCCCAATGATCCCGTGTTCCGCCAGACCCTGCAGGTGAATCTGGGCGGCGGCGATGGCCGTTTCCAACGGTTGGATGCGGTGGATCTGCTCAGTCGTGGCCTGCTGGCCTCCATCGGCATTGAACTGAGCCCCAACATCGGCCTGAGTGCCGGCTGGGCAGGGAAGGGGCTGAATTCCACCCTCTCGATCGTGCCGGTGCGGGGTGTGCCGCTCTATTTCGGCCTCACGGGCACCAACCTCACCAACATCGACCAGACCGGGAGGGCCATGGCCTTCACCCTCAGCTGGGGAAGCAGCTTCCGCACGGCCAATTTTCAGTGACAGCATCAGTGACAGCAAGCGCTGAGGGCCGGAGAGCGATCAGTGAAAACCCCTCCTTGGCAGATTTCAGGCAGGGACTATGATCCAACCCGTCGGGGCGTGGCGCAGCTTGGTAGCGCGGGTGCTTTGGGAGCACTAGGTCGCAGGTTCGAATCCTGTCGCCCCGATTGACTTTTCAGGGTTTGGGTTTTCCCCGCGGGCCCAAAACGGGCCCAAAACCTCTCCCTTCCGGGCCCGTCCAAGGGTGTCCGGGTCTGTCTGGGTAGCCTGTTCTGCGATCGCGGAGCGGGCTCTGCACCACCTGTCGCCATGGGCCCAAACGGGCCCATGAGTTCCTTCAGCGACGACCCCCGAGTCCCATGACGGTCTTGGCATCAGCGAGCGCACGCTGCACCGCTGGCGCTCCGCCGGCCTGTTGAAAGCAGGCGTGCACTACCGCCGCAAGTTCCCCAACCCCAACAGCCCCCTGCTGTATCACCTGGAGCACTGCGAGCTGACCATGAATGAGGCGGCGGCACACCATCCCGGTCGGCTGGAGGTGGCGCCGCTCTCCTCCAGCCAGCCAAGGCTGCAATGCCTGGAGGTGGCACCAACTCTCGGGGCCGGCTCCTCAAGGAGCATCTGCCTTCCCCCCACCCGCCACCGAGCCCCCCAGGGCCAGCCCGGCGAGGATGCTCAAGCCCTGGCCAACAGCGTCATCCACCCGGTTGCGGGGGCGATTGCAGAAGACCTCAGTGGGATCCATGGGCACCGGCCGAGGGCCCGGCTGCGGCGGGCTCGGCTGGTTGGCTGATGAAGGGGCTTGCGATTCACCTGCCTCTCCAGCAACAGAAGCGCCCACTCCCTGCGGGGGCCGCTGCTCCACCCTTTCCGCAGGCACCACCAGCTCCAGGCCATAGCGGCGCAGGTAGGGCCAGGAGAGCACGCTGCAATGGATGAGATCGAGCACCAGGCGTCGGGATTCCATGGGCTGCTCCACGCGGTGAACCTCTGAGGGTTCCGGGGGGACAGCCGCCCGCGGTCGATCACGGCAGAATCAGATGGGAATGCTTCCTGGCCATGCCACAGAGCTACGAGGCCTATTACGCCAACGGGATGCTCACCTGGCTGGGTGAACAGCATCCGAAAGGACCTGCGCGCCTGAAGGTGACCGTTGTGGAGGAGGACAGCAACCCGGCGGGCCGGCGTCACCCAAGCGCCCGCATTGCGGGGAAGGGGCAGACGCGTGGTGACCTGATAGAAACCATTGCGGACGAACAGGTCTCTCACCTGTTGAGCCCATGAAGCGGTGAATGGGGTATTGCTTGGAATCGTTGTCGGCCTGGTTCCTGCACTCCTCGCCGCCAAGCTTCCTAGGGAACATCTGAAAAACCCGCTAAAATCCCTCCAGATCTAAGACTGAGATTGGAACGGATGGCCGCCCCCCTCCAGCTGGGCTTCACAGACTACGAGCAGATCTACGCCAAAAAGAGGACGCGCCGC
>JAYKHG010000086.1:0-9578 GCA_035284825.1 Cyanobacteriota bacterium
CCAGGATGGGCAGCAGCAGGTTGTCGGAGATGTAGCCGATCACAGATGGGGCCTAAAGCAAGGATCCGGGGTCAGTGTGCCTGATGGAGGCCACCAGGGGCGATGGGAGGGAGGCGGAGAACCGGCGTTCAGGAGGCGGCCGCCTCCGGGTTGACGAAGCCAGTGGGGGGCTTGGACGCCTTGGTGGCCTTGGGAGAGGCCTTGCGCCGCTCCTCGATGTAGGCCTCCACCTCCCGAAACCGGGGGACGGAGCGCATTTCCAGCTTGGAGCCATCCTCCAGCACCAACACCATGTCGCCCCAGGCCCCCAGGCCCCTGGGTGCGGAGCGCACCTCCCGGATTTGGCTGTAGACCACTTGGGTGCGATCGCGCCCCATCCAGCCCCCATTCACCTCGATGCGGCGGCTCGTGATCCGGAAGCGAAGCCAGAGGGCCCGCACGAGGGCGGCCACCGCGAAGGGGAGACCGATCAGGGTGAGGCCAAACAGCAGGTTGAGGATGAGGTCGCCGCGGGCGGGACCCCCTTCATAGAAGACATCTTCCTTAATGCTGGCTCCCGCCGGCACCGGGGGGGTCTGGGTGCTCATCGCGCAACCCTGCCTTTTGCAACAACAGCAAACATTCTCCCAGCAGGTGGGACGCTTCCGCGTCGATGCTGCCGGGCTTCAGGCTGAACACCAGCCAACAGGGCTGCTTGGGTTCCGGCGGGTGGGCCACCAGGGCACTGTGGACGAGTCGCCGCAGCCTGTTGCGACGCACGGCCCGTTTGCTCACCTTGGTGCTCACCACAACGGCACAGCGCCAGGGGCTGGTGGGATGAGCCCGATCCCGAGGTGGAAGCAGCCCTTGGTCGGCACCCATCACCCTCAGGGTGAACCAGCGGCCATGGAAACGGTGCCCCTGGCGATAGATCCGATCAAACACCTTGAGGCCCCTGAGGCGATGCTGCTGGGGCAAAGACACCGGTGAAGCCGAGTGGAGAGGATTTAAACGGCCAACCGTGCCCGCCCGCGGCGGCGACGGGAGCGAATCACCCTGCGGCCCGTGTGGCTGCGCATCCGCACGCGGAACCCGGACACACGCTTGCGTTTACGGCTGGTTCCTTCCAGTGTGCGCCTGGTCATGTCACTTTTTTCTCAGCCACCCACCCTACCAGGCGGGTGGCGCCTGTCGCTCAATTGGAAGCGTTGGGGTCGATCTGGATCAACCAGCTGCCCAGGTAGGTGGAGATTGGGATGTCTCCGGGTGCCTGGGCCATGGCATTGAACTGATACATGCCGATGTTGAAGGGGTTGAAAATGCGCATGTACACCCCAACGGTCTGCTTGTCGGAAAGGGGAGTTTCCGGAAAAATTTCAATGGTGCCAGCCTTGGCATTCACTTCCACCGTGGCGGGGATTTCCTTCTCACAGCGGGTGCGCTTGAGCATCCCCCCCTCACTCATGCGGCAGAGCTTCACCCGTTTGGGGTCGATCTGGCTGTCAAACCCCTTCGGCATCGACACCGTGAGTTTGAGGATCGCCGTCTTGCGATCCTTGGGCTTGAGGATCAGGTAGTAGTCGGAAAGTTTGAGCCTCTGGGTGTCGGATTGGAAGAAATAAAGCTTGCGGTAGTCCTTGCTGTTGTCCCAGCGAAATTCCATCAGCCCGGGGGTACCTTGGGCCTGGCTGGCCTGGGGCGCCACAAGGGGGGCAGCCAGCAGCGGGGCCAGGGCCAGAGCTGCCCCTACACCTGCAGCGGCTGAACGGCGGCTCAGGAAAGAAAAAGAAGAGGTCAAGGAGGGGGGTGTGAGAAGCGGGGGCCGAGGGCCCGAGATAAATGAAATTCTCGGGAGGGCACCCTTCTGGACTGGGGTTTAGTGGTCGGAGGGGGAGCTGGCTGGGGCCGGGCTGGCCCGATCGGGGCGCAGCCGGGAGGCCTCCCGCAGATAGGGGTGCACCACACCTCGCCCCGCCTCCAGCCAGGCATGGGCCAGCAGGCGGATGCAACGGGGCAGATCCCCCTGCACCGCCATCTGCTGGCAGTCCAAGAGAGCAACATTTCCCCAACCCACCCGCCGCCGCGCCACGGCGGCGGGGAAGCAGGCATCCAGATCCGCGGTCACAGAGAAGGTGACCGAGAGCAACCTGGGACCCTCCAGGTTGTTCCCCTCCATGAGGGCATCGATCAACTCGCTCACCGCCTCATCAATGGCCTGGCAGGTGTTGGCACTCGCCGTGGTCGCCCCACGCAGGGCGCACAACTCGAGGACAGGGGAGGCCATGGTCATCGGGTGTGAATCAGGGGCGATAGAGCCAAAGCGGTTGGCCGCTCCAGCCCACCTCCATGGTGATCAGATGCCCCATCCTGCGCAGCATGGATCGGCCGGGCAACACACCGGCAAAGCGCTGGGGAGGTTTGCCAAAGGTGACAGGCTTGCTGCCGAGGGGCAAACCAGCCAGTTGGGCCGCCATCTCCCGCGCCGTTTCCTCATCCCCGAGGGCATCCACCAGCCCCAGATCCTTCGCCTGGGCCCCGGAGAACACCCGACCATCAGCAAACGTGCGCACCTTCCCTTCGTCCATTCCCCTCCCCTGGGCCACGGCCGCCACAAACTGGCCATAGCTGGAATCAATGAGTTCCTGGAGCAGCTGCCGTTCCTCCTCGGTGAGGGCCCGATCCGGCGAGAGGATGTCTTTGTAGAGACCACTCTTGACGGTTTCAAAGCGCACCCCCACCCGCTCCAGCAGTCGGGATAGGTTGTTGCCGCGGAGGATCACCCCGATGGAACCAGTGATGGTGCCGGGGTTGGCCACAATGCGCTCCGCTCCCATCGCCACATAGACCCCCCCTGAGGCGGAGATGTTGCCGAAATGGGCCACCACCCGGCAGCCCTTTGTCCTGAGGCGACGGAGGGCCTCGAGAATCTCCTGGCTGTCGCCCACCGTGCCTCCCGGGGTATCGATCCGCAGCAGCAGGGCCGGGCACTCCCGCTCCTCCACCTGGCGGATGGCCTTCAACACCCGGGTGCGGGTGCCCGCGCCGATGGGCCCCTCAATGGCGATACGCGCCAGGGTTCGACGGGTCTTGCGGCGCCAGGGCCAGGGCATCTTGTCGATCGGCAACACCCAGGATCCTAAAAAGAGGCCACCCCTCCAAGGCAGGATCGTTCCATGCCCCTGCCCAGCCCACTGCGCTGGCTTCTGATGATGGCCCCCTTTGCGCTGTGGGGCACCTCGATGGCGGCCATGAAGCCCCTGCTGGAGGATTGCGATCCTTTTCTGCTGGCCAGCCTGAGGATTCTTCCCGCGGGCGCGGTGGTCGTCGGCGTGGCGGCCCTGCTGGGACGTCCACTGGCTGTGGCACCCCCCGACCGGCCCTGGTTGCTGCTGTTCGCCCTGATCGATGCCAGCCTGTTTCAAGGGCTGCTGGCCCATGGCCTCAGCGAAACGGGGGCAGGGTTGGGCTCGGTGTTGATTGATTGCCAGCCCCTCTTCGTGGCCCTTTTGGCCCGGGCCCTCTTTGGTGAGGCCATCAACCCGGTGGGGTGGGTGGGCCTGATGGTGGGGCTGGCGGGCATCCTGCTGCTGGGTTTGCCGGGCGGATGGTTGCGCCATTGGATGCTCCTGGGGCCCGCCACCGTGGGGGTGGGCCCCCTTACCCGGGGGGAGGCTTGGATGCTGGGTGCCGCCGCCGCCATGGCCGTGGGCACCGTGCTCTGCCGCTATGCCACCCGCCAGAGCGATCCAGTGGCCGTCACCGGCTGGCACATGCTCCTCGGGGGGATCCCCCTGCTGTTGGCCAGCCTGCTCACGGGAGCCAACGGCAGCCATCCCCTGCTGCCGCAGTGGACGGCCACCGAGTGGGGCCTGATGGCCTACTCCTCCCTTCTAGGGAGTGCCCTGGCCTACGGGCTTTTCTTCTATTTCGCCAGCCAAGGCGACCTCACCGGCTTCACGGCCCTCACGTTCCTCACCCCAGTGTTCGCCGTGTTCTGTGGGGTGCTCTTGCTCCAGGAACAGCTCCAGGTTCAGCAGTGGGTGGGGGCGGCCCTGGCCATGGTGTCGGTGCTGTTGATCCACCAGCGCGCAAGGCTCTGGGGGGATGGCACGGAAGGTGAAGCCCCCGTGTCAGCTGGAAGAACGTGAAGGGCCCTGTCCATCAACACAGCTCTGATCTAAGCGAGCAGGGCCTTCAGCGCATCGGTGATGAGCAGGTTGTCGAGGGAGAGGATCCCTCCGCCACAGAGGATGAGCACCAGAGCCATCACGCTGTACATGGCAGCCTTTTCCCAGCTGGGAGGTTCTCCGACCCCCATGGGCCCAACGTAGTCACCCTCTGGAATCTGAAAGGGGTCGGGGGCGATGAAGGGGAAGCCTGAGCGGATCTCCAACACCATGGCGTAAACCATCGACACCAGAATCGCAAACGCCGCAAGGGGCGTGAGCAGACCAAGAAGCAGGGCGATCCCACCTCCAAACATTGAGGCGGCGGAGAGGAAACACAACCATTCCGGCGTCTTCAAGGCGGTGGCCCAGATGCGCAGGTTGCGCAGCTTCGGCCAACCATGACGTATGAAGGCCAGGCCCATGAACAGCCTCAGCAGCAGCAGTCCCGCCCCGGCCAGACCACTGCCGGCGGCGGGAACCAGGATCTCCACCAGCGTGAGATCGATGGGTTCGAGAGTTTCAACCATGGCGCTTCACCAACCTCCCCAGGGTATGAACGCAAACTGTTTCTTGCCCACAAGGTGGCCGCTCGCACACCTGGGAGCTCGGCCAAGGCGCTCTGAGAGGGCCCGGCCGAGGGCGTGCGTTGGTCCGAAAAATTGGTCTCAGGCCTCGATGAGCTGCAGGTGATGGCCATCCGGATCCGCCAGCTGCAGAGCCCTCCGCCCCCCGATCAGGGCCGCCTGTTCACCCAGGTCCACGGGTCCTGCGCCCACCAGCCTTCCGCCCCAATCACTGGCACGGGCGGCCATACCGGCCAGGTCGGCCACCTGCAGGCGCACCTGCCAGTGGGCGGCATCCTGGGGCCCCTGATCAGGGGGCATGGGGCGGCCACCTGCGGGCACGCGGTAGTCGAGGCACTCCATGCCCGCTCCTTCGGGGCAGCGATGGGAAGTGATGCGCACCCGGGCCCCAGGCAGGCCATCAAGATGGTCCTGCTCCGGGCCGTGGTTGATGCCATCCCCGCCGAGGCGCAACCCCAGCAGCCCCCCATAGAAACGGCAGCTGGCCTCGCTGTCGGAGACGCCGATGGCGCTGTGATCGATCCCTAGCACTGGGCCACTCCCCGCGGGGGCGTGCCAGCGGGCGTCCCCCTTGTCGGGTGGGAACTGCAACAGTTCGAGGGGATGGCCCTCAGGATCGCGAAACTTGTAGGCCACGATGCCCGCCGCGCCCTCATTCCAATCCGGCAGGCGCTGGGGGGCCGTGGAGATGGCGTCCCTCCCGTCTGCGGGGCGGACGCCGCGCAGCTGCTCCAGGGCCCCCTCCAGATCGGCCACCACCAGGCAGATGTGCTGAAACCAGTGGTCATTGCTCCTGGAATCGCGGGGGATCGGGCGGCCTGGCCTGTTTCCCTCACCAGGATCCACCACCTGGGTGAGTTCGAGGAGTTCTGTGCCGATCGCGAGCCGCTGCAGATGGATCACGGCGCCCCCCAGCCCCAGCAGCTCGCCATAGGGCCCGCCCCTGAGCACGAGGGGGTCGCCCAGGGGGCGGAAGCCCAGGCCCTCACAGAAAAAGGTGGTGGTGGCCGCCAGATCGGCGCAGGTGAAGCCGATGCTGACGATATGGGGCAGGGTCATGGCTTCAGGGGAAGGACAGGGCGGCGAGGGCGGCTTCGGCGATGGCCAGGTCGATGTCCGGGGTCATGCCCGACACGCCGACACCGCCAAGGCACAGCCCTTCCCATAGCAGGGGGAGCCCTCCGCCCATGGCCGCCGTGGGCCCATCCAGGGCGGCAGCAAGCTGGAGCAGGGCAGGCCGCCCCCCGTTGATGGTGGCTTCCATGGCGGCCGTGGGCTTCCCGTTGAGGGCAGCCATGCGGGCCTTGGCCAGCGCGGCGGCGCCACTGGCCGGGCTGGCCCCATCCGAGCGCTCCAGCAGGAGGGGATGGCCGCCGGAGTCCACCACGGCCACGCTCACGAGGGCGCCACGACGGATCGCCTCCTCGTGGGCGGCGGCCACCATGGCGCGGCCATCGGCGAGTTCCAGTTGAAGCACAGAACGCATGGCTCTCCTTCAGCCCCAAACAATGCGCATGAGCCATAGGTGCCCCTCCAGCTCCACCCCGGCGGCGGCGGCGGCCAGCTCCTCCTCACGGAGGCGCAAGGTGGCTTCGGCCTGATGACGCACCAGATCCACGCCGGTGAAGGTGAACCCCTCCCCGGAGCCGAGGGCGGCGATGGCATCCAGGTTGGGGCAGGCTTGCAGGCGCTGGAGCAGGGCGGGATCGCCCTTGGCCTGCTTCAGAAAAGTCTCGAGCTGGGGGTTGGCCATGGTCAGCGGGCTCCGCGGGTGTTGGTGAAGAGGGCATAGAGCGCCGTGGAGGCGCAGAGGAAGAGACGACAGCCAAAGCGGTCGCCAAAGCAGAGGTTGGCCACCCGTTGCGGCACCAGCACCTTTCCGAGCAGGGTGCCATCCGGAGCGAGGCAATGCACGCCATCGGCGGCACCGCACCAGAGGTTGCCATGCTCATCCACCCGGAAGCCATCCGCCCAGCCGGGGTTGATTCGGTGAAACTCCTCACCCCCATGGAGCGTTCGACCGTCATTGCCCACCGAGAACACACGAATGCACTGTCGCGGCTCGGCCACCCCCGGAGCGCCCGATTCCGCCACATAGAGCAATTGTTCATCGGGGGAGAAGGCCAAACCGTTAGGACCATCGAAATCCGTGGCCACCGCTTCCACCTCTCCCGTCGTCGGATCGAGCCGGTAGAGCGCCGGGGGCTGCTCGGAGGTCTGCCGGCCACCCTCATAGTCGTTGAGCAATCCATAGAGCGGATCGCTGAACCAGATCGAGCCGTCGCTCTTCACCACCACATCATTGGGGGCGTTGAGGCGGCAGTTTCGGGCGTGGGTCGCCAGGGTGGTGACGCTGCCGTCGACTTCCAGGCGGGTGAGGGAGCGGCTCTGGTGATGGCACGTGATCAGGCGACCCTGGCGGTCGCGGGTCTGGCCATTTCCGAAATGGGAGGGCGATCGGAACACGCTCAGCCCCTGCTCTTCACTCCAGCGAAGGGTGCGGTTGTTGGGAATGTCGTTGAAGAGCAGGCAACGGTGGTCGCCGAACCACACGGGCCCCTCCAGCCAGCGGAAGCCATCAGCCAGCAGCTCCAGTTCCGCGTTGAAGGGCACCAGCCCATCAAAACGTGGATCGTGGCTCTCCACAGAAGTCGACGAGGGGGCCATGGCTCAGCAAAAAGACAATGAGACGGTCAGAACTGCCTGGAGGCTTGGAACAGCTGTTCGATCGTGCCATTCGCTTTGAGCTTTGCAATGGCTTGATTCAACTTGGAGAGAAAGATCGGACTCCCCTTGCGAAGACAAACACCAAAGGGCTTTGGATCGAAGGAGGAGGAAACATCAATTTTTCTGAGCAAATCAACATCTGATTTGGGCATGGTGGCGAGGAGGCCCTCAAGGTTAACATTATCGTTCGCGACGCCATCAACTTTCCCGGCAAGTAATAAATAGATTCCATCGGATTCCTTTGCCGTTGTCACCAAATGAATCTCAGGATGAAGCTTTGTATAGCGATGAAACGATGCTGTATCTTCAGCAACAGCTACTGTCTTCCCTCGTAGTTCTTCAAGACTTTGAATGGGGCTGGCATCAGCAACCAAAACCGCCTCATAAGCCACGAGGTAGGGATCTGAAAAATCCACAATGGCCAGTCTCTCAGGCGTGATGGTCAGTTGGGAGAGAACCATATCAAGCTCCCCTTGAATAACTCTGGGGATTCGCTCCCCCGGCGTCACAGGACTCCAGGTGGCCTGATCAGCCGCCCCCATCAGCTCCTGCGTGAGACACCGGGCGAGTTCGGGCTCGAATCCCTCAAAGGTGTTGTGTTCGGAATTCCAGCAGCCCATGCCAGGAAGGTCGGGACAGAGACCGATGAGCAGCTGCTGACGCGTCTCAATGACGGGCCAGCGCTCCTGGGATGGTGGTGATGGCTGGGAGGTGGAGTTCATAACCTTGAGATGAATGAAAAGACGTTAAAGATGCCGAGTGGAGCTGCACACCAGGTGTCAGGCGACTATGCGGGGATTCGAAGTAGTTGTTCTGCATTTTGATGGGCTATTTTTGCCCGATCAATCTCGCTAATCGGCACATCCTTAAGAAAGTCAACCATCAGACCTACATCTTCAAAAGGATAGTCAGTACCCAGGAGGATATGGTCAGAGCCCATGGCCAGAAGAGCGGCAAGAAAGGGCTGGGCAGAGGCGACGCCGCTTGTTGTGATATAAATGTTTCTGCGCACATACTCAGAGGGCCTGCCGAGATCAAGCTCGATTCCGTTGTGGGTATCTCGTTCCCATCTTGAATCTAGCCGCCAAAGAGAGAAAGGCACCAATTCGCCCATGTGGCCAAGAATCAGTTTTGCCTTGGGATGCCGATCAAAGACTTTGCCAAAGATCAATCTGAGCGCTTGCGTTCCCGTATCCACCCCCCAACCCCAGATGGGGCCAAGTAACTCCTCATGGCCTTGAAAGACATGGGGCACATCAGGAGCTGGAGCGGGATGGAGGTAAATCGGCACGTCCAGTGCCACTGCCCTCTCCCAGACGACATCAAAATCAGGATGATCGAGATACTTCCCGAGACAATGACCGTTGATATTCGCCCCACAAAAGCCATAGTCCTTCACTGCTCGTTCTAATTCATCGGCAGCCGCTCCGGGATCCTGCAACGGCAGGGCTGCCCAGCCCGCAAAGCGCGTGGGGTGCTGGTCGATCAACGACTTGAGAAAATCGTTCACCAGCTTGGCGTTATGAATGGCCACCTGGGTGTCGATCTCAGCCTGGATGCCTGGGGAGTTAAGCGAGAGAACCTGCATATCCAGTCCACCCTGATCCATCGCTGGGATTCGCTTTTCAAGGAAATCGCTGAGCAGATCCAGCATGTGCTTCCAAGCTGCGGGAGGCTGGGTCGCCCCGGTGCTTGCGCCGTAACCCACGAGTTCCGGTATGACGAAATGCTCTTCCAATGCAATGGTCTTCATAATTGTTGAAGAAATTAGGAGTGCGGGCTCGACTTGTTGCTTGTTGCCTGACCACATTCCTCCTAGCCATGAAGCACAGGGAGAGTCCATGGGCCCGCCCCGGATCATGGGAAAATGAAGACTTAAGAATTATCAACACTTCCGCGGCTCCCGTCGGCAGATGAAAGACCCAACCTGGTCGGAAATAAGGAGATTCACCGCAAAAGATGGCCTGGCCGAACTTCAGTCACTAGGGTGAACACGATTGCCGATTGGCCTCTTTCACCACCCCATGACCAGTTCCAATCCCTTAGCCGGCAAGGCCCTCTCCACCCTGCTGGCTGACAAGGTGGCGATCGTCACCGGTGGCAACAGCGGCATCGGCAA
>JAYKHG010000087.1:0-10756 GCA_035284825.1 Cyanobacteriota bacterium
CGCCTTCACAGGTGGCCGGTCAACAGCCAGCGGCGCCGCTGGAATCCATTGCGCAGGGGGCCTGGCCAGGTGCAGCGGGGCAGTTCCCAGGCCGGGGTGGAGGGGGTGATGGGGCGGGCGTCCACCGTGGCCACCTGCTCGTAGTACTCGGCGCAGATCGCCGCGTCGCCCGGTCCATGGCTGTTGAAGGGGTGGGAATAGGCCAGGGGCCGCTGCCCCGCCATGGCCTCCAGGACCTCCCTGGAGCGGATCAGCTCGGAGCGAAAGGTCGGCTCGTCGATGCCGCTGCGGGGGTAGTGGTGGTGGCCATGGCTGCCGATCTCATGGGGGCTCCCCCGCAGGCGGCGCAGCTGATCGGCCGTGGGGTAGAGCGCCCGGGCCAGCTCCCTGAGGTCCATGGCGCTTTGGCTGCGCTCGCTCACCTCCGCCAGCACCGCTTCCACCTCCCGCACCGGCTCCTCCTCCCGCAGGTGGGCCACCAGGGCATCGCCCTGGAAGGCCGCGCTGGAGGGCAGCCGGCTGTGGGCCACCTCTCGCAGCACCTCAGCCCGCTGGGGATCAAAGCCATGGAAATAGAGGCTGTGCTCCCAGATCAGGCTCGAAGCCTCGATGAGGGCACTGGATTGAAAGATCACCCCGGGAATGGAGAGCACATCGAGCACCGCCAGTCCATGGCTGTAATTGCAGCGCAGGCCATCGTCGAAACACACAATCACGCCAAAGTTGGAGGGGCCCGGGAAATGGCCCCGGCGCAGATCGGCGAACGTGAGGAAGTCGGCCCCCAACCCGCTCAACAGATCCAATTCCTCCTTCAGCTCCCGGGGCGGGATCGGCGGGACGCCGTAGTGGTCGAGGAAGGGGATGCGGCCCGGTTCATCCACCCGGTGGTAAAGCAGGCAGAGGATGCGTCCCCTCAGCCGTTGGGCCCAAACCTCCTCCGACCCGGGCGGAAACAGCAGATCCAGGCCCCGATTGGCCACGCGCTTCAGCAGTGCCATCAGCCCGCGCCCACCAGGCGGATTCCCCTGTCGCGCGCAGGCTTGTGGGCCAGGTAGTCGGCCAGCATCCCGCCCTTGAGCAGCCGATTCGCCCGCAGCCGCTGCCAGGGTTCGTAGTGGTAGCCGGTGCGTTTCAAAAACAGCTTGCCCTTCTCCCACTGGCCCACCCGCGGCGCCTTGCCCTCCACCAGATCCCGCGCCGCCTCCAGCAGCAGCTGGATGCCCACATCAAAGGAGCGCACCTCGATGGTCTCGAAGTTGTCGGCCGGTTCCATCGGCACCTGGGCCGAACGGATGATGTCGCCGCTGTCGATGCCGGGATCAATGTGATGCACCGTCACCCCCACCAGCTCGGGATGGCCCTCGAGCACCATGTAGAGATTGCAGTTGGCCCCCCGGGAATAGGGGGAGAGGCCCGTGTGCAGGTTCACAATTCCATGGCGGATTTGGGGGCGCAGGGCAAGGATCGGCTCCCGCAGCAGCTGGGTGCCGTTCACCAGGATCAGCTCCGGGGCCAGGCCCCGGAGAAACGCAACCGTTTCCGCACCGTTGATCGCCGTGGTGTGGTGCAGCGGCAGGTCGGTGGGGAAGGAGGGTTCCCTGCCATCGGCGCGAAACAGCCGATCCTCCAGCTCCCGCCCCCGGCGCTCATCCGCCCGCAGGGCCAAC
Organism: Cyanobacteriota bacterium; assembly: GCA_035284825.1. Classification (GTDB taxonomy): domain Bacteria; phylum Cyanobacteriota; class Cyanobacteriia; order PCC-6307; family Cyanobiaceae; genus Cyanobium. Next base: position 1,668 of record JAYKHG010000087.1, read on the forward strand.
CGCGACCAGGCCTGCCGCACCACAGCCCTGGGATCTCGGTAGCGGCTGAACCGCTCCCACCGCCGGCCTGGGGGTGGCTCGGGCGAATGCTGCACCACTACGCCCACCAGATCAAAGCGGGATCGGGCCCGTTCCACCAGGGCCCGCTGATAGAGACCATCGCAGCACAGAACCACCGTTCTGGCCGCTGTTCTGGCCCCAGGGATGGGCCTTGAATCGCCGGACTTCATGGTCAAAGAATTAACACCAGTGCCGCTGCCCCACCTTCGTTCTTGGCCAATTTGCCGGTTGCACCCTCACCGCGCGGTAGGGTCGCTGCAGCACCAGTCGGGTGGGTTTTAAAGCGTGGCTCTTCCGGTGGTGGCCATCCTCGGGCGCCCCAACGTGGGGAAGTCAACCTTTGTCAACCGGCTCTGCCGCAGCCGGGAAGCCATCGTGCACGACGCCCCTGGCGTCACCCGTGATCGCACCTATCAGGAGGCGTTCTGGGGCGATCACCACTTCAAGGTGGTGGACACCGGGGGGTTGGTGTTCGCCGACGACAGTGAATTCCTGCCGGAGATCCGAGAGCAGGCCAAGCTCGCCCTGGAGGAGGCCGCAGCGGCCGTGCTGGTGGTAGATGGACAGCAGGGCCTCACCGCCGCCGATGAAAGCATCGCCGAGTGGCTCCGCTTCCAGCAGGTGCCCGTGCTGGTGGCCGTGAACAAGTGCGAGTCGCCCCAGCAGGGCCTGGCCATGGCCTCTGAATTCTGGAGCCTGGGCCTGGGGGAGCCCTTTGCCATCTCCGCCATCCATGGCGCCGGCACCGGGGAGCTGCTGGATCACCTGGTGTCCATTCTCCCCCCGGCTCCGGAGGAAGAGGGGGAGGAACCCATCCAGCTGGCCATCGTGGGCCGCCCGAATGTGGGCAAATCCAGCCTCCTCAATGCCATCTGCGGTGAGCAGCGGGCCATTGTGAGCCCCATCCGTGGCACCACCCGCGACACCATCGACACCACCCTGGAGCGCGACGGCCGCCACTGGAAGCTCCTCGACACGGCGGGCATCCGCCGGCGCAGCAGCGTGGAATATGGCCCGGAGTTTTTTGGCATCAACCGCAGCTTCAAGGCCATTGATCGCAGCGACATCTGCGTGCTCGTGATCGATGCCCTCGATGGGGTGACGGAACAGGATCAACGGCTGGCTGGACGCATCGAAGAGGCCGGGCGGGCCTGCGTGGTGGTGGTGAACAAATGGGATGCGGTGGAGAAGGACAGCCACACCCTCCACCAGATGGAACGGGAACTCCGCAATCGCCTCTATTTCCTCGATTGGGCGCCGATGCTCTTCACCTCCGCCCTCACCGGCCAACGGGTGCAGGGCATCTTCCCCCTGGCCGCCGCCGCCGTGGAGCAGCACCAACGGCGGGTGAGCACCTCGGTGGTGAATGAGGTGCTGCAGGAGGCCCTCCAGTGGCGCTCGCCCCCCGCCACCCGCGGGGGGCGCCAGGGCCGGCTCTACTACGGCACCCAGGTGGCCTCCAGGCCCCCCAGCTTCACCCTGTTTGTGAATGAGCCCAAGCTCTTTGGCGACACCTATCGCCGCTACGTGGAGCGCCAGATCCGGGAGGGCCTGGGCTTTGAGGGCACCCCCATCCGGCTCTTCTGGAGAGGCAAGCAGCAGCGCGATGCGGAGCGGGATCAGGCGCGCCAAGGGATCGATCGCCGCTGATGGACTGGCTCCGCCAGATTCCCATCGGGCAATACGTGGATGGGGGCACCAGCTGGCTCCACCGCCTCGACCCCAGGCTCAAGCTGGCCTGGACCCTGGCGTTCCTTGTCACGCCAGTGCTGGCGGGCCCCGTCTGGCGGCTCTCCCTTGTGGGCCTGCTGTTGCTGGTGACCCTCTTCAGCGGGGTGCCGCTGCGCCTCTGGCGCCGTTCCGTGCCCGCCCTGTTGGCCTTCGCCGCCCTGGTGGGCCTGCTCTCCCTGGTGCTGCCGGCCTCCCCGGCCCCCACGGGCGCGCTGCAGCGTCCCCCGGGGGAAATTCTCCTGGCCCCCTCCCCGGGGGGAGCGCCCCTGGAGCGCAGCGGACTGCCCTGGGAGATCCTCCGCTGGGGCCCCGTGGCCGTGGGGCCCCTCTCCCTGGGGCCCCTGGTGGTGACCCGGGAGTCGGCCGAGCTGGGCCTCAATGCCTCCACCCTCCTGTTCACGGTGGTGCACAGTGCCAACCTGCTCCTGCTCACCACCGCACCGGAGGCCCTGGTGTGGGCGATCCATTGGTGGCTCAGCCCCCTCGCTTGGCTTGGCTTGCCCATGGAGCGATTGGGATTCACCCTGCTGTTGGCCCTGCGGTTCCTGCCGCTGGTGCAGGAGGAGTTGCAAAATCTCCTGCGCTCCCTCGCCACCCGGGCGGTGAATCTCAAATCCCTGGGGTGGAAAAACGGTCTGGCCCTGGTGTTGGCGGTGGGGGAGCGGCTGTTGGCTAACGTTTTACTGCGATCTGAGCAGGGAGCTGAAGCCCTGATGGCCCGAGGGGGCCACTGGTTGCCCCCGGATCGCCTGCACCAACCCAACGCCAGCGCACTGCTGCCAACCCTGCTGGGCACGGTGGCCCTGCTGCTGCTCCTGGTGATGCGCTGGAGGGTCGGCCTCTCCTGAAACCGTTCCAGCCGTGGGCCTGTTGCGCCCGTGGCCTTTAATAGTCCAAGTTTGTTGTGGCTCGTGAGCGCAGAGAGGTATCTCAGCCATCCCACCTTCGGGATGCTCTATCGGGTCGCTCCAGCTGGGGAGAACAGAGATCTCTTCGCTACGCTCTATGCCCAGAGGATCTTTTTTCTTGTCACTCTGCAAACCAAAGGGGCCACATTTGAAGTGATTCCCCTGTCGGATGCTCGCCATGTCGCCGAACAAAATTTGGCCCGTGCCCGGCGGGAAGGCCCGCAGGAGCTGGGTCGCTGGCGCCAGCTTTTTGATCAAACCTTCCTCTGAGGGCCATGGGCACGGGCCCCTCGATGGCCGAACGTTTCGCTGCCATCCGCGGCGGCTTGCCCCCCTCCTGCCGGTTGCTGGCCGTCAGCAAGGGGCAACCGGTGGAGGCCATCCGGGAGGCGGTGGCCCTGGGGCAGCGAAGCTTTGGCGAAAGTCGACTGCAGGAGGCCCAGGCCAAGCAGCGGCTGCTGATCGACCTCCCTCCCCTCGATTGGCATTTCATCGGCCGCCTCCAGGCCAACAAGGTGCGGGGGGTGCTCCGCCATTTCGGCACCATCCATTCCCTCGACAGCTTTCCCCTGGCGGAACGCCTCCGGCGCATTGCCGAGGAGGAAGGGGTGGCGCCCGTGGTGTTCGCCCAGGTGAAGCTGCGCCCTGATCCAGGCAAAACCGGCTTTGATCCCGCCACCCTCCGCCAGCTTTGGCCCCTCCTGGCCGGATTGGCCCCCCTGCGCCTCGAGGGCTTGATGACCATCGCCCCCCAGGGGTTGGCACCAGCGGAACACCTGGCCCTGTTTCAGGAGTGCGCCAGCCTGGCGAGGGACTTGGACATTCCGGAACTCTCCATGGGAATGAGTGGCGACTGGCCGCAGGCCGCGGAGGCGGGGGCCACATGGGTTCGTCTGGGGTCGGGTCTCTTTGGAGAACGGCCCACCCCTGGGGGCTAAGCTGTCCAGATCCCTGGACGGCCACACCACAGGTGGTTGCACGCGGACCTGTGGGACGCTATCCAGGTGCAACATCAATCCTTCGAGGCCTGATTCGTGTCGTTGTTCTCCCGTCTCCGTGCCGTCGTTTCAGGTGACGACTATCTCGATGGCGAGTACGACGATGAACTCGATTACGACGCCGGCGAAGGATTTGAAACCACACCCTCCCCCATGAGGAGCAGCTCCGCCCTCGCCCTCAGCCCCGAATTTTCTATCCCCAGCGATGATCCCTTCGCTGGCACCAATGTCATCGGCATGCCCGGCCTCACCACCCCGGTGGCGGAAGTGATGTTGATGGAACCCCGCAGCTTTGATGAAATGCCCCGGGCGATTCAAGGGTTGCGGGAACGCAAAACCGTGATTCTCAACCTCACGATGATGGAGCCGGACCAGGCCCAGCGTGCCGTTGATTTCGTGGCGGGCGGCACCTACGCCATTGATGGCCACCAGGAACGGGTGGGCGAAAGCATTTTTCTCTTTGCCCCCAGCTGCGTCACCGTGACCGCCTCCAGCCTGGAAGAGGCCACCTCCCCCACGGTGGGCAACGGCCACCGTGCCCCAGCTCCCGCACCCCAGGATGCGGCCCCGAATCCCGCCTGGGGTCGCTCCGACCTGCTCGGTTGACCGACTCGCCCCCCTCTCCCCCCCAAGCGTTCGGTGTGGTGGGGTTGGGGACCATGGCCCAAGCCCTCCTTGAGCCATGGATTGCTGACGGTTTTGTTCTGCCCGAAAGTGTTCGGGCCGTGGTGGCCTCGGAGGCTTCCAAGCGCCGCTGGGCCCAGGCCACCCTCGCTGGCCATTCCCTGAGCGTTGACACCGACCCGGCTGCGGCCTGGGGGGCTCCCGTGGTGTTGCTGGCGGTCAAGCCCCAGCAGCTCGAACGGGTGGCCAGCCAAGCTGCCGCCCTGGCGCCGGGGCACCCCTCCGGCCCCTCCCCCCTGCTCATCTCCGTGCTGGCGGGCGTGCGGTTGGAGAGGCTCCAGCGCCTCTTCCCCACCCGCACCTGCGTGCGGGCCGTGGTCAACACCCCCGCCCTCGTGCGCCGCGGCCTCACCGCCTTGGCCTGGGCCCAGGATCCACCCGCCCCCCAGGGGGCCTGGGTGGAACAGCTGTTTTCCCGTGTGGGCGATGTGTGGGCCCTTCCCGAGGCCCAGCTGGATGCCTTCCTCGCCCTGACGGCCTCAGGGCCCGCCTTTGTGGCCCTGGTGGTGGAGGCCCTGGCCGACGGGGCGGTGGCCGCTGGCCTGCCCCGATCCCTCGCCCAGGGCCTGGCCCAACGCACCCTCGCTGGCACCGCGGCCCTGCTCGAGCAGAAGAGTCTCCATCCCGCGGTGCTCAAGGACATGGTGAGCAGCCCGGGGGGCACAACCATCGCCGGGCTGCGCCAGTTGGAGCGCTCAGGGCTGCGTTCGGCCCTGTTGGAGGCCGTGCTCGCCGCCGCGGAGCGGAGCAGGGAACTGGCCTAGGGCTCGTTCAGGGGGTTTTTGCACCGCCAAGTCGGGGTTCCGTGCCCGCCAGGATCCGCTCCAGGTTGGTGCGATGGCGCCAGAGCACCAGCGCGGTGGTCACCAGGGCCAGGCCCAGGTAGGCGGGGCGAAAGCCACCGTGCTGGGGGAACCACCCCATCATCAGCAGGGGCAGGGCCACCGCCGCCACCATGCTGGACAGGGACACCACCCGGCTCACGGTCAACACCGTGAGGAAGATGCCAAAGCAGGCCAGCCCCACGGGCCAAGCCAGCCCCAGCAGCATGCCCAGCCCCGTGGCCACCGCCTTGCCCCCCCGCCAGCCCAACCACAGGGGCCAGATGTGTCCCGCCAGAGCGGCCAGGCCAGCTCCCACCACCCAGGCATCCAGCACCGTGCCGTGCAGGGAAGCGCCCAGCAGCACCTTGGCCAGCAGAACGGCCCCCGTGCCCTTGAACACATCGAGGAGAAACACCACCAGGGCTGGCCCCTTCCCCACCACCCGCAGCACGTTGGTGGCTCCGGTGGAGCCGGATCCCTCCTGGCGGATGTCGATGCCCTTCAACAGGCGAGCGGCCAGATACCCAAAGGGGATGGAGCCCAAGAGATAGCCCAGGAGCAGGAGGCTGGGGGGGAGCAGCATGGCGGCAAGGGGGTCAGTCGGCGGCGTGGGGGTCAATAGAGGTCTTCCTCAGCGGCGCGTTCCATGGGCGTGCCGGCGAACGCCAGCCAGAGCGGGAATTGAAGGATGGCGATGTCGATGGTCTGTTCCGCGGCATCGATCACGATGAACGGCAACTCGTTCTGTTCCTCCAGCCGGTCGGCCCGCTCCACGAGGGCTTCCGGCCGTTCGAAGAGCACGATGCCGCTGTTGGGTCCGAAATCCTCCCGGCCCAACCCCAGGCAATCCTGCAGGCCCCGCCGCCACTCGCCCAGCCGCTCCGGCTGGCTGGCCATCACCAGCGTTTGAAAACGATCCCCGTACAGATCTCCGAGGATGGTGATGGCCGCGGAGGCCACCACCACGTTGCGCAGCCGGGTGCCCCGGCTGGGCTGGGCTCCCCGCCCCCCTTGCCCGAGAAACCACTCCTCGAGCAGGGTGGCCCCCTCCTGATCCAGGGTGCGGCGCAGGCGCCAGGGGTCGGCGGAAAAGTCCGGCTGCCCCTGAAAGCTGCTCAACCAGGCCCGGATCACCTCCTCGTCCTGGCTGAACAGGCCCGCCGCCGCGGGGGGCGCCTGGGGGGTGAGGGCCTCCGCCGCCCGTTGCTGATCCAGGGTGGAGGGCTGCACCTGCAGGGGTTGGCTCACCAGCTGGGCCTGCTCGGCGGAGGCCGCCAGATCCTGCAGGGCGCCCACCAAGTAGTCCTGAAATCCCCTCACCCGCTTGGCCATCTCCTCCGACTGGCCGCTGAACGTGCCCTGGATGTCCGCGCTGAGCTGGCGCTTGCGCTCCTCCAGCGCGGCGATCTCGCCCTCCAAACTGTCCCGCTTCTGGCGCAGCTCCTGGAGCGCCAGGGCCATCAGCTGCCCGGCCGCCTCCGGGGGGCTCGCCTCCATGGGCAGCGATTCCGCTGGGGTGGTGCTGGGGTCTTCAGTCATGGCCGGGGGGCGATGGGAAGGGGCACCCGTTGCTCGAGCTGGGCCCGCAGGGCAGTGGCATCAAAGAGCACCGGCAGCAGATGGGGAGTGTTTGTTTCCCGGAAATAGAAGATCACCGGCAGCGCTGGGAAGAAGAGGCGCCAGGCGAGCCATTCGCCGTAGGGGAACCGGCGAATTTCCTTGCCGCTGCGCAGCACCAGCAGGGCTTCGGCGCTGAAGCACAGCCGCAGCACGGCGGTTTGCACCATCAGAAAGGTGGCGAACGCCAGCATCGCCAGCCCCAGCCAGGGGGCTCCGCTCCATCGGGGGGTGCCCGCCAGCACCAGGGCGGCCAGCAGGGTCAGCCCCAGGGGCACCCAGAAGCGGGGCGCCAGGGTGACGTCCCCGTCCACGGCGAGGGGTTCTGCTGGGGAGGACATCACCATGGAGGCTGCCGGATCGCACAACTGGGGATTCTGGCTGGTGTCACCGGCCCTCAGCTCCCAAAAAGCACCTGGGTGAGGACCACATCCGCCAGTGCCACACACACCAGGATCATCACCACAGCCCCGGTGGTGCTGGTGCCCACTTCCTTTGGACCCCCCTTCGTGGTGAGGCCCCAGCCACAGGCGAGCACCGCGATGATCAAGCCGAAAATCACGGATTTCAGCAGCATGGAGGGCACGTCATCGGGCTCCATCCAGGTGCGAACGGAGGTCCAGAACACGCTGGGGGGAATGCTGTACAGAAGGGTGCTGCTCAGCTGGCCCGACCACAGGGCCATCCAAAAAAAGAGCAGGCATTGCACCGGCGACATGATCACCAGGGCGAGCAATCGGGGCACCACCAGATAATCCACCGGGTCGGTGCGCAGCATCGTGATGGCATCGATCTGTTCGGTCACTTTCATCGTGCCGAGTTGGGCGGCATAGGCCGTGGCCACCTTTCCCGAGAGCAGCATCGCCGTGAGCAGCGGGGCAATCTCCCGGGAGAGCCCCAGCGACAACAGCCCCCCAACGGCCGCATTGGCCCCCTGCCTGGAGAGCTCGGCGGCCACCTGGATGTTGAACACCGTGCCCGCGGCCAAACCCGTGATCAACACGATCAGCACGCTGCCAGGGCCGGCCTCCTGGAGCTCAGCCAGGAGATCCCCCCCATGGATGCGGCCCTTGGCGATGGCACTCACCGCCTGTCCGCCCAGCAGGAGGCTGGTGCCGAGGCGGCTCAGCCAGCGGGGGACCGCCATGGCCCTTCGCCTTTGGCTGGGTGTCATGGCACCGGTTGGGGTTCACCGCCCCTCGGCCAGTGGCGCATCACCACCAACCCCAGCACCACCAGCAGGGCGGGGATCAGCCCCATGCAGAGCCGGATCGCCAGCAGGGCGGATTCGGGTTGCTGGCTCCCCATTGCCGGCAGGTAGCCACTCATGGACATCAGGCTGCCAAACCCAAAGAGCACCAGGCTGATGCAGAGCTTCTGCACAAACACCATAAAGGCGCTGTAGAGGCCCGCCGGCTTTTCTGGATCCACATCGATGGCATCGGGCAGCAACGACCAGGGGATCAGATAGGCCGTGGAGGCCCCCAGGCCCACAACGAGGATGGCCCCCACCAGCCCGGCCAGGCGCAACTGGTTGGAGAGGGTGGCCAGGGGGGAGAGCTGGCCGTTGAGGGGGGAGAGCAGCATGGCCGCCAGGCAACCCGCCACCCAAAACGCCGCTCCCCAACCCAGGGCCCGCAGCCTCCCTTGCCGGTGGCTCACGAAGGTCCAGAGCTGGAGGCCCGCCAGGGTGCTCAGCTGGAAGGGCAGCAGGATCCAGTTGCTCCAGCTTTCAGGCAGCCGCATCACCACCGGCAGGAAGATCAGGGCGGCGGTTTGCATCAGCTGCAGGGCGCACCAGAGCAGGAGATAGAGGCCCAGCACCCTCATGAACCGTCCGTTGTGGCCAATCCGCCCCAGCAGGCGGCGGGTGGAGCCGCTGGTGGAGTTGGGCTGCTGGGCCTGGCGGGCGGTGGGGGCGATGCCCCAACAGCAGGCCAGGGTGCTGGCGCTGATCACCAGGCCCGAGAGCAGGCCCATCTGCCCGTAGCTGTTGGGATTGGCGTGGTCCTTCAGCAGCACGCCCCCCAGCACGATCCCCACCAGCCCCGCGATGATCGAGCCGGTGAAGCGGGCCCGGTTCAGCCGGGTGCGCAGGGTGGTGCTGGGGGTGAGCTCCGCCATCAGGGCGGTGTAGGGCAGGTTGACGCAGGTGTAGAGGCTGTTGGCCACCACGGAGATGGCCACGAAATAGGTGAATTTCACCCACTGGCTTCCCGGGGGCAGCCACCACATCGCCGCCATGGCGGCGCCCAGGGGGATGGCGC
>JAYKHG010000088.1:0-3921 GCA_035284825.1 Cyanobacteriota bacterium
AGCGTGTCCAAAGGCAGGGTGGCTTCCACGGTGCGGAGAGCCTGCACCTGGCATCCCACACCGATGGCCAACAGCCTCCTGATCCCGCTGCCAGGGAGTTGCTCCAACACCTTGAGATTGGGGGAGAGGGTGGGTTTGTTCACCCGGGCGGCCAACACCTCCTCTGGGGTTCGAGCGAGAACGGGCACGGGAGTGAAACGGTCGTCGGCGCTCCGCTGAACGCACAACACCGCATCCACCAGGTTGGTTTCGAGGGCGCGGACCGCGATCCGACTGACAATTCCCGTCCACTGAGCCCCCTCCAAGGGGGGCGTGAGGCGGGCCGTGAGCATGCGCTCCTGCACCCCGAAATACAGCTCATCCTCATTCTCCAGATCCCTGCTGCGACCATGGCTTTGCACCTCCATGGAGTCAAAGTGCTGATCCAGGAAGGCGCAGGCTTGCCGCACGTAGGCCACCCAGCGGGTGTCGCACAGGCCGCATTCACTGCACAGCTCGCGGGCGGGACGGGCGCTCCCCACGGGCAAGGGGCGGGCACGGAGGTGACCCTGCGCTGAAGGGGGAATCAGGGGCTGGGAGAGGGGCTCTGCAGCAGTCAACGGTGCGGCACCGGTGGGCCAACCTCAACCTATCGGCTTCGGACTCCCTTGGGGATGCGGGTGTGGAGTCGCTCAGCCAAAGTGGCCCCAGTCATGCCAGATCGGGCACCCATGGCCGAACGCCGGAAACGTCGCTCAACCATCGCAAACCCAGGCCCTTCCGCCGTCCTCTCGGGGCTGCCGATCCACCGCCCATCCTGGCCCGGTCTGGGCATGGCAGCCCTGGCCCTGCTTGGCGCCTTCACCGGGGCCAGCCTGTTGGGAGTGATCTGGCCCAAACCCGACCGCTCCGCCCACCTTCGGGAGGAGATGACTGCGGACAAGTTAGCCCCACGGCCCACCCAGCCCATCACCGTGCTGGTGATCGGCAGTGATGCGAACACCCTCGGCAGCAACAGCAACGGAGCGGCTCCCCCCGGCCCGCCCAATGGGGACGCTGTGTTCCTCGTGAGGGTGAATTCCAAGGGCCCCCTGCAGGTGCTGCAGCTCCCTTCGGAACTGGCGCTTTCGCTGCCGGGACAACAGAATCCTGTGGCCCTGGGCACGCTCTACCGCAAGGGGGGTGTGGCCCTGACGGCGGAAACCGTGCGGGAGCTGCTCAGCCTTGGGCCAACCGCTCCGGAGCGCTACCTGGTGCTGCCCAGGCAGGCCCTGCGGGAGCTGGTGGATGGGGTCGGGGGTGTGGAGGTGAGCCCACCGCGGCGGCTGAAATACAAGGACAAGGCTCTCAAATACACCATTGATCTGCCTAGTGGTCTGCAGCGCCTCACCGGAGCCCAGGTGGAGCAAATGGTGCGCTACCGGGACAAGTGGCTTGGCGAGGGTGGCCGGAGGACCAACCAGCAGCTGGTGATGGGGAGCCTGAAAGAGAAGTTGGGCCAAGCAGAGCAGCTCGCCCAGCTGCCGACGGTGATGGCCAGCTGGAGGGGACAAGTGGAAACCAACCTGAGCCAACAGGAGATGCTCAGCCTCCTTGCCGCTGCGCTGGACAAGGACACGTCCCTTCAATTTCGAAGTCTGCCCCTGCTGCCCGCGGGCAAGGAGTTTGGCGACCTGCGTCAGCTGGACCCGACCGCCTCCAAGCCCCTCTGGCCGGAGCCCAAATCCGCAGACCCCCAGGGGCAAAGCAACCCCTAGGAAGGGGGGGGGAGATCGAGCAAGATCCAGCGTTGAAGCAGGAGTTCAGCCAGATCACTGACCGAGTCGCAGCCCTCCCCTGTCCCCTCCCCCAACCGTCCCAACCAGGGGAGGCCATCCAGGCGACGGAGATCGCCCTTCCAGGCCCCACCACACTGGACAAGGCCCAGCAGGGGAACCCGCCACTGTCGGAGCAGGGCGGTGCTTGAGGCGGCCGCACCACTGGCCAGCTGCTGGCCGCCAATGATCACCACGGTGGGTTGACGCCAGGCTCCCAGGGCTTCAGCCCAGGAGCTGCCATCGGGCAGAGCCTGGCCGGGATCGAGGGGAAGACTGGCCAACCACCCCTCTGATGACGCCTGGAGCTGCTGAAGCTGTCGATGGGGTGAAACCGGATCCTTGATCGGACGATGGGGAAGGGAGAGGGACCGTGCCAAGCGTCGGGCCGCAAGCTCTGTCGGCCCGTCAGAACCCCTAAGGGCGGATTCCGGGCCCGACCCCACCACCATGATGGCCACTGGATTGGGGTGGGTCATGGGGGTTGGTGCTCCTCTCCGGGAACTTCGACGTGGCACGCTTCTACGATCTACTCTGCCGCGTGCAGCCCGTGCCCGCCGTGACCACCTTCTCCTCCGCCGAACGGCTGGAGCCCAGTGGCACCCAATTCCAAGCCATGAATGACAGCAGACGGCTCCGGCTGTTCAGCGGCAATTCCAATCCTGAGCTCGCCAGGGAAATCGGGGCCTACCTGGGCATCCCCGACGGACCAAGGGTGATCAAAAGGTTTGCGGACGGGGAGTTTTATATCCAAATCCAGGAATCAATCCGTGGGTGTGATGTATTTTTGATTCAACCCACCTGTGCTCCAGTGAATGATCACTTGATGGAGCTCTTGATCATGGTGGATGCCTGCCGTCGGGCCTCGGCGAGACAAATCACCGCCGTAATTCCCTACTACGGCTATGCAAGAGCCGACAGAAAAACAGCGGGACGGGAGTCAATTACTGCCAAACTCGTGGCCAATTTACTTGTGAAGTCAGGCGTGGATAGGGTTTTAGCCATGGATCTTCACTCTTCACAGATACAGGGTTATTTTGATATTCCCTGTGATCATATCTATGGCTCTCCTGTATTGGTCGATTATCTCAGCACCAGGGGCCTGGAGGATCTTGTGGTTGTCTCCCCCGACGTGGGTGGTGTGGCAAGGGCAAGGGCTTTTGCCAAGCACATGCAGGATGCACCCCTGGCGATCATTGACAAAAGAAGATCGGAACACAACGTGGCTGAAAGCCTCACCGTGATTGGAGATGTGGCGGGAAAAACGGCCGTGTTGATCGACGACATGATTGATACCGGCGGCACCATCTGCCAAGGGGCCAAGTTGCTGCGACGCCGAGGGGCCGCCCGGGTGCTGTGTTGTGCAACCCATGCGGTGTTCTCACCTCCATCGATTGAGCGACTCTCTGAACCTGGACTCTTCGAGGAGGTGGTAGTCACCAACAGCATTCCCGTCTCCCCTGAGCGCATGTTTGATCAGCTCAGGGTGCTTTCTGTCGCCAACATGCTGGGGGAGGCCATCTGGCGCATCCATGAGGAAAGCTCCGTGAGCTCCATGTTCCGTTGAGCGGGCATCCATGAAGCTGGTCCACCGTTCCCTCCAACGGTCCCTGGCGGTGCTGGTGGCAGGAGGATGGTTGTTTGGAGCTGCCCATTCCGCTGGGGCCCAACCAGGGCAACTCCCCAAACCCATGGGGCGTCGGGTGGGCGTCTGGCTGACCAATAGCCCCAGCCCCCTCTACTACGACGCCATTCGGATGGAGCGGGCCGTGCAGGAGCTGGCTGGGGCTGGCTTCAACACCCTCTACCCCAATGTGTGGAGTCGGGGCACCACCTTTCACAACAGCCGCTACGCCCCAATCGAACCGGCCCTGGCCCAGGTGAATCCCGATCTGGATCCGATCTGTCGCCTCACCAGGTCCGCCCAGCGCCAGCGCATGCAGGTGGTGCCCTGGTTTGAGTACGGCCTGATGGAGCCAGCGGATGCCGCGGTGGTGCGGGCCAATCCCGACTGGTTGCTCCGCCGTGCAGATGGCAGCGCCCTCTATGCCATGCATGGGGCGGATCTGCGCACGTCCCCCCTGAAGGATTTACGGGTGTGGCTCAATCCCGCCCATCCCAAGGTGCG
>JAYKHG010000089.1:0-4333 GCA_035284825.1 Cyanobacteriota bacterium
GCTTCAGCAGCGGCACCGTCAACCCCGCCTCCACCGCCAGCTGCTCCTGGCTCGGGGCCTCACCACCTGTGCGCAGCGTCAGCTCCGCCTCCAGCTCCTCCAGCGCCACCAGCTCCTGCACCTGGCGCCCCAGCGTGATCTCCTGCTCGTGCGTCAGCAGCGGCACCCGGCCGATGTCCCTCAGGTAGGAGCGAAGGAGATCGCCGGTTTGAGCCTGGGCGGCGGAGGTGTCCAGAAAAATCGAGGGCATCTCGTCGAGGTTGCGAAACCTTGTTGTTTCGTAAACATACCATTGTTTTTTCGGCTCGTGCCCCCTCGCTCCTTCCTGGACGGGCGCCCACAATGGGTCCATGGCTCAGGAACGGCTCCAGAAACTCATCGCCAGCTCGGGACTCTGTTCCCGTCGCCAGGCTGAAACCCTGCTGCGGGAAGGACAGGTGCAGGTCAATGGCTGGGTCGCCCAGCTTGGCGCCCAGGCTGACCCAGCCCTGGATCGGATCTCCATTGCCGGCCAACCCCTGGCCCCTTCCCCAGCTCCCTTGACCCTTCTCCTCCACAAACCCCCTGGGGTGATCTGCACCTGCGAAGACCCCCAGGGACGTCCCACGGTGCTTGACCTCCTCCCGCGCCACTGGCGACACCAGGCCGGACTCCATCCGGTAGGTCGATTGGATGCGGCCAGTCGCGGGGCCCTGCTGCTCAGCAACGACGGGGACCTGACCCTTCGCCTGACCCACCCCCGCTACGGCCACAGCAAGACATATCAGGTGTGGGTTGAGGGGCACCCGAGCCGAGAAACCCTTCAAAACTGGCGCAATGGGGTGCCCTTGGATGGGGTGGCCAGTGCCCCCGTGGAGGTGCGCCCCCTGAAACACTCCCCCCACGCGACCCTGCTGGAGGTGACCATGCGCGAGGGGCGCAATCGCCAGATTCGCCGCACGGCTGATCTCCTGGGCCACCCCGTGCACGACCTGCTGCGGGTGGCGATTGGTGCGCTCACCCTGGGTCAGCTGGCAGAGGGCCAATGGCGCCGCGTTGATCCCAGCAGCCTCCAGTGAACAATCCCCTTTCCCGCACCGGGTCTTCCCCTTCCCAATGGCTGCGCCAACGGAAACCACGCTGGTTCGCCAAGGACACCCCGACCCCCACCACCGATCCGCTGCGTACTGCGGGCCAAGTGCTGCGTGAGGCCAGGGAATCCAAGGGCCTCGGCCTGCGGGAATTGGCCCAGCGCACCCGCATCAGCATTGCCGTGCTGGAAGCCCTGGAAGGGGGGTGGAAGGATCGTCTGCCGGAGGCCACCTACCTGCGGGCCATGCTGCCCCTCCTGGAGCACCAACTGGAACTCCCCGCCGGCACCCTCGAGCGCCTGCTTCCCCAGGGAGGGCAACGGGCGGGGGGGGCCGTTGGGCAGGCCGGAGGCCCCCAGGCCCCAGCCTTTTCCCCCTCCACTCTCCACCTCCTCACAAGCTGGCAAAGCGCCTTCCTTTACAGCCTGTTGGTGCTCGGCCTGCTGTATGGGGTCAACCTGCAGCAGCAACGGTTGGCGGCCATGGGACGCCTGGCGGCCAAGCCAATTCCCCTCACACCATCAAACGCCAACAAGCAGGACAACCATGGGGTTGACTTTCCTGGCCTTCGCCCCCTTCAAATGGCTGCCGCTGGTCAAGCCATGGGCCTGCTGACGAAGGAGACCAAGCAGGGGGGGCCAGACCTCAGCCTGGGTCTCCTCACCCTGAACCTGAAGCAGCCCACCCAGGTGGAACTTCAGTCGCGAAGCAGTGGCGACACCCAGCTCGAAGGGCTGTCGGGTGAACTCTCCCTGCCGGTCTTGCCCCCCTTCGCCTTGCGCCTCACCCCAGCCCCTCCCGCTGCTTCTGTGCGTTGGAGGGGGCAAACCCTCAGGGAAAAGAGCCCAGATTCTTCGGAAGCCCCTTCTTCTCCAGATGGAGCAACGGCGATTTTTCAGGTGCCTGTGCCCGCGCCAACGAAACCAGCCCCTGCGGCCCCCACCCCCCCCTAAGTCCTTTGGTTGCGGTGAGCCATCTCGGCGAATCCCTTCAGTGCCCCCCGCAGGTCCTCCAGGGACCGATCCAGGCGCCAGCACCAATTGCCAGCGGTGGTTCCTGGGGTGTTGAAACGGGCCTCATCCCCCAGCTCGAGGAGATCCTGCAGGGGGACGACCACAAGTTCAGCGGAGGATTTCAACGCCACCTCCAGCAGTTGCCATCCTGGCGCATGCACCTCCGCACCCACCAGCGCCGCCACCTGACCCCGCACACCATGATCGAGGGTCCGCCACCAGCCCAAGGTGGTGGCGTTGTCGTGGGTGCCGGTGTACACCACCCAGTGGGAGCCTTGATAGTTGGCAGGAAGATAGGGATTGCTGGCCTGCCCATCGAAGGCAAACTGAAGAATTTTCATCCCTGGCAGCTGGAAGGCATCCCGCAGCTGCTCCACTTCCGGGGTGATCACCCCCAGATCTTCCGCAATGATCGGCAGCCTGCCTTCCGCAGTGAGGCGGCCACGGCGTTGGCACCTGCGCTGGAGCAGCCCAAGCAGAGCGCTCCCTGGGGAAGGGCACCACTGTCCATCCACCGCCGTTGTGGCTCCCCCCGGCACACTCCAGTAGGACTCCAAAGCGCGGAAGTGATCGAGCCGGAGCAGGTCAAACAGCTCCAGTTGACGCTCCAAGCGATGCAGCCACCAGCGAAAGCCAGTGAGCCGGTGCAGCCACCAGCGGTAGACCGGAGTGCCCCAAAGCTGCCCGGTGGCGGAAAAGTAATCGGGTGGCACCCCGCTCTGCTGTAGCAGCTTGCCCTGCCGATCCATGGAAAAGAGGCCTTTGCGGCTCCAGGCATCGGAGCTGTCGTGGGCCACATAAAAGGGCAAATCACCAAACAGGGTGACGCCGACCCGTCGGGCTTGATCCTGCAGCCGATGCCATTGCCTTTGCAGATGCCACTGCACCAGGCCCTCCTCCAGAACAGCCTGCCGCTCCTGGGCAGCCGCGGCCGCCAGGGCGCGACGGGAGCGTCGAACCAACTCCGGAGACCAGTCCCACCAGGGCCGCAGCCCATGGCGACGGCGAAGGGCCATGAACAGGCAATGGTCCACCAGCCAAAATTTCTGGCGCCGTGACCAAAGGTGAAACGCCCGGTGCTCCTCCGGACTTTGCTCAGGCCAGCGTTGCGCCAAGGCCTGAGCCAGCCCCCTGGACCGCGCTGTGGCCGCCTCCGGCACCATTCGTCCAGCGCCTTCCCCTGGCAGGCCCTCCAGATCGGAGGCCCGGAGGGCGCCAGCCGCCACCAGATCGTCCCCATCCAGCAACCAGGGGTTGAGCGCTGATCCGCTGGGAGAGCTGTAGGGGGATCCCAACCCATCGGGGGGGGCCAGGGGGAGCACCTGCCAAACCCCTATCCCGGCTTGGGCGAGGAGATCAATCCAAGCGCGGGCCTGGGCTCCAAGGGTGCCGCAGGTTGGGGTCCCGGGCAGGGAGGTGGGGTGAAACAGCACTCCCGCAGACCGTCCCCCGGAGGCGAGGGGGGTGATGGAAGCCTCGGGGGGATCACTCACGGGGAGGGGAGGCGGTAGCGCCCGATGATGCGCTTGGCGAACGTCGGGATGTGTCGTTCCACCATTTCGCCGTGTTGGCGCCTGAGCCAGAGGGCATTGCGTGTGAAATGGGAATCGATCGAGAACCTTCCATATTCAAGCCCCTGGGGGCCGAAGCGCTGGACGAACCAACCCACAACCTCCGCCAACCAGAGGGGGAGCTTCACCGCCCTGTCGTAGGCCCCGATCCCCTGCTGCACCGCCTGCCGGCGGTCGCCGCGACTCATCACCGGGGCCACATCCAGTTCAGGCTCCACGAGGGCCAGAAGTTGCCGTCCCCTGGGATTGCGAACCGTGATCCACTGCCGACCAAAGGGGGCTCCCATATAACCCACCACCAGATCAGCTCCAGCATTGGTGTAGTCAAAACAACTCAAACAGCTGGGAGCAAACACATCCTTGAGGGCTGGCGTATCCAAACCGAAGAACGGCACGGTTTCCACGGCTCCATCGGCATGGCGGAAGTGGATGCGGAAATCCTGCATGAATTCATAGTGCACCACCGTCTCGGGGGAACGGCTGGCGCTCTGCAGGAAGGTTTGGAGTCCCTCCCGGCTGACGTTGTCGACACAGGGCAGACCCAGCACATATAGCGTGTCCAAAGGCAGGGTGGCTTCCACGGTGCGGAGAGCCTGCACCTGGCATCCCACACCGATGGCCAACAGCCTCCTGATCCCGCTGCCAGGGAGTTGCTCCAACACCTTGAGATTGGGGGAGA
>JAYKHG010000090.1:0-5009 GCA_035284825.1 Cyanobacteriota bacterium
GTGCGCAGCCTCCATGGCCGCTGGGGGGAGAGCCACCGGCTGGATTTGTTGGAAATGGCCAGCCGGGTGCTGGACGACGATGGCCGCCTGCTGTCCTGGACCGCCCCCGGGGGGGCGCCACCCGGGCATGTGCCCTTCAGCCTCCAGGTGCTGGGCGATTGGCGGCCAGAGGTGGCTGGCCTCGATCGTTGGTGCCGGGTGCGGGTTCAGAGCGACCCCGGCCTGCGCCAGTTGCTCCTGGGCCACGGCCTGCTGCTGATGGGGCCCTGGGCCCTGCTTGCCGCCGCCAGCCGCCGGCGGGTGGAGGCGGCGTGGCACGCCTATGGCCAGGGGGGGTTCACGGCGGCCAAGGCCGTCGAACTGCACGCCACCTACCTGCCGCTCTATCGCCAGGCCAAAGAAGACCATCGGCGGCAGTGGGGCCGCAGCCGGGGGTGGACGCCGGATGGGCCCTTCCTGGAGAAACTTCGCCCCGGCGCCCGCCCTGGCGACACCCTGGAGCGGCTGCAGGCCATCGCCTCAGCCCTGCGGCGCTACGGGGTGGAGGGCCCGCCCCCGGAGGCGCCCCTCGCCCCGACAGAGGATGACGACAGCACTGGCGACCATGATCCAGCCGCCCTCGCCAGCCTCATCGACCCCGCCCTGAGGCGCGCCTGCTCGCGCCATCGCGCCACCCTGTTCCAGGCCGCCGGCAAGGAGGATGCCCTGTTGCGCTGCCTCTGGAAGGCCTATGGCGATGGCCTCAGCCAGCGCTCCAGCGCGGAATGCTGCGGTTGCAGCCAGGCGATGGTGTCGCGGCGCCTCCAGCTCCAACGCCACGCCAACGCCATCGCCACCGCCGCGGCCCTGGAGCTGGGGCGCCACCCCGCCTTCAGTGGGAGGCTTCGCTGCACCGAGGCCATTGAGCGGCTCCTGGCGGCCCTGGTGGGCCACCTGCTCGCGGCCCACCCTGATGATCCGCGCCCCCGCCTGGCGCGCTGGCTGCAGGTTGATGACCCTCCCACCAAAGAGCCCTGAGGTCGCCGCTGGTTTCTTGCCGTCAGTGGCCTCGCCCTTCCCCCGCCAACCCCACGCCATGCCAGACACCCTCTCTTTCGACGACAACCCCCTGGTGATCCCCTTACCCGAAGACGCCCTGGCCCTGAAGGAGCACGCCCCGGCGGACGCCACGTCCCGCGCCCTGGCGGTGCTCGCCCTTCAGGAGCACATGGCCTCCTTGGGCCTGGCCCTGCCCCTCGGCCCCGCCCTAGCCCTCTCCGACCCCGACCGCCTGCTCCTGCTCAACGGCTTTCGCGTGCAGCTGGTGTGTGCCCCCTACGGCGCCGACACCCTCCAGGCGTCCAGTGGCCCCTGGCAGCAAGCGCCGGGGGCTCCCCATTTCCTGCTGGGGGCCTGGGTGGATGAGGAGCTGCAGGTGGTCTGGCTACCCGGGGTGCTCACCAACGGGGAGGTGATCCAGGAGGCCCAGGTGGACGCAGCGGCCATCGCGCTGCCCATCAACCGCTTCCAGGGCGGCGTCGACCGCCTGCTCTCGCTGGTGCAACTCCTCGATCCAGAGGCCATGCCCCTGCGGGGCCTCGCGCCCTTGCCCTTGCCCCCGCTCTCCGTGGCCCCATGGGTGCGGGGACTGATCGACGACGCCCTGTTGGCCCTTGGCGCCAAGCTGCAACCGGCCAACAGCGTCGTGTTTCGCTCCTCCTCCCCCACGGAGACTGAAGCCTCGGATGTGTTGGCGATCCTGGCGATTCCCCTTGGCGTGGTGGGGGGAGAGCTGTGCTGGGGGGAAGCGGCGGCCAGGGCGGTTGAACGGTTTCAACTGCAGCTGATCACCTGCGGCCCGAGCCGTCCTGCGCCCAACCGCCTGCGCGTGCGTCTGGTGCCCCACCTCTGCGGGGATCTGTTGCCCGATGGGCTGCGCCTGGTGGCAGGACCCCAGGCGGCGGTGTCCGCCACCAGCCAGGGGATGGAGCTGGATGTGCACGACAGCCAGGCGCCCATTCAAATTGCGGTGGAATGGAAGGGTGAACAGTTACGACTGCCGCCCCTCCTTGTGCCCCTCTCCGGTGCCCAGCGCTGAACCCATGTCGACCGTTGATCTGAACCTCCAACCCCTCGGCACCCCATCCCACCCTGGCAACCCGCTCGCCGCCCTGCTGGTGAGCCCCGAATACCAAGCGAGCTTCAGCTTGACCCCTCCGGCCGAGCTGCAGGACCTCTATGAAGCCTGGCTGCGCCGGTTCTTGCAACACCACCATTTGCAGCACCAAGCCCGTGATCAGGCGGTGGATGGACCCGGGCCAGCCGTGGAGCTGCCCGCCACGGTGGTGGACGAATATGGGCAGGATCTGTACACGGCTCTGCAGGAGTGGTTCACCACCCCTGAATGGACCCCGTTGCATCGGGCCCTGCGGCTCCATCCCGGCAGCCCCCTGCGCCTGCGGCTAGCCCCCTCCCTGCGGGCCATGGAGCAGTGGCCCTGGGAAGAGCTGCCCCTGGATCGGCCCCTCTGGCGCCTCCCGCCGAACAATCCTGAGCTGCCGATCGCCGCCCAGCGCCAACGGAGGCCCCGCCTGTTGCTGGTGGTGGGCCAGGAGCGGGAGCTCTCCCTGGATCGGGACATTCAGGTCCTCGAAGCCCTGGCCCGGCGGGGCCGGATCCTGCTCGCCACCCTGCGAGGCCTCCAGAGCACCCGAGAGCAGCTGCGGGCCTCCCTGGAAGCGCCCCCCGGATGGGATGGGTTGATCTTCCTGGGCCACTCCACCGCTGATCCCAAAAAGGGCGGCAGCCTGCAGCTGGCGGACGGCCAAACCATGAGTGGTGCCCTCCTGGAGCCCTCCCTGCGCAAAGCAGCCGATAACGGCTTGCAACTGGTGCTCTTCAACAGCTGCAGCGGGGTGGATCTGGCCCATCGCTGCCTGGCGGCGGGCATCGCCTGGGTGCAGTGCTTCCGCGAACCGGTGCCCACGGAAGCGGCCGCCGCCGCCTTGACAGCCCTGCTGCGGGCGATGGAAGGAGGCAAAGCCTTCGCCGCTGCCCTGGAAGAGGCCTCCCAGCGGTTGCGCCGTGGCCCCTGGACCGGCACCCAGTCCCTGCTAAGCGCCTATTGCCACCCCGAGGCCAAGCCGTTTCACCTGCCGGAACCCCGCCAGAAGCTGCAGCGTCGGGAGCTGCTCGTGCTCGCCGCTGGCACCAGCGCGGCGGGCCTGGCAGGGGTGGCCTCCGGCTGGGGGGCCCGCGGCAGCCAGGGGATCCGGGAATGGCGCATGCTCACCTACCTGGGCCAGCAAGACGACAAGTTAATTGTGGGGCAAGCCCCCCGGATGGTGGCCGAGCGGCTGGCCCAGCTCACGGAAGGGCGCTTTCGAATCCTGATCAGTCCCCAGCCCAACCTCTCCAGCTCCGAGATGTTTCGGCGAGTCAGCCGGGGGGAGGCCCCATGCAGCTACGCGGACGTTTATTACGACAAGCTGTTGACGCCCCTGTTCTTCGCCAAGGCCATCCCCTTCGGCCTCACCCCCCGGGAGCAGACGGCCTGGCTCCACTACCGCCGCCGCCGCGACGACCCGTGGCCTTTCCACCAGAGCATTTATCCCCGCATCAGGGTGCAAAACGACACCCTGGAAGGGCTCTGCTCCTTTCCCATCAGCTGCACGGGGGGGCAAATGGGGGGATGGTTCAAAAAGCAACTGGCCACCGTGGAAGATCTCAGGGGCCTGCGCATGCGCATTCCGGGGCTGGGGGCGGAGGTCCTCAACCGCTTCGACGTGCGCACCGATCTGGAACTCAACGCCGGGCGGGTGATCGGCCCCTCCCAGATCGTGGAGCGGATGCGGGATGGACGGCTGGATGCGGCCGAATGGATCGGCCCCCACGACGATGAGGCCCTCGGGCTGCACGACCTGCGCGACCAGGGGTTCCTCTACTACTACTTCCCGGGCTGGTGGGAGCCCTCCACCACCACAGAGCTGATGGTGAACAAGGAGGCTTACGCCAACCTTCCCCCAGACCACCGGGCCGCCCTGGAAACGGCCTGCGCGGACACCTACGCCCGCATCCTGCGCTCCTACGACCTGCAAAACATCAGCGCCCTGGAGCGGCTGAAACGCCAAGGGGTGCAACTGCGCCGCTTCCCGCCCGACATGATGGACGCCTTTGAGCAGGCTTCCGCGGCCCACCTGGAGGAGCTGGCCAAGCAAAGTCCCCTCACCTTCGGCTACGTCTACCGGGAATGGAAAAACTTCCGCAATCGCCTCCGGGACACCCTCGCCATCACCCAATTCCAGCCGAAGGGCACCACCGCCTGAGGTGAGCCTTCAGCTTCGCCCCAACCCCCAGCGTTCCCGGTGCATCCAGCTGATCCAGTCGGCCGAGATCTGCTTGGGGCAGGCCGCTTCGCATTCCAGATGGCTGCTGCAGCTGCCAAAGCCCTCCAGCGCCATCTGCCGCTGCAGCACCTCGGCCCGCTGGCGACGCTCCGGCTGGCCCTGGGGCAGCTGGCCGAGGTGGGCCAGCTTGGCCGCCACAAACAGGCTGGCGGAGGCATTGGGGCAACTCGCCACGCAGGCGCCGCAACCGATGCAGGTGGCCACATCGAAGGCACTCGCCGCCTGCTCCTTGCCCACCAACAGGCTGTTGGCCTCCGGGGCATTGCCGGTGTTCACCGAGCAGTAGCCGCCCGCCTCCAGGATCCGATCCAGGGTGGAGCGATCCACCATCAGATCCTTCAGCACCGGAAAGGCCCGGGCTCTCCAGGGCTCCAGCACCAACACCTGGCCATCGCGAAATTGGCGCAGGTAGAGCTGGCACACGGTGGTGGCCTCCTCAGGGCCGTGGGCCTGGCCGTTCACCAGGAAGCCGCAGGAGCCGCAGATGCCCTCCCGGCAATCATGGTCAAAGGTGATCGGCGGCTCACCGGCGGCGATCAGGCGTTCGTTGAGCACATCCAAGGCTTCCAGCAGGGAGAGATCCGGGCTCAGGCCCTCCAGCGAATGGCTCTCGAAGCCGCCTGG
>JAYKHG010000091.1:0-20649 GCA_035284825.1 Cyanobacteriota bacterium
AAGGCCCCGTGGGTGGAGGTATGGGAATCGCCACAAGCCACGGTCATGCCCGGCTGGGTGAGACCCAACTCCGGGGCAATCACATGCACGATGCCCTGCCGGCCGCTGCCGATGCCGTGGAGGCGGATGCCATGGAGTGCACAGTTGGCCTCCAGGGTGGCCAGCATTTCCTCGGCAAGGGGATCGGCAAAGGGGCGAGCCTGGTTGGTGGTTGGAACGATGTGGTCCACCGTGGCAACGGTGCGCTCCGGATGGCGCACCTGAAGTCCAAGGTCCTTCAGGGCGGCAAACGCCTGGGGACTGGTGACCTCATGGATGAGATGGAGGCCAATGAACAGCTGGGTGGTGCCGGACGGCAGATCAACGACTCGGTGCAGATCCCAGACCTTGTCGTACAGGGTGCGGGCGCTCACGGAAAACCCACAGAGTCAGACTGACACCCTAACGGGGGAAGGGGACGGGGCATGGCGTGGCCATGCTGAAACAAGCCATCGAGATAGTGGCGAGCGACCGCTCTGTCCGTCGCCCCGTGCTGAAAAAGGAATCCGGCCAGGGCGGCTTGCATCAGCCGGTATTGATCCCACTGGGGGTGGAGCCGAATGAACTCGCGCATGGCCTCAAAAAGATCCTCGGGCATCTGGTTTTCAACGCTCACGCTGGGAAGGGGGTGGCTGGGAACGGGGACGGACGGTTCTGACATGCCACACACACTCACGACAACGGCCCCATCACCCCACGGAGAGCCGCCCAGCGTCAATCACCTGGTCCCATCAAGAGTCTTGAGAGCCTCGTAGCAAGAATCTTTGCCCCAACAGCTTTGGAAGGCCTTCAAGCCCTGAAAAAAGCGACCCCTCTCCCGCAAGCAGGGTGCTGTCAAGGGAAAACCTCCATCCCACAGCCATCGGGGCTGGGGGGGAGCCGGAGGAGCTTTTGCCGGGGGTCTGGGGGCTGAAACTGTGGAAAACCCCCCTAATTTCTGGGGAAAATGTGCTTGATCGGGGGAAAACTCTGGTCGTCAGTATTCGTGATCAATCCTTTGATCCATCGCGTTTCTGGCAATCAACCGGCGTACTTCAGAGCGGAAAGGCTTTGTCAATCCCCAGCCGCAGGCGATTGAGCGCCTCACCCACGCTCAGGGACTGGAGCACCTGACGCCCCCTGCTGGAGCCAAACCGCAAACCTTCGCTCCAGGGCTCTACGGGCTCCGGCCCCACCACAGCGATATGCACCAACCCGACCGGTTTCTCGGGCGTGGCCCCACCGGGGCCAGCGATCCCTGTGATCGCCACGGCCCAATCGGTGCCCAGGCGCTGGCGGACCCCCTCAGCCATGGCTATGGCCACGGGATCGCTCACGGCTCCCCAGCGCTCCAGGAGATCGGCCGGCACGCCCAACAGCTCCTCCTTCGCCGCATTGGCATAGGCGATCACCCCCCCGAGCCAACTCTCTGAAGCACCCGGCACGGCGGCAAGGGCCGCTCCAAGGCCCCCACCCGTGCAGGATTCCGCCACCGCCAGGGTCTGCCCCCGCTCCAGGAGCTGGGCCAACACCACCGACGCCAGGCTCTCCCCATCCGCCCCGAAACAGGCCACACCCATTCGATTGCGGATCTCCCCCTCGATCGGCAGGAGAAGAGCCCGGGCTGAGGCCGGGTCGGCCGCCCGTGCCGTGACGCGCAGGGTCACCTGTCCCCCACCCGCGTAGGGAGCCACGGTGGGATTGGGCAAGGCCAGGAGATCGGCCACCTGCTCAGCCACCGACGACTCCCCGATCCCCCACACATACAAACGCCTGCTGAGAAAGACCCCTTCCGCGAGTCCCGCCTGTCGCAGCCAGGGCACGGCGGTGCCGTGCCACATCGCCTTCATTTCCGAGGGCACCCCCGGAAACGTGAGAATGGTGAACCCAGGGATTGGACTCCAGATCATGCCTGGAGCGGTGCCGGTGGGGTTGGGGAGCACGTCGGCCCCCTGCGGCAGCAGGGCCTGGCGCCGATTGCTGGCGGCCACGGGTTTGCCTCGGGCACCCAGCTTGGACTGAATATCAGCCCAAATCTCCGGATGCTCCACCAGCGGCACAGAAAAAGCAGACGCGATGGCTTCCGTGGTGAGGTCGTCCGCCGTGGGACCGAGGCCGCCAGTGGTAATCAACAGCCGACACCGCTGGGAGGCCTCCCCCACGGCAGCCATGAGCCGCTCCATGTTGTCGCCCACCACTTCCTGGCGATGGTGAGGCACCCCGAGGCAGGCCAGTTCCTCCGCCAACCACCGGGCGTTGCTGTTGAGAATGTCTCCCAGGAGGAGTTCGGTGCCAATGCAGAGCAGCTCTGCGCTCATGCGGCCCCCTGGGGATCGTTCCCGTCCCGGTCCGGCTCCTGCTGAAGACTTCGCCGGGTGAAGACCACGGCGGCCACAAGCACTGCGGTGGCTAGGGTGAGCCAGAGAAAACGCATCTCCGCATTGGCCACCACCAGGGCCAAGGCGGCCAGCCATTGGGTGAAGGCGTAGATCATCAACACCGTGCGGCGGTGGCTCAGCCCCGAGCGAAGGAGCCGATGGTGAAGATGGCGCCGGTCTGGATAGAACGGAGAGCGCCCCTCCTTGAGGCGACCCATGATCACGGCGGACATGTCAGCTAGGGGGAGCGAGAGGATGAGCAGCGGGAGCAGCAGGCTCACACTGGTGAGTCCCTTGGCCGGACCAACGATGCTGATGGACGCCAGGGCAAAGCCCAGGAAATAGGAGCCTCCATCGCCCATGAAGATCCGGGCGGGATTGAAGTTGTGGCGCAGGAAGCCCAGACAGGCCCCTGCCAAGGCTGCAGCAAGCAAGCCGGCAGCAGGCTGTTCGAGGCTGAAGCTCACCGAGAGCAAGGCCACGGCGGCGATGCCGCTCACACCCGCCGCCAGGCCATCCAACCCATCTAGCCAGTTGATGGCATTGGTGATTCCAGCCAGCCAGATCACGGTGGCCACCAAGCTCAGCAGTGGCGGAAGCCGCAGCACATGATCAAAAGAGCCACTCCCCCCAGGGAGATTGAAGGGCAGATCGATGTTGCTGATGCGCACGCCCTGGCTCCAAACGGCGATGGCCACCGCCACTTGACCAAGAAGACGGGGGAGGGGCGGCTGGGCAAATAGATCATCTCCCAGCCCAATCACGAAATAACAGAGTGCACCAGCCAGGGACGTCCAGATCAGTTGGTCCTTGTCCGGGGGCAGCTCCGCAAAACCCCCGAAAAGCCAGGTGATGAACAACCCCAGACTGAATCCCACCACAATTCCCACACCACCGAGCCGCACCATCGGCAGAACGTGTTGCTTACGGGCATCCGGCTGATCCACCAGGCCCCAACGCAACCCCAAACGACGAATTTGGGGAACCACCAAGGCGGTTCCCAGGGTCGCGACAGTGAAGGTGAGGAGGGCCGCCGCATTCGGGGTGGAGGCAAGATTCACCGCGGGCTCTCCATGGAAGGTGAAACCTCCCTAAGCCGGCTGGAGCGCACGTTGGCCGCCGTAGAGGGGGAAACGCTCACAGAGGGCGCGAACCCGTTCGCGACACTTCAATTCGGCGCTGCTGTCTTCGGGATGAAGCAAACGGCTGGCGATCACCTCTGCCACCTCGACAAAGGCGGGTTCATCAAATCCTCGGGTGGTGAGGGCCGCGGTGCCGAGCCGGAGACCACTGGTAACAAAGGGGGACTCCGGGTCAAAAGGCACGGTGTTCTTGTTGGCCGTGATGTTCACCTCGCTGAGCAAAGCGTCAGCCACCTTGCCGGTTAAACCAATCGATCGCAGATCCAACAGCACGATGTGGTTATCCGTGCCGCCACTCACCACGGCGATTCCCAGCTCCTGCAGCCGTGTGGCCAACACCCTGGCATTGGCCACCACCTGCTTGCAGTAGGCCTGGAAGGCGGGCTGCAGGGCTTCACCGAAGGCCACCGCCTTGGCCGCCACCACGTGCTCCAGGGGACCTCCCTGAACGCCGGGGAACACCGCCTTGTCGAATTGTTTGCCGAATTCGGCGTCGTTGCAGAGGATCAGCCCACCCCGTGGTCCGCGAAGGGTTTTGTGGGTGGTGGTGGTGACCACATGGCAGTGAGGAACTGGGTTGGGATGCTCTCCGGCCGCCACCAGGCCAGCGATGTGGGCCATGTCCGCCAACAGATAGGCACCCACCTCATCAGCAATGGCCCGGAATCCAGCAAAGTCGATCTGCCTGGGGTAGGCGGAGTAGCCACAGATGATCAATTTCGGCCGGTGTTCCAGCGCCAGCTGACGCACCTCCTCCAAATTGAGCCGCTGGGTTGTGGGATCCACCCCGTAGTGCACGGCCTTAAACCACTTCCCCGACACATTCACAGGGGAGCCATGGGTGAGATGGCCCCCATGGGAGAGATCCATCCCCAAAATGGTGTCCCCGGGCTGGAGGAGCGCCAAAAACACGGCGAAATTGGCCTGGGCACCGCTGTGGGGCTGCACATTGGCCCAGGCGGCGCCGTAGAGCTGCTTGGCCCGTTCGATGGCCAGCTCCTCAATGCTGTCCACAAACTCACAACCGCCGTAGTAACGCTTGTGGGGGAGACCCTCGGCGTATTTGTTGGTGAGAACAGACCCCTGGGCTTCCATGACCGCCCTGGAGGCAAAATTCTCACTGGCGATCAGCTCAAGATGGGTTTGTTGTCGCTTCAGCTCCCTGCCGATCAATGCAGCGATGGCGGGATCCTCTGTGGCCAGAGGCGCATCGATGGTGGAAGACATGTCAGAGCTGCACGTAGGGCGATCGTAGGGAACCCTGCGGCCAGACGCCCGTATCCTGAAACTCTGACCAGCAAAAAGCCGCCCACTGGGAGCGGCTCAAGAAACGCGCCTGGAGAGATTCGAACTCCCGACCCTCTGATCCGTAGTCAGATGCTCTAATCCGCTGAGCTACAAGCGCCAACCCTTTCATTTTCATCAGAAGGGGTGCCCATCCGTCAACCTTCCCATTGCATTCCCTCCCCCATGCCCATTCGCTGGTATGGCCCCGCAGATCCCAACGATCCCACCTACCGCCACTTCGAGCGGGTGGTGAACCTCACGCTGCATGCCGCCCTCTTCGCCTCCATCAACAGCGGGCTCTGGTTTGTGCAGGGGCTTCGCCATCCTTGGAGCCACCTTGGCTGGCTCACCCTGGGCTGGGCCGCCCTCTTGTTGCTCCATGGCAGCGTGGTGGTGCGCCTTCGGCCCCAAGCCACCCCTCCTCCCCCACCATGACCCTCTCCGCCCCAGAGCTCGAGGAGCTCACCCAGGCCATCGCCGACAGGCTCTATGTGGAGGTGGCCCAGTGGCATCTGTATCTGGGGGATGCGGGCCTGGCCGCCAGCCTGGCCCAGGAGTGCGCAGGGCGCCTCGATCAGGGTGTCGCCGTCTGCGCCCGCCAGGCGCTGGAGGCGGTGCAGGTGCCGATCGGAGGAGGAGCCACCCGGTTGCCTTTGGCACGGTTGATCCCGGCCAACCAGCTGCGCGACCTGGAGGAAATCCTTGAGCCCTATGGCTAAGTTGACGGCTCTCTGCCGGCGAAGGAGCTTCGACCCATCGGCGGATAGGGTGACCCAACCTGGAGATCCATCGTGTTGATCATCGAGGTCACCAACGCTCGAGAGGTGGTGAGCAAGCGCATTGGCCGTCTCGGCAGCAGGTTGATCGGGAAGGTGGTGGATGCGGAAGCCCAGGTGGAAAAGGCCCTGATCAATGAGCTGGAGTCGGCGTTCAAAGACTTCGGAATCGAAGCTCGAATCCTCTCCATTGACGGGCCCGAAATGATCGGCCGCTCCCGCCTCGAGATCCCCCTCCAGGTGAGGGAAGAACGAGATGTGAGGCTCCCCTAGGCCCGACGACGCTGGAGGCCCCGGAGGATCTCCCTCACCTCCGGGACACCAAACCAGGTGCCGAGCATCCCGTAGATCGCCGCTGCCAAGGCAGCACTGAGTCCGTTCTGGAGCAGCAAGCCCACCAACCCCGAGGGCCATCCCACAAACGAGGCCAAGGCCCATGCGGCTGCGCCCCCCATCACGGCTGCGAGGAGAAGCAGCAGGGTGTCCCGTCCCCAGGTGCCCAAGGGCAACCCTCGCAGCCGGCGATGCAGCACAAGAAGCAATCCCAGACAGGTGATGACATTCACCAACACCGTGGCCAGCACCAGACCCGGGGCTCCGAAATAGAGCCGGGGGAGCACCTGGCCCATGCCTGGTGTGGGGCCCCCCACTAGCAGCCAATCAAAGATGGCATTGAGGCCAATCCCCCCCACAGACCACCGGAAAGGGGTATTGGCATCTCCTAGGGCATAAAACACCCGCACCAGCACATCCCGGGCCAGGTAGGCCGGCATGCCCACCCCGTAGGCCATGAGGAGCGAGGTCACCAGGGAGGCGGCCTGGTGATCAAAAGCCCCCCTCTCGTAGACCAACGCCACGATGGGTGCCGCCAGGCCCACCATCAGGGCACCCAGGGGCAGCATGCTGGCGCTGGAGAGCATGAGGCCCTGGCGAATGCGGGCGATGAGCTGGGGCTGATCTTCGGGGGCTGTGAGCCTCGAAAAAACGGGCAACAGGGGCACCAACAGAGCATTGGAGAGCAACCCGAGGGGGGTCTGCACGAGCAGATTGGCGTAGCCCAGACCCGCGGCGGCACCGAGGATGCCGGAGGCGAAAAACAGATCCACAAACACGTTGATCTGAAGCATTCCCGAAGAAAGTGTCGCGGGCCCCATCACCTGAAGCACCTCGCGCACACCTGGATGGGTCCAATCCCAAACCAGCCGGAATTGATGCAACCCCTGCCGGGCCAGGGCGGGCAACTGGATCAACCACTGGAGCACGGCTCCAAGGGTGGTGGTGCCCGCCAACACAATCCCTCCGAGCACAGCCGTGGAGGGCAGGGTGATCTCCGCCCCCAGATGCCACCACAGCAGGCCGATCCCAGCAATCATCACCACGCTGGAGAGCAGCGGGCTAACCGCCGGGAGCCAAAACTCATCGGCGGCGTTGAGGGCGCCAAACCCCAGGCCAATCAATCCCGCAAAGAGGGCCATGGGGGCCATCCACCGCAGTTGCAACACGGCAATGTCGTGCCTGACGGCATCCAACCCTGGCCCCACCAGGGTGACCAGCGGATCGGCGGCCACCACGAGCAGGAGCGTGACCACGAGAAGGGCCGCCCCCACCAGGGTGTTGATGGCGGCCAAAACGTGGGCTCCCTCCTGGCGGGGGCGCCTGGCCAGCACACTGACCATGGCGCTGTGGAAGGGGCCATTGATCCCCCCCAGGAGGATCAGAAGAAAGCCTGGCAGCACATAGGCGTAGTTGTAGGCGTCGTAGGCGGCACCGACGCCGAAGGCGGCGGCGATCACCTGCTGTCGAAACAGGCCAGCAACCTTGCTGAGGGCTGTGGCCAAAGCCACGATCAGGGCAATCCGTTTCAGGGATGGAGCCAATCCAACCGGGCCCAGGGCCCCATACATCGCACGGCAGTATGGCGGCCCGACTCGCCATTCCCAAGCCAGCAGCCCATGCCCACGACAACGGTCCAGCCCAACCCCAGCGGTGGCGATGGAGGCCTGGTCCACACGATGCCAGCCCTGGTGGAGGGAGTGTTGCAGCGGCGCTACAAGCGGTTCCTGGCGGATGTGGAACTGGTGGGGGGGGATGTGGTGACGGTCCATTGCCCGAACACCGGCCCCATGACGGGCGTCTTGCTCCCAGGCGGCAGGGTGCGGCTGCGGCACGCTCCGGCCCCCACCCGCAAACTGGACTGGACCTGGGAACAGGCTGAGGTGCCTGGGGTGGATGGCCAGCCGGTGTGGGTGGGGGTGAACACGGCCCTGCCCAACCACCTGGTGCGGCAGACCATCGAGCGGGGGTTGCTGGAACCCTGGCTCGGTCCGGTGGAGGCCATACGGGCGGAGGTGGCCTATGGGCAGGGCAAGCGCAGCCGCATTGATCTGCTGCTTCAACCTGGGCCAACCAACAGCGACCCGCGGCCGATCTATGTGGAGGTGAAAAACACCACCTGGTGCCAACAGGATGTGGGCCTGTTTCCCGACACCGTGAGTGAACGGGGCCAGAAGCACCTGATCGAGCTCATGGGGGTGCTGCCCGGGGCCCGGGCCGTGCTGGTGCCCTGCCTGAGCCGACCGGACGTGCATCAGTTCGCCCCTGGCGACAGCGCCGACCCCCGCTACGGGTCGCTGTTCCGGGAAGCCCTCGCCGCAGGGGTGGAGGTGCTGCCATGCCGCTACCGCTTCGAGGCCGATGCGGTGCGATGGGAGGGGGTGGCCCCGGTGTTGGCCCACCAACCCGCCCCAAACCCAGAGCCCAAAGACATCCCATAGAGTCGACGCGGTTTGCTGGTGCGCCCATGGACACCCACGCCTTCAAGCGTGCCCTCCATCATTCAGAGCGTTACAACCGTCGCGGCTTCGGGTTGGGCGAGGACGTGGCCGGCAACCTGCAAGAGGCCTATCAAAGTGATCTGATTGGCCACATCCGAGACAACGGTTATGTGTTGCGGGATGGACGGCTCACCGTGAGATTGGCGGAGGCCTTTGGTTTTTGCTGGGGCGTGGAGAGAGCGGTGGCCATGGCCTACGAAACCCGGCGCTTCTACCCGGAAGAACGAATTTGGATCACAAATGAAATCATCCACAATCCTTCCGTGAATCTCCACCTGCGCGAGATGAACGTGTGCTTCATCCCCGTGGAAGGAGGTGTGAAGGATTTCTCCGATGTGGCTTCGGGAGATGTGGTGATTCTTCCCGCCTTCGGGGCCACCGTTCAAGAAATGCAGCTGCTCAACGAACGGGGTTGCCATATCGTTGACACCACTTGTCCCTGGGTTTCCAAGGTGTGGACCACGGTAGAGAAGCATAAGAAAAATGCCATCACTTCCATCATCCATGGCAAGGTGAAGCATGAAGAAACATTGGCCACCAGCTCATTCGCCGGGACATACTTAGTTGTTTTGGATCTTTCGGAAGCGCAACTGGTCTGCAATTACATCCTGGCCAGTGCGGGGGAGAGTGCCCCATCCCCGGAGCAACGGGAAGCCTTCATGAAGCGTTTCGCCAATGCCTGCTCACCGGGTTTCGACCCGGATCGTGATCTCCAGCGTGTGGGTGTTGCCAACCAAACCACCATGTTGAAACGGGAAACCGAGGACATTGGCCGGCTGTTTGAACGCACCATGCTGCAGCGCTATGGGCCCAGCAATCTGAACGATCATTTCGCAGCCTTCAACACCATCTGCGATGCCACCCAGGAACGGCAAGATGCGATGTTTTCCCTGGTGGATGAACCCCTGGATCTGATTGTGGTCATCGGTGGCTACAACTCATCCAACACCACCCACCTCCAGGAAATCGCCATCAGCCGGGGCATCCGTTCGTTCCATATCGACACACCTGAGCGCATCGGCCCTGACAATCAGATCTGCCATAAACCGCTCGGGGGCGAACTGGCCACCGAACAACCGTTCCTCCCCGAGGGACCCATCCGGGTTGGCATCACGTCCGGAGCGTCCACGCCGGATCGCGTGGTGGAAGACGTGATCCAACGGCTGATCCAGCTCAGCAGGGCCTGACCCTGGGCGCAGGGATCCAGTCCCGAGATCTGTCTTTAGATTCCCTAAAGGTTCGCCCAGCGTCCTAAGGTCCGATCCCTTTCCAAGGGTCGGCCACGGCCCCTGCAACCTCCATTCAAGGAGCCCCCGTTGCCCTCGCCTTCCCTGGTGTCCCCTCCAACGATCGACAGTCCGCTCGACCCAGACCACAGCGCTGAGATGCCCTCCTTGGGCGGCGAGCCCATCGGAGGGGCCAAGGCAGCTTCAGGTCTCCGCGAGGACTTTGGACGTGACAAGCAGGTGTTTCGATATGCCAGTGCCTTCTCCGACATGATGGAGATGCGAGCCCCTGCCGCCGTGGTGGCGGGTTACCTGGATGAACACCAGAGGTGGTTCCAGAGCTGTGCCAGCCCCATGGAGGTCACCGCACTCGGAGAACGGGGGTATGTCCTGAGCCTCGGGCGCTTCGGCAACTTCGGGTTCGAAGTGGAGCCCACCATCGGCCTGGAGCTGCTGCCCAGGGCCAATGGGGTGTATTCCATCATCACGGTGCCCCAGCCATCCACCGATCCAGCCCTGGTCGGTGTCTATGACGTTGACTTCAACGCCTCCCTTGAGCTGGATGAAGCGGGACCGGAGCGATCAAAGGAGGTGTCCCACGAGGATGTGGATCGGCTGATGGCCCACACCCTGGTGCGGTGGCAGCTCGATCTGGCCGTCTGGATTCGCCTGCCCTCGATGCTGACCCTCCTGCCCGGGGGACTGCTGCAAAGCAGTGGCGACCATCTCCTCCGGCAAATTGTCCGTCAGATCTCTCGGCGGCTCACATGGAAGGTCCAGGCAGACTTCCATGCCCGCCATGGCATTCCGTGCCCGCCTCGGCGACGGGCCCAGTTTTAGGGGAAGGCCTAGGAGCTGGTGAGGATCTTGTTCACGATCTGCATTCCCGTGACGGCCTGCCAAAGGAAGAGGGTCATCAAGGTCATGTTCAAGCCCACATGAACCTTGCGGGCCACCAGATTGCCCTGCTGCATCAGGGGTGACAACGCTGCTGCCATGGCGATCAAGGCGGTCATGGCCAAGCCCACCAGCAAGTGGGGTCCAAAGAAAAGCTTGCCGTTGTTGAGGTAGGTGACGGCCATGCCACCCACCGTTCCCGCCACCATCAGGGCCAGCAGCAGGCTCCCCATGAGGTAGTGCCGACGGGCAAATTGCCCTTTGATCAAGGTTTTGCGCTCTTCCGCATCCGCGGTGCGGGTTTTCTTGGCTTTCAAGCCCAGAACCATGGAATAAGCCGCCAGACCCAACAGCACCCACATCAGCAACGGGTGAAGGAAATTGAGGTTATGGGCGACGGAAGGGGGAATCAGGTCACTCATGGCAAGGCCACGCACATGAAGGCGAAGCTACATCTGGCGCTGACCGGCCCTGGTTCAGTGCAGGAAATGGCGGCGGCCCGTGGTCACCATGGCCATGCCCAGGGCATCACAGGCGGCGATGCTGTCCCCATCCCGCAGGCTCCCCCCGGGCTGAATCACGGCGCTGATGCCGTGGTCAGCCGCCAAACGCACCGTGTCGTCAAACGGGAAAAAGCCATCGCTGGCCAGCACCGCTCCCTGGGCCTGGCTGCCGGCCGCCTCCAGGGCAATGCGGGCGGCACCCACCCGGTTGGTTTGCCCGCCGCCGATGCCCAAGG
This sequence comes from Cyanobacteriota bacterium, assembly GCA_035284825.1. GTDB lineage: Bacteria > Cyanobacteriota > Cyanobacteriia > PCC-6307 > Cyanobiaceae > Cyanobium. The sequence continues at coordinate 11,298 of JAYKHG010000091.1, forward strand.
TTGCCCCCTGGGCTGCCACCACGATGGCGTTGGAGCGCACATGGCGCACCACCTGCCAGGCAAAGCGCAAATCCAGCCACTCCCGCTCGGTGGGTTGGCGTTGGCTCACCACCTGCCAAGCCCCAGGGTCGATGGGTTGGTCATCCCTGTCCTGCACCAGCAATCCCCCCAGCAGGGAGCGGATGTGTTGGCGTGGGGCCGCCTGTACGGCGGCAGGTGCCAGCTCCAGGACCCGCAGGTTGGATTTGGCCGCCAACAGCTCCCGGGCCTCCGGGCTGTAGTCGGGGGCCACGACGCATTCCAGGAACAGCCCTGTGAGGGTTTTGGCGGAGGCGGCATCCACGGATTGGTTGATCGCCACAATGCCCCCGAAGGCGGAGACCCTGTCCGCATCCAAGGCCCGCAGGAGGGCCTCCGCTGGGACGGCCCCCGTGGCCACCCCACAGGGATTGGTGTGTTTGATCACCACGGCCGCCGGGGTGGCCTGGGCCCCAGGGGCAGGCTGGCCGTAGCCAAACTCCCCCACGGTGGCCAGGGCGGCTTCCAGATCCATGAGATTGTTGAAGCTGAGCTCCTTGCCTTGCAATTGGCGCGCCGCCCCCCATCCCACTGCGGGTTTGCCAAACCATGTGGCCTGCTGGTGGGGATTTTCTCCGTAGCGGAGGCCCTGAATCGCGGGAAGGTGAACGTGAAAGCTCTCTGGTTGAACCAACGGGGAGTCGGGGTGATCCTGCGCCAGGCGCTCCGCCCACCAGCGACTGATGGCAGCGTCGTAGGCCGCCGTGTGGCGAAAGGCCTCCAGGGCCAGGCGGCGGCGCAGGGTGCCATCCACCTGATGGGCCCTCAGCGCTTCGAGGAACGCTGGATATTGGGCTGGATCGGTGAGCACCGCCACGTGGGCGTGGTTTTTGGCCGCCGCCCGCACCATGGCGGGCCCACCAATGTCGATCTGCTCGATGGCCTCCTCCCAATCCACTCCCGGTTGGGCCACCGTGCGCTGAAACGGATAGAGATTCACCACCACCACCTCGATGGTGTCAATCCCCTGGGCCGCCAGATCCCCCTGATGGGTGGGGTCATCCCGCTTGGCAAGAATGCCCCCATGGATCCGGGGATGCAGCGTCTTCACCCTCCCCCCGAGAATTTCCGGAGCTCCCGTCACTTCAGCCACCCGGGTCACCGGAAGGTCTGCGGCAGCCAGGGCGGCAGCTGTTCCGCCACTCGAGATCAGGCGGTAGCCCTGGGCCAGCAACCCCTGGGCCAACGGCAACAACCCTTCTTTGTCCGACACACTGAGAAGGGCGGTGGGTGCCATGGAGGACAGTGAAGCTGAAACGCCAACCTAAGCAGCAGCTCTCCAGGTGTCTTTGATGCCCTTCCCTTCCACCGCCAACCAACCCACTTCGAACAATGCCATGGTGTCCAACTCCGCCCTTGTGGTGGGCCCGCAGCAGGCGGAGCGGCGGCTGGTGCTGCTCCATGGCTGGGGGGCTGACGCCGATGATCTGCTGGATCTGGGCAGCCAGCTGCTGGGAGCCCAGGCCTCCGAGGTGAGTGTGGTGGCCCTACGGGCCCCCCATCCCCATCCGGGCGGCATGGGGTGGCAGTGGTACGACCTTGGGTTGCCCAACTGGCCCGAGCTGCCAGCCGCCCGGGCAGACCTGCTGCGGAGGCTCGAGGATCTCTCCAGCAGTGTGCCTTTGGAGCGCACGGCTCTGCTGGGGTTTTCCCAAGGGGCGGCCATGGCCATTGATGTGGCCGTTGGCGCCGGGCTGCCCCTGGCCGGTTTGATTGGCTGCAGCGGCTATCCCCATCCGGGCTGGGAGCCCCAACAGCCTCTGATGCCCATCCTGCTCACCCATGGCCGGGAAGACCCGGTGGTTCCCTTCGGGGCCTGTGAAGCCCTGGAGCAAAGCCTCAAGGCAAGCGGAGGGAGTGTGGACACCCTACCCTTCCACGGAGGCCATGGCATCGACCCTGGGCTGTTCCCTGCCATGGGCGCATTTTTGGCGCGAGCCTGGCAGGGTTAGCCTCCGGATCGCCCTCAAACAAAGGCGTATTCGTATTCTTCCACTTCCTCCCAATCATCAGCTGCAAGGGCTTCGATGCCCTCGAACAGCACGTCTTCGCCGATGCGATCAACGATCAAACGGAGGGAGGGGAAAAGGAAATGGTTCTCCTCGGCATACTGGGCACTGAACAGACCCTTCTCACCCCAGAAGAAGCGGTCGGTGGTGTGCTCATTGCGGCGGACATTGAGAATGGCGGGCGCCTGCAGCTCGGTTTCGGCGATGAAACGGCGAGCCGCCGTGACCGGCTTGTGGGATCCGGTTTCCAAGTTGAAGGTGGGCACATGGGCCAACACGCGTTGACCTGCGAGACGACGGCGGCTGATCCGCTTGCGCTTCTTGGACATGGAGAATCACTCCAGGGGTGGAGTGGAGAGAGGGGGAGTAAAGGGAGGGCTGGCGAGAGGAGAGCAAGACACGCTTGATCCCCGCTTGCCGGGTCGCTGAGGCGGCCCACGGCCCTACGTTCTGTCGTCCGAGAAGCGATCAGGGAGGATCGCAGCCATTCGCCTGGGGCGGGTGACCCACTCGGACAGCAGAAGCATGCACCTGTCTCTGCTGTAGCCTGGGATGCAAGGGCTTTGCAACCTTTGGCCGAGATGGCTGAACAACTCCTCCCGGCCGGGGACTGGGAAGTAGTGGTCGCTACACGCACATTAAAGCTTTTTTTCCGATTTCACCCCTTTTCCACGTCAAGTTTTTTTAACCTCCCCCATACGCCTGGGTCTCCGCCCCTGTGACTCCAGTCTCCGAGCGGTTTCTGATCCTGCTGCGCAGTCAACTGGGCCAATTTGTGGATTGCCCAGACGTGGAGGCCCTTGTCGTTTACGTCACCCACCCGGGGCAGGGGAACATCCCCACCCTGCTTCCCTTGGGGCAGTGGCCCGAAAATGCCCGCCGGCTCACTTCCGTGGGCAGCGACAGCCAATTAAGGGTGCCAGCGGAAGAGCGGCGCTGGCTCCCCCTCCGTGACGGCTCGGCCCTGCTGGGGGCCCTGCAGGTGGAAACCCGGGGGGCTGCCTGGTCGCCCCTCCTGCAGCAACGGCTCCAGGGGGTGGCCATTTGCCTGACGGAGGCGCTGCGGCTGGATCTGGAGCAACAGCGCCTGCAAAGACGCGTGGACGCCCAGGAGGAGCAGCTGCGATTGTTGGTGCATCAGCTGCGCAATCCCCTCACGGCCGTGCGCACGTTCGGCCACCTCCTGCTCCGGCGTTTGAAGGAAGACAACGACAGTCGGAGCTTGGTGGAAGGGTTGCTGGCGGAAGAACGCCAGCTCAACAAATATGTGGAGGCCATCAGTGCCCTGGCCCAGCCCGATGGGGTGCTGCCAGCGGCCAGCAACCCCGATCCCCTGCTGCTCCCCCCCCTGCTTTCTGGGCCCCAAGGGGTGGCCTTGGCCGATCTCCTGGCCCCCCTGCTGCAGCGGGCAGAAGCCACGGCGGCCCTGCAGGGGCGTCAGTGGGCGGGGCCAGAGGCCATCCCCAAATGGCGGGGAGAGGGCAGTGGGGTGGCGGAAATCCTGGCGAACCTGCTGGAAAACGCCTTCCGCTACAGCCAGCCTGGAAGCCCCGTGGGGCTGGCCTGTTCCCTGGGCTCAGGCGGGCTGAGCCTCACGGTTTGGGACGGGGGCGAGGCGATCGCCGAGGAGGAACGGGAGCGCATTTTTGAACGGGGGGTGCGCGGAGTTCAGAGCCAGGGCAAGCCCGGCACGGGGCTGGGCTTGGCTTTGGCCCGGGAGCTGGCGCGCCACCTGGGGGGACATCTGGAGCTGGTGTGTCCACCGGCCCTTGTGGAGGCCTCCCTACCGGAGCGGGGGAATGCCTTCCGGCTCACCCTGCCGCTCCAGCCAGAGGGAGGCGAAGCGCCGCCATGAGGAGCAGGGCCAACCCTTCGGTCCACTCCACACAGGCGCCATAGCTGTCGCCGCTGTGCCCCCCCAGGCGGTGCCCCAGCCAGCGGGGCACCACCAGGGCCGGCACCGCCCCCACCAGCCCGATGGGGCCCCAACCCAGGGAAAAGCTCAGCCAAAGCAGACCTCCGACGGCGCTCAGGCCAGGTCGGGCCTCCCGCCACAACCCCGTCCAGTGTTGGCGGTGAAACCCCGCCGAGCCCTCAGGGTGGAGATAGGGGAACCAGGCGACGGCGAGCAGGGGCGCCATGCGGCCCCACAGGGCGGCCCACACCAGGGCGAGGGGGGCAGCGTCCTGGAGGTAGGCCAAGGCCCCAGCCTTCAAAAGGAGGAGCAGGGCCAGGGCCTGGGCACCGCTCGCCCCCACCCGACTGTCCCGCATGGCCTCCAACAACCGCTCCCCCGCCGCCAGCCCATCGGCCGTATCCATGGCCCCATCCATGTGCAACCCCCCGGTGAGCCACAAACCGGCGGCCAACACCAGGCACACCTGGGCCAGCAGGGGCCCATGGCCCTCCAGCACCCACCAGAGCAGGGCCTGGAAGGCGCCGATCCACAGCCCGATCCAGGGGGCAAAGCGAGCAATGCGCTCAAATCGGGGGCGGATGCCGGGCCAGGCGGGCAGCACGGAATAAAAGATCCAGGCCCCGGCCAGATCCCGGAGCCAGGAGGGGGGAAAGGAGGGCGTGGGGTGGAGGGCGTCAGCTCGGAACCACCCTGCCACGGCCCAGTGGAGGGGGAGAACCAGCCGCCTAGGGTTCCAATCCCCTGGCCAGCAACGTGTCAGCCCAGGCCTTTGCCTTCACCATCACAGCCCGGTGCCCCAGCACCCGCGCCCGCTGCGGCCACTGGCAAACCCCCCATGGCGCGGTGGGCACGCCCCGGTTCATGCCGGTGGGCACCGCCGCCACCGTGAAGGGCGTCAGCACCCCCCAGCTCGCGGAGACCGGGGCGCAGATGGTGCTGGCCAACACCTTTCACCTGCACCTCCAGCCGGGGGAGGCCGTGGTGGCGGAAGCGGGTGGGTTGCACCGCTTCATGGGCTGGCAGGGGCCCATGCTCACCGACTCCGGCGGGTTCCAGGTGTTCAGCCTGGCGGCCATCAACCGCATTGATGATGAAGGGGTGGCCTTTCGCTCCCCCCGCGACGGCTCGGCCATCCTGCTCACTCCCGAGCGCTGCATGGCGATCCAGAGGGATCTGGGGGCGGATGTGGCCATGGCCTTCGACCAGTGCCCCCCCTATCCGGCCACGGAGGCGGTGGTGGCGGAGGCCTGCCGTCGCACCCATCTTTGGTTGGAGCGCTGCATCGCCCACCACCAGGGGGGAGCCCAGGCCCTGTTTGGAATTGTGCAGGGGGGGTGCTACAGCCACCTGCGGGAGGAATCGGCCCGGGTGGTGGCCTCGATGGACCTGCCGGGCATCGCCGTGGGGGGGGTGAGTGTGGGAGAGCCGGTGCAGGAGATGCACCGAATCGTGGCCCAGGTGGCACCCTTGCTGCCGGAGGATCGCCCCCGCTACCTCATGGGGGTGGGCAGCCTGCGGGAGATGGCGGTGGCGGTGGCCCATGGCTTCGACCTCTTCGACTGCGTGCTCCCCACCCGACTGGGGCGCCACGGATCAGCCCTGGTGGGCGGGGAGAGATGGAACCTGCGCAATGCCCGGTTTCGGCACGACCACACCCCCCTCGATGGCAGCTGCCCCTGCCTGGCCTGCCGACAGCACAGCAGGGCCTATCTGCACCACCTCTTGCGCTGCGAAGAAATGCTGGGGCGCACCCTGTTGAGCCTCCACAACCTCACCACCCTCCTGCGCTTCACCACGGCCATGGGGCAGGCCATCGCCGAGGGGTGTTTTTCAGAGGATTTCGCTCCCTGGGAGCCCGCCTCCCCTGCGGCACACACGTGGTAGGTTCCAGCCACCGCAAAGGATTCCTTCCGGCATGGTCCTGCACGTGTTTGCCCAGCTTCCTGAGGCCTATCAGGCCTTTGCTCCCCTGGTGGACATCCTGCCCATCATTCCCCTCTTCTTCCTGCTGCTGGCCTTTGTGTGGCAGGCCTCGGTGGGTTTCCGCTGAGCACAGCCCCCATGAAGGCGGGCAGGGCCAGCATCCGGCGCCAGCGGGAGGGTTCCTGAATCAGGCGATAGAGCCATTCCAGGTGCACCTTCCCCATCCATAAAGGTGCACGCTTTTTAGTTCCGGCCCAAACATCAAAGCTGCCGCCCACCCCCATCCAAAGGCCGGGGAGGGGGTGGGGCATGGATTGGATCCAGAGCTCCTGGCGGGGCACCCCTAGGGCCACCAGCACCAGATCAGGGTGGATCGAGAGCAAGCGCTTCTCCAGCTCTGGCCAGGCGCTGGGATCGTTGTAGCCGTGGATGGCCAACACCAGCTGGAGGTTGGGGATCTCCGCCTTCAAGCGATCGCACAACTGCTCCAGCACCGGGGGACTGGCGCCCACCAGGGCGACGCGCCAGCCCTGGGTTGCGGCGTGGTGGAGGAGATGACGGGCCAGCTCAATGCCCGGTGCCCGCCGCACCCGAATGCCCTGCCGCCCCAGGGCCCACACCACACCCGCCCCATCCGGAATCACCAGATCCGCGCCACGGATCGCCCCCGCCAGGGCGGGATCGGCCAGGGCGGCCATGGTCATCTCGGCATTGAGGGTGACGATCTGCCCACCCCCCTTGCCATGGAGAGCGATGGCCGAGGCAAGAACGTCATCGCACACGCTCACCGGAATCCCTAGCACCGTGGCCTGCAAGGGGTCCGTGACGTTTGTTGCCGTGGAAGGGGACATCGCGGAGGAGAATCTGTAGCAACCGTGAAGGTGAATCAGCCAGTGGGGATGCGCACCGGTGACGCGACCATGGTGAGCCAGGGGGATCGGAACGCCTGCCCAAGGGAGGCAGCTGGTGACGCGGCCCCCGAGGCGCTGGCCCTGCTCCAGCGGCTGGATCGGGAGATCGAAGCGGTGGTGCTCTCCCGCCAACACCCGCTCACGGGATTGCTGCCCGCCAGCACGGCCAACACCGTCCATGGCAATTACGGCGACGCCTGGGTGCGTGATTGCGTCTATTCCATCCAATGCGTGTGGGGGCTGGCCATGGCCCACCGGCGCCAGCGCGGCGCCTGCCGGCGGGCCTTCGAGCTGGAGCAGCGGGTGCTGCAGCTGATGCGTGGGCTGCTGGCTTCGATGATGCGGCAAGCCCCCAAGGTGGAACGCTTCAAGCGCAGCCTGCGCCCCCTCGATGCGATCCACGCCAAGTTCGACACCGGCTCCGGGGCCACGGTGGTGCCCGATGACGGTTGGGGCCACCTGCAGCTGGATGCCACGGCGGTGTTTCTGCTCCAGCTGGCCCAGCTCACCCGCTCCGGAGTGGTGGTGGTGCAAACCAGCCACGAGCGGGATTTCGTGCAAAACCTGGTGTATTACGTCGCCCGGGCCTATCGGGTGGCCGATTACGGCATTTGGGAGCGGGGCGACAAGAGCAACCATGGCCTGCCGGAGCGCAACGCCAGCTCCATCGGCATGGTGAAGGCCGCCCTGGAGGCCCTCGATGGCATCGATCTGCTGGGGCCCCACGGCGATGGGAGCTACTGCCTCACGATCCCCCAGGATGCGATTGTGCGGCTGCGGCGGGCCCTGCGCAGCCTGCTGCCGCGGGAATCGGCCAGCAAGGAGGCCGACAGCGCCTGCCTCTCGGTGATCGGCTACCCGGCCTGGGCCGTGGAGGATGGCGATCTGGTGGCCCGCACCCGCAGCAAGATCCGCCAAGACCTTGGGGGCGCCTACGGCTACAAGCGCTTCCGCCGCGATGGCCACCAGACGGTGATCGAGGACGTGAGCCGGCTCCACTACGAGCCGGAGGAGCTGGCGGAGTTTGAGCACATCGAGTGCGAGTGGCCCCTGTTTCTGGCCTACGAGCTGCTCACGGCCTGTTGCGAGGAGCGTTGGGAGGAGGCCCGCCGCTGGCGGCAGCGGCTCAAGGAACTGAGTGTGAACGTGGACGGGGTGCCCCTGTTGCCGGAGCTCTACCTGGTGGGCAAGGAGGCCATCGCCGCGGAGCGGCGCAACCCCGGCAGCCAGCCCCGCCAGCCCAATGACAACGTGCCCCTGCTGTGGACCCAGAGCCTCACCTGGCTGGCGGATCTGCTGCTCCATGGGTTGATCACCCCCGACGACCTGGACCCCCTGGGACGCCGGCACCGGCAACGCCTTGGGGCCGAGCGGGTGATGGTGGCCCTGGTGCCGGAGGAGGAGGCCATCGCCGCCCAACTCGCCGCCGCCGGCCTGCCCGTGCAACCCCCCGGGGTGGGCCCCGTGCGGGTGGCCACCTCAAGGGAATTGGCGCAACGCATGGCCACGGTGGGCGCCAATGACCGGCTGGGGCTGAGCGGCCATCCCCCGGTGCGGATGGAAACCATGGCCACGGCCCGGCTCTACCGGCACAACGGGGAAGCCCTGGCGTTCCAGCCCGCGGTGCTGGAGGAGGACACCTTTTATCTGGCGGACGACCCCCGCCAGCTGGTGGACACGGTGGCCAGCGAGCTGCGGCTGCTGCGGCGCCATTGGCGGGGCCAGGGGCTGCCCGTGCTGCTGATCCCCATCGCCACCATTCCCTTCCAGCGGGATCCCCAGGCCTTCGTTGATCTGGGCCGCACTCTGCTGGCGGGGGAGGTGGAGGGGGTGCCGGTGCAGCTGGCGCCGCTGGAGACGCTGGCGGCCGAAGCCAGCTGGGTGGAGTTACCCCCCCAGGCGGAGGCCGCCTGCCGGCTCCATCAACCCAGGCAAACCCTGCTGCCCGCCAGCCGCAGCCAACGTCCCCTCACGGCCCGCCAGGAGCAGGAGCTGGAGGACATCTCCGTGGCGGCGTTGATCGAGCGGCTCTGGAGCAGCCATTCCCTGCCGGAGCAGGCGGAGGTGTTGGAACTGCTGGGCCGCCGGCTGGGCCCGGGGGCCCAGCTGCAGGGGCCCCGGGTTGGCACGTCGATGCGGCTGATGGTGTTGCTGGAGGAGGTGTATCGGCGTGGGTTGGAGGAGGGCGACTGGAACGTGGTGCGGCGCACGGCCGGGGTGATGGGTTTGGTGCATCCCCAGCTGGAAGATGCCCTCACCGATCTGCTGGTGCGGCAGAAGCAGGTGGTGGTGGGGCGCAACTACACGGGCCAATCGCTGATCAGCCAGCCCCAGGGCAGCAAGATGATCGCCGCCATGATCCGCCGCTTCAGCGGGGAGGATGCCCGGGAGTGGATGCTGCAGCAGGAGCTGCTGCTGGCGATCGACAGCCTGGCCCGGCTGGAGCCCAGCCTGCTCAGCGGCAGCCTCACGGTGCAACTGGGGCAATTGCTGCTGCTGCTCACCAGCGAGCT
>JAYKHG010000092.1:0-13075 GCA_035284825.1 Cyanobacteriota bacterium
CAAACCTTTGGAAAAGGGCTGATCCAAACGCTCATTCCCCTCGGGGATGGCAGCGGGCTTGCCGTCACCGTTGCCCACTACCTCACCCCTTCCGGTCGCGACATCCAAAGCCTGGGGATCACCCCCGACCTTCTCCTGCCCCAGCCTGAACCCCTCAATCCAGGCGGGGCAGACGACCATTGGCTCCAGGCGGCCCAGCGCTTGCTCACGGAGCAATTGGACACCCCTCAGGAGACGTCATGAGAGGGGGGCAAAGGACATACCACGACCCTCTGCATGGAGGCATTTCCCTGGATCGGTCCATTCCGGCCGAGGCCCTGGCGATTGACATCATCGATACCTCGGCCTTTCAGCGGCTGCGTCGCATTCGCCAGCTCGGGCCAGCCCATCTCACCTTTCATGGGGCCGAATCCAGCCGGTTCACCCATTCCCTCGGGGTCCTTCACCTGGCTCGGAGGGCATTGCACCTCCTGGAGCGATTCCATCCCCGATTGGCTGACCATCGGGTGGTGTTGTATGCCGCTGCCCTGCTCCATGACATTGGCCACGGTCCATACAGCCACAGTGGCGAGGAGATGTTTGGGATCAGCCACGAGGCCTGGTCGGCCCGATTGATCCGTGAAGACGCACAGTTGAGAGACCCCCTGGAGGCCACCCAGAAGGGCAGTGCAGAGGCCGTGGCCACCCTGCTGGAGGGTGGGGATGGCCCAGAACCGGCCATCAAGGCCTTGGTGAGCAGCCAGCTCGATTGCGACCGCCTGGATTACCTGCTCCGTGACAGCTACAGCACTGGCGCCCGCTATGGCCAGCTCGACCTGGATCGGCTCCTGGCTGCGTTGCTCCTGGCGCCCGATGGGTCACTTGCCATCCACCCGCGGGGATTGCAGGCGGTGGAGCATTATCTTGTGGTTCGGCACTTGATGTATCGAAGTGTCTATAATCATCGTCTAAATGTGGTCTGCAATTGGCTCCTGAAACGGACCATTGATGTGGCCCGTCAACTGGGTCCTAATCAAGTGTGGGCCGATTCAGTCATGGCGATCTGGCTCTGGCATCCCGAGGACCTTTCGCTCTCCAGCTTTCTGGCCAACGACGATGTGCGCACCACATACCACCTCAGTCGTTGGCGTGAAGACGCACCTCCGCCATTGCGGACACTCTGCCAAAGGCTCTTAGATCGCCAGCTGCTCAAGGCCATGGATGTGCGCCACCTCACCACACCAGCCAGACTCGAGCTGTTGGCCAAAGCTCAAAGGCAAGCCCATCGGGCTGGAATCGACCCAGAAGGGTGTTGCGCCCTGCTGCAGGGCCAAACCAGCGGGTATCACCCCTATCGGAGTGGAATACGCCTGTGGGATGGCCACCATCTGGCCGCGTTGGAGGCCCACTCCTCGCTGGTTCACGCCTTGACCATCCAGGAACCCTGGGCTTGGCTCCTTTATCCCAGGGAGATCGCCGGTTCGTTCTAGGCCCTGGGCTTGCTTAGGGTCGGAGCCGGATGACCTGCAGCCGATGCCTGCCGAGCTGATCCCTTCTGTGCTTGCGCACCAGCCCCATCTTCTCAAGCTTCCCCAATGGCAGAAAGCTGGAAGCCTTGCGGCTGAGGTGAGCGATGCGCTGTTGCTTTGCCCAGATCTCAGAGGCAGAGTGACGCTGCTCGCCAACGAATGGCCCCTGAGGATCGGTGATTTTCATCAGTTGATCCGTCTCCTTGAGGGGTTTTCCCTCTCTTTGGAAAGGGTGTGCTGCTTGGATGGTGGATCGAGGGTGGCTGCTGCGGCCTTGGGACTGGATGTGGCTACCGGCTGGAGTGAGAAAGAAGGGGAAGCTCAGGGGGGCTCGGTGGCTCAACCGTTCTCGATCCATCAAGGCACGGTCCGATCTGGGGAACATCGCCATGCCAGTGGTTCGCTTTTGGTCCTTGGAGATGTCAACCCCGGGGCTCAGATCAGTGCTGAAGGGCATGTGTTTGTCTGGGGAAAGCTGCGGGGAATCGCCCATGCCGGTTGTTCCGGCGATCCAACGGCGTGGATCGTGGCCCTCCACCTCCACCCCCTCCAGCTGCGCATTGCAGAACATGTGGCCCGCGGTCCAGAGGACACTCCCCCCCCCGGGTTGGCTGAAAAAGCCCACCTTGTGAAAGGAGCGATTCAGATTGATCCAGCGGATCCTCGCTGGCCGCTGGTCAGCGTGCCAGCCAAGCTCTCTGGCCTTTCAGCAGCTGGGAATGGTTAGCCCTGGCTTAACGTGCAAGGACGTTTGTTTTTGCCGTGACCCCAGCTCCAGCTCGCGTGATTCTTATTTGCTCTGGTAAAGGAGGAGTTGGCAAAACTACTCTCACTGCAAATCTTGGCATTGCTCTCGCCAAACTTGGTGAACGAACAACTGTTTTAGATGCTGATTTTGGCCTCAGGAACTTAGATCTTCTGCTGGGTTTGGAAAACCGGATTGTTTACACTGCCCAGGAAGTGTTGGCTGAAAGCTGCAGACTTGATCAAGCTCTTGTCAAGCATAAGCAACAGCCTGCATTAAGTCTTCTTCCGGCTGGTAATCCACGGATGTTGGAATGGCTTACTCCTGAAGATATGAAAAAGATTGTTGACCTGGTTTCTGCCCAGTCTGATTATGTTCTGATTGATTGCCCGGCTGGGGTGGAGCAAGGGTTTAAGAATGCGGCCCATGCGGCCCAGGAGGCCATTGTGATCACAACTCCTGAAATTTCTGCGGTTCGTGATGCCGATCGGGTCATAGGATTGCTCAACTCCATGCAGGTTCAGCCCATCCAGTTGGTTTTGAATCGGGTCCGACCGAAGATGGTGGCTAACCAGGACATGTTGGCCGTGGATGCGGTCACGGATATCCTCGCTCTGCCCCTTCTGGGCCTTGTGGTGGAGGATGAGCAAGTGATTGTCTCGACCAACCGGGGAGAGCCCCTCACCCTCTCTGAAACCGGATCCGCCGCCGGAAGGGCCTATCACAACATCGCTAGAAGGCTTCGTGGGGAAAATGTTCCCCTGATCGATCCATCCAAAGAGCGTAGGGGGTTGCGGGCCCGTTTCCTTTCGAAAATCCGTCAGGTCGGCCTTTTTTGAGCCATGGCTTTACTTGATTTCATCCAACGGCTCCTGGGATTGCAGAAACCCAGTGCTGCGACAGCAAAGGAACGTTTACAACTGGTTTTAGCCCATGATCGCAGCGATCTGAATCCTGAGCTTCTGGAGCAGATGCGCAGGGAAATCCTTGAGGTGGTTCAAAAGTATGTGGAAATTGATCTCGAAGGTGGTGAGGTGAGTCTTGCCACAGAAGATCGTGTCACGGCACTCGTTGCCAATCTGCCCATCCGACGTGCGAGGTTGAAGCCCCTGGCACCCCCACGGGACGATCCGCAGCCTACCTCCACTGATCCCGCCGTTGGCCAAGAGGTTTCAGCGGAGGAGGCGGGGAATCACGAGGATGCATCCCCCGTGGTGGATGGGCCGGATGCTGAGCCCGCAACTCCCACTAACAATGCACTTCAAGGTGGAGAACCAGGTTCCTCCCCTGTGGATGGGATCTAGGGGGCTCAGACCGGATCAGGGAACACTTAGATCCCTCCCACCGAGACCATGCTTGCGCCGGACGTTAAGAGTTGCACCCCTGCTGAAGGAAGGGTGCTCAAAGAAATGCTCAAGGGCTCCAGCAATGGTGCCATTGCCACACGTCTAAACCTGAGTCGGAGGACCGTCGAGGGCCATGTGTCTGCCTTGCTGCAGAAGACCGGTTGCCGCAGTCGCACCCAATTGGTCCTCTGGGCCCTGGGCCGGGGTTAAGGTCATTGGAGCCAGAGCCGGCTTAGCTCAGTGGTAGAGCAGCGCTTTTGTAAAGCGAAGGCCATCGGTTCAAATCCGTTAGCCGGCTTTTTTGTCTTCCCGCAATGCCTAACCACGAGGATGAGGAAGAGCAACATCTAGCCACGCTCGATGAGCTGCAGACAATCCAAGCCCAGATCAACAGCTACCAGGGGCTGTTGAAAGATCTTCCGGAGATCTTTGAGCGAAAATTCAATGAACGACTCCAGCCACATCTTGACCGCCAACAACAATTGCTCGATGAGAGAGAGCAACTGTTGTATCAACTCCATCAGTACATTCCCCAAGGTGTCGGTGGGGAGGCAACCCGTCTGCTCCCATCGTTCACCATTCCTCCGGAAGAGGAGGCTGAAAAAACCGCTGTACGGCAAAGGACTGGCCGGTTTTTGTGGATTCTTGGATTGGCGGGTCTTGGATGTTTCTTGGGTGTCTACTTGAGTCAACAGTTCCGTCCGGGGAAGAGTTCCAACTCCACCCAAAGCACCAGCTCAAATGTTGCGTCGCCCCCAGCAACAGCTGCTTTCATCATCAGCGGCGATGGGTTGGACCAGCCAACAGCCACAGACCCAGCAACAGCAACGCCCAACCCACCCATGCCAGAGATAGCAAGGGCGTTAGTGCTTCCAGCAGGGGATTGAACAGCCTTAGCCCCAGCGCCATGACGGCGAGGGTGAGAGCAACGAGCAACACCATCAGGGCTTTGGGAGGGATTGGGGGCGCAAGATCTGCCAACCATCCTTGCTCCAAGCTCTCACCTCACTGGGATGTCCAGAAGCCAGCGGCCAGGGGACTGGAGCAAGCAGTGGAAGTTCTGGGAACAACTGGCAGGCTTGCTCTGCATCGAGGGCCGGAGCCTCTCCAGATCGGTTCACGCTGGTGGTGGCCAATGGGCCGGAACGGAGGAGCAACTCCTGGGCCATGGGGCATGCCGGCACCCTTAGGCCAAGACTGTCTCCTCCAGGATGCAACAACTCCTGAAGGGGGCCTGGCACCGGAAGCACAAGGGTGACAGCTCCTGGCCAGACCCTTTTGGCTTCTTCCAGCCACGCAGACGACCAGGCTTCAGCTAACACCCCCTGCAGCTGGAAAAGATCTGCACCCATCAGAATGAGGGGCTTGTGGGCGGGCCGTTGCTTCAGGGTCCAGATATGTGCAGCGGCAGAGGGTTTGATCGCTAATGCCGGGACGGTGTCCGTAGGGAAAAGCACGGGCTCATCGTTGTGGAGACAGCCCAGGAGTTGCTCCAAAGAAAAAATCTTCATGGTTGCCGAGCACTTGCAAATCTCCTGTTCCCCTCCAGATCGAGGTGGAATTGGGAGTCCACCAAACCCCGCTGGTTCAATAGGGAGAGCACCTGGGCACTTTGGTCGTGGTGGTGCTCCAGCAGCAACCAACCACCAGGAGCAAGGGCCCGGGGGGCCGCTTCAACGATGGTGCGGATCGCGCACAGACCGTCTTGCCCCCCATCCAGGGCAAGCCAGGGCTCGTGATCTCTTACAACAGGGTCGAGGTGGATGATCTGATGGGAGGGGATATAGGGGGGGTTGGATACAACAAGCCGCAATCTCCCCCACCAAGGTTGTAGGGCCTCCAACCAATCCCCCTGCACCAGTTGCACCCTTGTCCCCAGCCCGGCGTTTTGCAGATTGATGCTCGCCTGGTGGAGGGCTTCTTCACTCAGATCCACTGCCAGGCCCTGGCTTTCGGGCCAAGCTTCCGCCATGGCCAGGGCCAGGCAACCACTACCGGTGCCCAGATCGGCCCAGAGGAATTCCTGATCTGCCTTTGACTTTAGGGATGGGGCAGGTCCCTTGGACTGGACGATATCGATGGCCAGGTCGACCAGGATTTCTGTTTCCGGTCGTGGGATGAGGACGGAGGGTCCAACGGCCATCTCAAAGGTTCGCCAACAGCAGCGACCCACCAGGTATTGAACTGGAATCCTGGTGTCGAGGTGGTCTTGCCAGAGGCGTTCAAGATCGCGGCGTGGAATTGGAAGCTGGATTTGGCGACTGGGGTGCAGCCTCAAGGTTTGCAGGCTTGACCAGGACAGGCCTGTGGTCATCTCCAAGAACCAGTCGAGCGTTTCCCGGTCGCCCCCTTGATGGAGAAGATCTTGCCGCCAGGACAGGAGCTGAGATCCCGTCGGGGTGTCCCTCTCAAGGGAGGCAGATGGAGCGGGCAGCCCGTTGATCGCCAAGGTGTGGAGAGAAGACGGATCAACTTTAGGAAGGGTTTTCAGGGGAAGGGGATCGGGGGCGCCAACGCAACCCAGGCTCCGCCACCAGGGTGCCGAGGGCTTCGAGCTCCAGCAAATGGGGAAGCAACTCTTGGGAGGTAATCCCCATTGCTTCGCAGAGCTCTTCCATGGAGGCTCCGCGTCCAAGGGATTTCAAGAGCCGTTGTGTTAAGGGAGATTGGCCCGTCGAGGGGGCGTGGCGCGACTCGGGCAGGAGCACAGGGGGCTGGATGGGGCCAGGCCCCAACAGTTTCAACAGATCCTCAGGGTGGGTGAGGGGTGTGGCCCCCCGGGTTAAGAAGCCATTGCTGCCCTCAGCAGACACTCGATCCGTATCGGCGGGGACGACCCAGAGCGGCAGACTCTCGCTCCAGGCCAATTCGGCCGAATGCAGGGCGCCGCTGCCAACGGGACACTCCACCAGAATGAGGGCACAGGCCAGAGCCACCTGGAGCCGATTGCGCAAGGCAAAGGATCCCTTGCTTACTGGTGCATCTGGCGAAAGCTCTGTGAGTAAAAGGCCGTGCTGACCCACAGAGGCCTGCAAAGCCGCGTGATGACGGGGATAGACCCGCTCCAGTGGCGTGCCAAGCACCCCGATCGGTACTCCCCCTGCCTGCAGACACCCCCCATGCACAGCCCCATCGATCCCAGCGGCCAAGCCGCTCACCACAGGCCATCCGCCCTTTGCCAGGACGGCGCCGATCTGACGGGAGACGTTCAATCCATGGCGCGAGGGCCTGCGGGTGCCCACAACCGCCACGGCCCTCCGCTCACCGAGAAGCCGCCAAAGACTCCCACGGCCGGACCAGTAGATCGCCGCTGGTGGTGGTTTGATTCCGTTCAGTTTGGCGGGCCAACGCCGATCACCAGGCAATAGGACGCCCCGGCCCCATCGCCAGCGTTCTGCGGCAAGGGAGAGAGGGGAGGAGCCCCATTGCTCGCGATAGGCCTCAACACCATCGAGCACGCGATCGGACCAGTGGCAAAGCCGCCCCAGGGTGGAGGTGGATGCATGCCAAGCCACATCCAGCGTTTTAAAGGTGGCAACCAATTCAGCGAGCTTGGCCGGTCCCACCCCTGGACATTGGGACCACAACAACCACCAAAGCCTGGCTGAGGAATTCCATGACGTTGGATGGGATCGGTGGGGGATGGTGCTCACCAGGACAGGGCTCAACATCAGACCCTCAGAACGGGAAGGCCCTTAATAGTACCTATGAACTACAACCCGGTGGCCCTGCCGTCAGCCTGTCCAGGGCCTTGGCTGCCTGCGGGGTGAGGCGTCTCAGCACCTTCCGTTGACCAGGGCCGGCGCTGAAATCCACAAACACAAGCTCCACCAGGGCTGCAGCCGCCACCTTTTCTCCTGGGCCAATGAACCAGGAGTGCCAGGGAATCCTCAGGCCGCGACGAGGGCGCACCAGACTCCTCACTTCCGCCTGATCTCCGTGGACCAAGGGGGCCCGATAGTCCATCGCAAGATGGACCACGGGCATCTCGAATCCCTCGGAGGACAGCATGCTGTAGGCCAGGCCTGCGGCGGCAAGGGCTTCCACCCTGGCCTCCTCTAGCCAAGCGATGTAAGCACCGTGCCACATCACTCCGGCGTGGTCGGTGTGTTGCGGAAGCACGCGTCGATGGAGACACCAAGACTCCCCAGGGGCAGGGGGGGCATCCCATTGCATCAAGGTGTGTGGCATTGGTGGGGGGGAGGGCATTCAATCAGCCATAGGCTGATTTGGCCCCGAACTCCGTCCGTGTTTCGCACCTTGCTCGTTGCCGACTCCGGAACAGGTCATGTGGAGGAAATGGTGCGCACGCTCCGTGCCATCCCCCCATGCAGGCAGGCCAAAATCCATCTGCTGCACGTGATTTCCGAGCAAGGGAAGGAAGGGGCTGAGAGCCACCGTCGGCAGGCCCAGGACTTGATGGAAGGCGCAATAGGACGCATGGGTCTTCAACCTGCTGAGGTGACGAGTTTGGTGAGAGAAGGAGATACGAAAACAACGGTGTTGAAGGTGGCTGATGAGCTCAACGCCGACCTGATTGTGATGGGATCCAGGGGGTTGAACCGTCTCCAGTCCATTCTCAGCAACAGTGCCAGCCAGTATGTGTTTCAGCTGTCCACCAGGCCCATGCTCCTGGTGAGGGATGACATTTATGTGCGTGCCATCAACAGGGTGATGGTCACCGTCGATGGCACGGGGGTTGGTGATGATGCGATCCAGCTTGCCTGTGAACTTGTGCGGGAGATCCCCGGGGGCACCCTTACGGGCATCCATGTGTCTAGGCAAGACATCATCCCTTCCCGTGGGGGAAAATCGCCTGCGGATGAGGTGCTCAACAGGGCCGTTCAACGGGCACGAAACCTGGGAGTTGAGCTGCAGCCCATCCATAGGACAGGCAGTGTTGGGCAACAGGTTTGCGAGGCCGCGAAGGACGCTAAAGCCGACCTCCTGGTGATTGCCTCTCAGGATCGACGCCCATTGGTGGCCAAGGGTCTTGTGGATCTGGATCGCCTACTGGGGAGCTCCGTCAGCGATTACATCCGGGTGCACGCCCCAGCACCAGTGCTGTTGGTCAGGGAGCCTGAGTCGAAAAGCTGAGCCTTTTTCATCCCCTTCAGGGATGGATCCGCTGCAAGGCGCCCTACGACTGCAGACCATGGAAGGCTCCTGCGGTGGTGGGGTGCAGGGGGCTTCAGCCGCTTTGACGGCTGTTGGTTTGGATGTAAAGCACAATTAAAAACACAGCGGGAACCAGGACAAACAGCAAGCTGGCGACAAAGCCGAGATCGTTGGTTTCCATAGCTGCATCGGGAATGGAGAGAACGTATCACTGCTCCCCGTCATCCTCGTGGTCGCCTTCATCGGTCGTAGCGGTTGGGCCTGAGCTGGCGGCCCCGGGCCCTTCCTCTGAATCAGGGAGCGGCTCCTCCGGGGGTTCGGGCCAGGCCAGGGGACCGGGAGGGAGTGGTTGCTGAAGGGCCTGTTCCCAGGCGGCTTCGCTATTGGACAGGCCCGTTTGGGGGCGGGTGAGCACCACCAACGAACTCTGCACCAGGCTCTGACAGGCCAAACGCCAGCTCTGCGGGCGGCGGCGGAGCTTCTGCAATTCCACAGCGGTGAGTTCGCTCAGGGCTTGGGGCTGGGCACCCCTCACATCCACAAAACAGGTGATGCATTGGCCGCAACCCCCGCAGTTGCCGAGCTTCCCCTTCAGGCCATAGAGCTCAATTCCCTCCCTGAGGGCCACATCCCTGAGGTTTTCCCCCGGGTAACACTCCACATCACGCCCTTCTCGCAAAAAACGAATCACCGGCATGGTTCATCCCGCAACGTGGCCATTTTGTAACTTGCCAGTTGCGGTCCGTTACCTGAAGCCCCGTACGGCCATCCACACCCACTACCATCACCAGACACCCAGTTCTGACCCCAATGGGATTGCCCTGGTATCGGGTGCACACGGTCGTGATCAACGACCCGGGCCGCTTGCTCGCCGTGCACCTCATGCACACCGCCCTCGTCGCCGGTTGGGCCGGCTCGATGGCCCTCTATGAGCTCGCCATTTTTGATCCTTCAGATCCGGTGCTCAACCCGATGTGGCGCCAAGGCATGTTTGTCATGCCTTTCATGGCCCGTCTTGGTGTCACTGGTAGTTGGAGTGGCTGGAGCATCACCGGAGAAACCGGGGTAGACCCAGGTTTCTGGAGTTTTGAGGGGGTGGCCGCCGCCCACATTATTTTCAGTGGACTTCTGTTTCTGGCTGCCATCTGGCACTGGACCTACTGGGACCTGGAGATCTGGCAGGACCCCCGCACCGGCGAGCCGGCTCTGGATCTCCCCAAGATTTTCGGCATTCACCTCCTCCTGGCTGGTTTGGGGTGCTTTGGGTTTGGTGCCTTCCACCTCACAGGAGTCTTCGGCCCAGGGATGTGGGTGTCAGATCCCTATGGGCTAACAGGCCACCTGGAGAAGGTTCAGCCCTCTTGGGGCGCTGATGGTTTCAACCCCTTCAATCCCGGTGGGATTGTGGCCCACCACATTGCGGCGGGCATCGTCGGTATCATTGCGGGCATTTTTCACATCACCACCCGCCCCCCCGAGCGCCTGTACAAGGCCCTCCGCATGGGCAACATCGAGACGGTTCTGGCCAGTGCCATCGCGGCAGTGTTCTTTGCGGCTTTCGTTGTGGCAGGCACCATGTGGTATGGCGCTGCGGCAACGCCCATCGAGCTCTTTGGTCCCACTCGCTACCAGTGGGATCAGAACTACTTCAAGACTGAAATTAATCGTCGCGTACAGACGGCCCTTGATGGTGGGGCAACCAAGGCGGAGGCTTGGGCTTCCATTCCTGAAAAGCTCGCTTTCTACGATTACGTCGGTAACAGTCCCGCCAAGGGTGGCTTGTTCCGGGTCGGACCAATGGTCAATGGAGATGGCCTGCCCACGGGTTGGCTTGGCCATATCTCCTTCACGGACAAAGAAGGAAGGGACCTGGAAGTCCGCAGACTTCCCAACTTCTTCGAGAACTTCCCTGTGGTTCTTCAGGACAAAGATGGGGTTGTTCGCGGAGATATCCCCTTCCGCCGAGCTGAAGCCAAGTATTCCTTTGAGCAGCAGGGCGTTACGGCCACCGTCTATGGGGGTGCCCTCAATGGACAGTCCTTCTCTGATCCTGCGGATGTGAAGCGGCTTGCAAGGAAGGCCCAGCTGGGTGAGGCGTTCGAGTTTGATCGTGAGACCTACCACTCAGACGGAACCTTCAGGAGCTCTCCAAGGGGTTGGTTCACCTTTGGCCACGCCACATTTGCCCTCCTCTTTTTCTTCGGCCACATCTGGCACGGAGCCCGCACCCTCTTCCGAGATGTGTTTGCTGGCATCGACCCCGACCTTGGCGAGCAAGTCGAGTTCGGTCTGTTCCAGAAACTGGGCGACAGATCCACCCGCCGCTTACCCCAGGGTTACGTTCCCCCTGCTGGAACTCCCCTGAGCTGATCACCGGCTCCCTGCCCTTCACCCCTCGAACTCCCCATGGAGAGCTTCGCCTACATCCTGATTTTGGCCCTTGCCATTTCCACCTTGTTTTTTGCGATTGCTTTCCGCGATCCGCCCAAGATTGGCAAGTAGTCCACTTTGCCCCTCTTCTGATTTGAGGGGCTTTTTTTTCTTCGCCACCTTCTCAAAACACAAAATCTGCCTAAAATAAATTGGTATGTGGTTTTGGGCATGCAATGCCCTGCTTGTCAACACACCGATAGCAGAGTTCTTGAGTCGCGCGCTGCGGACTCTGGTCGAAGCGTTCGCCGTAGGCGTGAATGTCTGAATTGCGATTTTCGATTCACGACCTACGAGCGGGTGGAGACAGTTCCGATCACAGTGGTCAAACGCAATGGAAATCGAGAAACGTTCAATCGATCCAAGCTTCTCCATGGTTTGCTTCGGGCCTGCGAAAAAACAGGTTTGGAGCCTGCCCTGCTAGAGAGGCTTGTCGACGACATTGAACTTGTTCTCCAGCAAAGATCCAAAAGGGAGGTCAGCAGCAACGAGATCGGGGAGCTCGTGCTGGAACAGCTCAAAACCATGAGCGAAGTCGCCTATGTGCGCTTCGCCTCGGTTTATCAGCAGTTCCGGAGTGTCTCCGACTTTGTCGCCACCCTCGAGGGGCTCGGACAAACAGGTCGATCCAGCCTTGCTAAACAACGGCTCTCCGTTGTGAACTGATCAGGAGGTCCAGGAGGTAGGATCTGCTATTGGTCCATTACGCGGCGGCGAAATGGTCCATTCCTTCCTACTGCCCCTGGCAGACCGCCTGAACCGTATGACAGTCACCCCCTCCCAAGAGCTGCAGGGCCTGGAAACAGATTTTGAGCTGGAAGACCTGGCTGAACTGGGTTTTTCCAATGAGATCCCTGCGGCAGATCACTCCAGCAGCCGCAGCGCTGGAGTGAGGGAATCCGAGGGGGTGGGATTCACACTGGATGAGTTTGCATCCTTACTCGCCAAGTACGACTACAACTTCAAACCTGGAGATGTGGTCAACGGCACGGTTTTTGCCCTCGAATCGAAAGGGGCGATGATCGACATCGGCGCCAAAACAGCGGCATTCATGCCGATGCAAGAAGTATCCATCAATAGGGTCGAACATCTTTCCGATGTCTTGGAAGCCGGTGAGGTTAGGGAGTTTTTTATTCTCAGTGAAGAAAATGAAGATGGCCAACTTACTCTTTCCATACGACGGATCGAATATCAGCGTGCATGGGAACGGGTACGGCAATTACAAAAGGAAGATGCCACGATTTATAGTGAAGTATTTGCCACAAACCGAGGCGGAGCATTGGTCCGCGTGGAAGGCTTGAGGGGCTTCATTCCAGGTAGTCATATCAGCACTCGCAAGGCAAAAGAAGAACTGGTTGCGGATTTCCTGCCCCTCAAATTTCTTGAGGTGGATGAGGAGAGAAATCGTCTTGTTCTCAGCCATCGACGGGCACTGGTTGAACGCAAGATGAATCGCCTTGAAGTGGGCGAAGTGGTGCTCGGTACTGTTCGGGGGATCAAGCCCTACGGTGCCTTCATCGATATCGGTGGCGTGAGTGGTCTGTTGCACATTTCTGAAATCAGCCATGAACACATTGAAACGCCCCACACCGTGCTCAATGTCAATGACCAAATGAAGGTCATGATCATTGATCTGGATGCTGAGCGTGGTCGCATCTCCCTTTCCACGAAAGCTCTTGAACCAGAGCCAGGAGACATGCTCACCGACCCGCAGAAGGTGTTTAATAATGCGGAAGAAATGGCTGCTCGCTACAAACAAATGCTGCTCGAGCAGGCCGAAGATGGTGAGCCGGTCCTTCCAACTGCGGATTAACCATCGCGATGGCACGATGATCCCTGCTGCTGAGGGGCATGGTCAATTTATTCCTGCGTGGTGAGCCCCTCCGGGTTGAGGGCAGGCCAGCGGAGATTCGGGCGGTGCTCTTCGA
>JAYKHG010000093.1:0-4056 GCA_035284825.1 Cyanobacteriota bacterium
CAGCCTAAGTCCACCACCACAGGCCACGGCACGGAAGGCGCCGCGGGGGATGGAGCCCTGCCAGGATCAGCCAACCGTCCCGATGCCCACCCTGCTGTGCCGGCCCTGATCGATGCCCTCGGCTACGCGGCCGCCACCCTCACCACGGTGAGCTTTCTGCCGCAGGCCGCCAAAACCCTGCGCACGGGCGACACCAAGGCCATCTCCCTGCGCATGTATCTGCTGTTCACCACTGGCGTGGCGCTCTGGGGGCTCTACGGGGTGTTGCGGGGCGATGGCCCCCTGATCGTGGCCAACGCCATCACCCTCGTGAGTGCGGGGCTGATCCTGCAGAGCAAGCTGCGGGCGGTGTTGGCGGATCAAACTCAGGCAAAATGAACAGCCTTGCGGCGGCAGTGATGCGTCAGCATGGGACTAGATCTCATTGTCTTCCATGCAACTGGTTGCCCTGCTGGTGGCCGTGCTGATCGCGGGGGTTGTCGTGGTGAGCCGTTACGGCCTGGGGTTGCTGCCTTCGCCGGCCCGGAAGGAGCCGTTACCCTCACAAACCCTCCAGGAGGTGAAAAAGCAGGTTGATGCCGCCGGCCAGGCGGATCAGCAACGGCTCGATGACGCCATGAAGCAGCTGCGCTGAGTCCACCCCTGCGCGACCAACGGGGCTTGGCCTACCCCGCAGCCTTGCCACCACCACCATGTTGACATCGTTCCTCACAGCTGTTGTGTCCGCCGGTGTGCTGCTGGCAGGGGAGCTCGACCCGCGACCCCTCAGTGCCCTCCCGCCGGATCTGCAGCCCCTGGTGAAGGCTCTGCAAAGCCACGGCTTTCGTGTGCACGTGGCCATGCCACCCCAGGCAGGTGCCTACGGGCAGTTTGATCCCCGCAGCCGCACCCTTTGGATCTCCCCCCTGAGCCTGGAGCTGGGCATTGGCCGCCAGACCTTTCTCCATGAGGCGGTGCATGCTGTGCAGAGCTGCCCCAAGGGGGTGGTGCGGCCCATCGGCTGGAGCTTTCCCCTCGATCCAGCCGTGGAACGGGGCATCAACGTGACCCTCTACCACAACTACCCCACCAACAAGGCTGTGGAGCGGGAGGCCTTCACCGTGCAGGGCCAGGGGGATGCGGTCCCCCTGCTGCTGGAGGCGCTCCACCGGCGCTGCCGATGAGGGTATGGCCGCGGATCAATGCCAGTCCAGTCCTGGTACGTGGGGGATGATCGCCGGGGTGGTGGCCCGATAGGCGCCGTAATCCGGATACTGCTCCAGCAGGCGTTGTTCCTCTCGATGGGCCTTGCCGCTGAGCACCGCCGCCAGGGCAAGCAGCAGGGCCAGGTGGAGCAGGCTGCCCAGGGCCACCACCACGCCGAGGGAGCACACCAGCAGGGCCTGGTAGAGCGGGTGGCGGCAGCGGCCATAGGCGCCTGTGGTGACCAGTGGCGCCTCGGGCATGGGCTCCGGCAGGGGGGTGAGGCTGGCCCCGAGGGCCCCCACCGCCAGGGCCGCCAGCACCAGCCCCAGGGCGAAGGTGCCCCAGCCCAGCCCGCCCAGGGCCTGGGGCCAGATCACCCCCAGGGACCCTGGCGCCGGGGTTGGCGGCAACAGGTGGGCGGTGATCAGGGCGAGCTGGGCGATCAGCCACCACTCGCCGCGGCGGTTGTCGCGCAGACCCCCCCAGCTGAAGCCCCATTGGCTGAGGCGTGTGCGGATGGCTTCCACGGCGTTCACCATGGGACCGTCGCCGTAGCCGTCCAGAGCCCGAGCCATTCCCCCTCCCGGCCGTCCACCGAACCGCGGGCGGGTTCCCAGATCCGCTCGCTGAAGCCCGCCTCACTGATTTGCATGGCCAGAGCCAGCGGATCACTGCCGTAGGGCGGCCCCCCGGGGCGACTGTGACACCAAAAAAGGCCCAGGAGCCAGCCACCGGGCTCCAGCAGGTGGTGCATCTGGGCCAGGTAGGCCAGGCGCTGCTCCGGGGCGATGGCGCAGAAGCAGGTGTGCTCCACCACCCCGCCCAGGCTGGCGGCCCCAAGCCCGGCCCGGGCCAGGGCCTCCCGATCGAGGAGATCAGCCTGCAGCCACCGCAGCAGGGGGCCCCCTGCCCCATGGATCCGCCGTGCCTCGGCCAGCCCTTCCCCGCTCACATCCAGGCCAATGGCGTTGAATCCCAGGGCGGCCAGCAGGGCGGCTTCATGGCCCCGGCCGCAGCCGGGCACCAGCACCCGGGCGGGGGGTTTGGGGATGCGTGGATCGTGGCGCAGGGCCTGCTCCAGGGGCGGCGCTGGGCGGCCGAGCTCCCAGCCGTCGCTGCCCTCCCGATAGCGCTGATCCCAGGGGTCGGCGACCGCGGCAAGGTGACGAGCCATGGCGAGGCTTTCGGCCATGGCGCTCAACCTCCCGCCAAGGTTTGGAGCTGCTGCTCCAGTCGATGGCGCAGGCGGGTCTGCACCAGGTGGCAGAGCTCCTCCACCAGCTCATCATCAGCGTGATAGATCAGGCGCACGCCATCCCGTTCGCAACGCACCAGACCCGCCCGCTGCAGCTGGCCCAGCTGGCGGCTGATGTGCGACTGGGAGAAGCCGGTGGCCTCCATCAGGGCGGCCACATCCTTGGGCCTGTGCTTCAGCAGGCAGAGCAGCTGCAGGCGGGCCGGTTCGCTGAGGAGGCGGAAAAACTGGCTGTATTCCTCCAGCAGCTGGGGGCTGGGCAGGGCGTCCGGCACGAAACAGCGCTTTATGTCGATAAACGCATAATACGCCACCTCACCAGGGCAGCACCTCCCCGTTGGCGTGCCAGAAGGTGCCGGAGGTGTCCAGGGTGAGGGCGTCGAAACGAGCCAGCAGGCCCTGCACGGCAACGGCGGGATCGATGGCCTGGGGGGTGAAGGCCACCATGCGGGTGCGCACCAGGCCCGGATGGAGGATGGCGACGGCGATGCCCCGGGGCCGGAGATCCACGGCGAGGGAGCGGCCCGCCATGTTGAGCGCCACCTTCGACATCCGGTAGCCGTAGGAGCCGCCCGAGCTGTTGTCGTCGATGGAGCCCATGCGGCTGGTGATCAGGGCCAGCTTGGCGCCGGGCCCCAGCTGGGGCAGCAGGGCCCGGGTCAGGAGCAGGGGGGCGAGGGCATTCACCTCAAACTGGCGGCGGATGCTCGCGGCATCGAGGGTGTCGAGGCCCATGCCCTCCAGGAGGCCCGCATTGAGGATCAGCCCATCGAGGGGGATCCCCTCCAGCCGCCCCACCAGCTCGGCGATGGCGGCCTCGCTGGTGAGGTCGATCCCCCGCTCGATGCGCACGCCGAGGGCTTCGAGCTCGGGTGAGGGGCTGCGGCAGACGGCGATCACCCGATCCCCCCTCTCCTGGAGCTGGCGGCAAAACTCCAGACCGATGCCCCGGTTGGCGCCGGTGACAAGGAGGGTGTCCATCCGGACTGCAGGGTGATGAAGAACCACCTTAATGTCCCTCATAATTGCCTTGCCTGCGGTATTGACTGCCCGCGCCATACAGCTCCCTCCCCTGGTGCTGCTTTGGCTGCTGCCCGTGGGCATTCCGATGGCGGCCCACGCCGTGGTAGATCCACCTCCAGCTGGGCTGCCCGTGGAAGCCTTGGAAGCGATGGCGCGCCAATGGCTCCAGGCTCGGGGGTGCCCCTCCGGTCTGGGTCGCCTCGAGGATGGTCCGGCCGGTGAGGTCCCAACCCGCCGGCTAGCTGTCGCCGCTGTGCTGATGGCCTGCCTGGACGCCTCCAGACAAGAGGCCAGCGATCTCCAACGCCGTCTGGTGCAGGAGCTCACTCCGGAAATGCAACGCCTCCAGGGGGACGCGGGGCTGCTGGAGCGGGCCGTGGCGGATCTGCAGGCCAGCCGATTTGCTCCCACCACCCGCCTGCGGGCCCTCTCCCGCTGGTATCTCGGGGGCCTCAGCTACAGCGGCAACCAAATCGGCCCCGGCAACACCTATCGGCCTGGGGGGCAGGAGCAGCCGCTCCCGTTGCCAGACCACATCAACTTGGTCTACGACCTGCAGCTCAACTTCGACACCTCCTTCCATGGTCCAGACC
>JAYKHG010000094.1:0-10225 GCA_035284825.1 Cyanobacteriota bacterium
AGAGGGCCTGGAATTGCGCGATCAAACTGGGCGGAGCGTGCTGAAAGTGCAGCCCGGTCGGCAACTCCGCATCGCACGCCGTGGGGAGACGATCGCCATTGAGCCCGTTCCTGGGGGGCCGGGAGTCCCCTCACTCGACAGTTCTGTCGTCCTTGGCGAAGGGCCAGAGTCCAAGCCCCTCCCGCCTTTGCCCCTCCAGGACCTGCGTCTGGAGCCCATCGATCCCCAGGGGCTGATGGTGCTCAAGCAACGCCGCTACCGGGGCACTCTCCTTCTGCGACCGGAAGGACAGGGTCTGCAGGCCATCAATCGGCTGCCGTTGGAGAGCTATCTGGCCGGCGTCGTGGGGAGTGAAATGCCAGGGTCCTGGCCCCTGGCTGCCCTGAAGGCCCAGGCCGTGGCCTCCCGCACCTATGCCCTCCAGCAACTGCGCCCCAAGGCCCCCTTCGACCTGAAAGCCACCGTGGCTAGCCAGGTGTACAAGGGAGTGGAAACGGAATCCGTTCCCGTGCGTCAGGCCGTGGCCAGCACCCGTTCCCGGGTGCTCATGCATGGCCAACACCTCATCAATGCGGTGTTCCACAGCAGCAGTGGCGGAATCACGGAAAACAGCGGCGACCTCTGGAGCCGCCAACTGCCCTATCTGGTGAGCGTGCCCGACTTTGACAATGCCAGTCCTGTGAGTCGTTGGGAAAAAGCCATCTCCCCCGAGGCTCTTCGTCAGGCGTTCGCTGAAACCGGGGGTGTGACCACCATTGAGGCGATTGAATCTTCCAGGACTGGCCGGGTCAGACAGGTCAAGGTGGTGGGCCCCTTGGGAGAGCTGGTGCTCACTGGCAGTGCCCTGCGGCAGCGGCTGGGGTTGCGCAGCACCCTGGTGCAATTCCACCTGGAACCGGCTGAACGGTTGGAGATCGCTGGGGGGACGATGCCAGAGACGCCCCCTGGAACCACGATGGCCCCCCCGCCTGCCATCTCTCCCTTGGTGGAGGGTCCACGCCTTGTGGTGAAAGGGCGCGGCTACGGCCATGGTGTAGGAATGAGCCAATGGGGTGCCTATGCCCTGGCTCTGCAGGGCAAGAGTTATGAAGACATCCTTCGCTACTACTACAGAGGGGCTGTTCTGCGCACCTTCTGACCCGCCCACGGACCATCCGCCCGGGATCAAGGTCGTCGCCTTGCCAACGGCTGAAGAGGTGGCGGAACAGGCTGCGCAAGCCCTGCTCCATGGCGCCTTTGACCTGCCAGGTCGTCCCCTCGGGCTCGCCACCGGACGCACCATGGCCCCGGTCTACGGGGCCTTCGCCGCCCTGGTGCGGGAACTCCCCACCGTTGAGCGGATGCACCTTTGCCAGCACTGGCAAAGCTTCAATCTGGATGAATATGTGGGTCTGGGGCCTGCCTCCCCAGGATCCTTCGCCGCCGAGATGGAACACCATCTCCGCAAGCCCTTGGCGCTCCCGTCCCACCAGGTCCATCTCCCCGATGGGCTGGCCGCCGATCCAGGGGCTGAGGCCTTGCGCTACCGGGAGGCCCTGCGCCAAGCGGGAGGTGTGGGGCTGCAACTCCTGGGATTGGGACTGAATGGCCATGTGGGGTTCAACGAACCTCCCTGCGGTCCCGACAGCCAGGCGCGCTGTGTGGACCTCTGTGCCAGCACCAGGCAAGCCAATGCGAGCGCCTTTGGGGGCGTCCTGGCACAGGTGCCAACGCAAGCGATCACCCTGGGCCTTTCGGACATCCTTCTGGCCCAACGGATTCTTCTTGTGGTGACAGGGGCTGCCAAGGCCCCGATTCTCCAGCGGTTGCTGCACACTCGGCCCACCCACAGCCTTCCTGCCAGCTGGCTCCATCTGCATCCCGCCACGGTTCTCTTGGCGGATTCAGCTGCCCTTGGATCCTGAAAACGAATCACCCCATCACCGATTCCATCAAGCTCTCGTCAGCGTCGAGGTTGGAGGTGACACTCCGCACATCATCAAGATCTTCCAAAGCATCCAGCATGCGCAACACCGCCTTGAGTCCATCGGGATCTTCGATCCGGCAGGAGGTGTTGGGGATCCAGCGATGCTCCCAGCTGATCACACACCATCCCAGCTCCTGTAACCCCCCCTGCAGGACCTCCAGGTCTTCAAAGCGGCCAACCACCTCGGCACCGCCATCCTCCAGGGTGTAGCTCAAGGTTGCCGGCCCCCCCTGCTCCTCCAAGACCAGCAAACCCTCCAGCAGGGATTCCTCTTGCAGCTCCTCCCGATCGATGCGCACAAGGGATCGGAGATCAAAGAGATAACTCACACAGCCGCTTTCCCCGAGATTGCCACCGGCTTTGTTGAACACCAGGCGCAGATCCGCGGCGGTGCGATTGCGATTGTCCGTGAAGGCTTCCACCAGCACGGCCACGCCGCCGGGGCCATAGCCTTCGTAGCGCACCACCTCAAACAGGTCGCCTGGTCCTCCGGACTGGCCACTGCCCTTGGCGATGGCCCTCTCAATGTTGCTGTTGGGCACGCCAGCGGCTTTGGCCTTCGCAATCGCTGTGCGCAACTGAAAATTGCCCACCGGGTCGGGGCCGGAGCGAGCGGCAACGGAGATTTCCCTGCCGAGGCGGGTGAACACCGCACCCCGTTTCGCATCCACCACGGCTTTGGTGCGCTTGATTTGGGCCCATTTGCTGTGGCCTGCCATGGCTAGGCGAAGGGAAAAGAGTTCATGGGGAGTCAGGTGCCGGTGGGAAACACCATGCGGGGTTGCAAGTGCCCGATGGACTCCACCCTGGCCAGGCCTGCCAGCTTGCCATCCGGGGCCACAACCAACACATCCTGCCCAAGGGGCAGGGGAATGGGGGTCTGCTGGACGCGACCACAACCCCAACCGCTCAAATCCCCAGGTCCGAGATGGTGGTGCGGCAGGTGGGTCAGCACCTGGAGCGGGTCGTGCAGGGGGGGGAGGGGAGGGGTCAGATCCTCCAGCCGGACACTTTGGTGGAGCTCAAAGCCCAGGGCCTTGGTGCGCCTGAGGCTTGCCAGGGCCGCGCCACAGCCAAGGCTTTCACCAAGATCCCTGGCAAGGGAGCGGATGTATGTGCCGGCGGAACAGCAGATCTCAAGGTCCAAGAGACCCTGCGCGGCATTCCAGCTCAGCAGATCAATGCGGTGAAAAGTGATCCTTCGGGGAGGAAGGTCGACCGTCTCACCGGCCCTGGCCAGGACATGGGCCCGTCGCCCCCCCACGTGAACCGCCGAGACAGTGGGCGGACGCTGGGCAATGGATCCCCGAAAGGGGGTGAGGGCCACCTCCAGATCCTCCTCCCCAAGGTGGGAGGGCACCGGAGAGCTTTGGAGAATCACCCCTTCCAGGTCATCGGTGGTGGTGACCACACCGAGTTGGATGGTGGCTCGATAGGTCTTATCACCAGGAAGGTAGGGAAGCAGCCGGGTGGCTGGACCCAGGGCTAACGGAAGCACCCCCGTGACCCCGGGATCCAGGGTGCCGCCATGGCCCACCTTCTGGAGTCCATAGGCTTTTCTCGCCCGGGCCACACATCCGTGGGACGTGAGTCCAGCTGGTTTGTCCAGCACCAAAAAACCGCAGATCACCCGAGCAATGGAAGGGAGGGATTGCGGCCCTAGGCCGGGACGACGGCTATCCGTTTCCGGTTGCGGAGGGAACGCTTGATGCTTTCGAATTGCACCACGCCATCGGTGAGGGCAAACAGGGTGTCGTCGGATCCCCGACCCACGTTCTCACCGGGCAGCACCGAAGTGCCCCGTTGGCGAATCAAGATGGATCCGGCGGAAACGGTTTCGCCTCCGTAGGCCTTGACGCCAAGTCGCTTGGCATTGGAATCGCGGCCGTTGCGGGTGGAGCCTGTGCCTTTCTTGTGGGCCATGGGAATGCAGGTTGGGAAGGGGGAAGGGGCGATGAAACTAAGGTCTTAACCGATGGGTTTGCCGCCGAGATGGATCCCATTCACCAAAACCCTGGTCAGCTCCTGGCGGTGCCCCGTCTTCCGACGGGTTTTTTTCTTGCGGCGCATCTTGTACACCAGAATTTTGGGTCCGCGGCGGTGGGCCATCACCTTGAGTTCCACCGATGCGCCGCTGACGTAGGGCTGGCCCAGGGTGGTTCCCTTGGGACCGTGGACCAGGAGCACGGTGTCGAGAAGGACCGTGCTGTCCACCTCCGCATCCAAGCGATCAATGTCGAGGTAGCGGTTGGGTTGCAACCAAAATTGCTGCCCTGAGGCCTCAACGATGGCATAGATCGAGCCATCGGAGGCTGGGGCGGCAGAGCCCTTTGTGGTGATGGTTGGTTCGGCCACCGCTGGCGGGGGGGTGGCGGCGCTGACGGTGGCAGGGCCCGAGGGCGCAGATGGGGTGGAGGCGCTCATGGCAGCAGGGGCACGGCCAGGCTGAAGCTTGTGGCTCCATTGGGCCTGGACTCGCGGCAATTGGAAGACAAACCAAGATCCTGCCGTTACGACCTCCGATTCGTCAACATTTGAAGGCATGTCAGCAAGGGGGGCTGTTGCCATCCCGATCCACAGCATTTCCATGAGTGAGCCGCCCCTGAGCGTTGCCAACCTGCTGCAGACGGATGCCCTGAGGGAGGCCTGTGCCCTTTGGCTGAAAGCTGGTCGCTATGCGCTGGTGACCATGGAGGAGGGTGTGGATCCCCTCACCATGCTCAAAGAGGGACAAGAGGGATTGGATGCCGTGCTCCTCGAACAGGGCGCCTTCCCGGCGGAGCTTTATCAGACCTTGAGAACCCAGCAATACCTCCTTCCCGCTGTGGTGATTGGGGAGGTCACCGGCAAGGTGGAGTATCACGATGCGGAGGTGCACCTTCCGGCAGATCAGCTCGAGCAGTTGCCATACAGCCTGGATGCGGCGGTGGCACGCTTCTTGAAACGGGGCAGTGGGGAAGGGATTCCCGCCGATCCCTCCCCCACTGGGGCAGACCGACAGCCTGAAGAGCGTTGGAGGCTCGCCAATCGGCTGAAAGACAGGCTTGGATACCTTGGTGTCTATTACAAGCGCGATCCAGAGCGCTTTTTTCGCAACCTCAGGGAATCTGAGAGGGAACATCTGTTGCGCTCACTCAGCCGCACCTACAGGGATCTTTTGGTGAGTTACTTCCGAGACCCAGCCGCAGCAAACCAGGCCCTAGAGAGTTTTGTGAACACGGCATTTTTTGCCGATCTTCCCATCACCACAACTGTGGAGATCCACATGAACTTGATTGACGGGTTCTGGAAGCAGCTTAAGCTGGAAGGCCACAAGAATGACTTTCTTCAAGATTATCGATTAGCCCTGCTGGATGTGATGGCACATCTTTGTGAAATGTACCGCCGTTCCATTCCACCCGATCGACCCATGGTTGTCGTCCAAGACTCCCATAACCAACTTCAGGAGCAAGCTTAAAATGCCCGCACGCAAAACTTACATCCTTAAACTTTATGTAGCGGGGAACACCCCGAACTCCATGCGGGCGCTCAAGACATTAAGAAACATCCTCGAAACGGAGTTCCGCGGTGTTTATGCATTAAAAGTCATCGACGTGTTGAAAAATCCCCAACTCGCAGAAGAAGATAAGATTTTGGCGACACCCACCTTGGCTAAAATATTGCCACCTCCCGTCCGACGCATCATCGGTGACCTTTCAGATCGGGAGCGTGTGCTGATCGGGCTCGATCTCCTATACGAAGAGCTGGTCGACGAAGGATTCAATCTGGAAGAACCCAAGGGCGAAGAATCCAAAGGCGAAGAGCCAAACGATGAGCCATGAGAACGTCCTAATCCACCAGCCGCTCCCCAATCCAATTTTTCGAGTCCACCCCCTCCTTCCCATCCATGCAGGAACCATCTCTGCCAAGTCCTTCTTCGAAAAACCTGCTTCAGGTTCAAAAGCTGCCCACGGGAATTGAGGGGTTTGACGATATTTGTTCGGGTGGTCTCCCCATCGGACGCTCCACCTTGATCAGCGGAACCTCTGGAACAGGAAAAACCGTTTTTTCTCTCAACTTTCTATACAATGGAATCAGGGACTTTAATGAGCCTGGTATTTTTGTCACCTTTGAGGAGTCCCCGCTAGATATTCTTAGGAATGCCGCCAGCTTCGGTTGGGATCTGCAGGAGATGGTGGAGCAAGATAAGCTCTTCCTCCTCGATGCATCCCCAGATCCGGAGGGCCAAGATGTCGCTGGAAGTTTTGATCTATCTGGACTGATCGAGCGAATCAATTATGCGATCAGAAAATACAAGGCCCGACGGGTAGCCATCGACTCAATTACGGCTGTCTTCCAACAGTATGACGCAATCTCTGTCGTCCGCCGTGAAATCTTTCGCCTTATTGCTCGTCTGAAAGAAATTGGCGTGACGACGGTGATGACAACGGAGCGGATTGATGAATATGGCCCGATCGCAAGATATGGAGTGGAGGAATTTGTCTCAGATAACGTCGTCATCCTAAGAAATGTGCTCGAAGGAGAGCGGCGGCGGAGAACCGTGGAGATCTTGAAGCTGCGTGGGACAACCCATATGAAGGGAGAGTTTCCATTCACCATGGGGAGCCATGGTGTCAGCATCTTTCCCTTAGGAGCCATGCGCCTCACCCAACGCTCATCGAACGTCCGACTCAGTTCGGGGGTTCCCAGATTGGATGAGATGTGCGGTGGTGGATTCTTCAAGGACTCCATCATCTTGGCAACGGGAGCCACAGGAACGGGTAAAACTCTTTTGGTCAGTAAATTCGTGGAAGATGCCTGTCGCAGCAAGGAGCGAGCCATCCTTTTCGCCTATGAGGAGTCAAGAGCTCAATTGCTTCGAAATGCCACGAGTTGGGGGATCGACTTTGAACAAATGGAACAGGACGGGCTCCTCAAGATTATCTGTGCCTATCCTGAATCCACTGGACTCGAAGATCATTTACAGATCATCAAGACAGAGATCGGACAATTCAAGCCTTCACGAATGGCCATCGACTCCTTGTCTGCATTGGCACGGGGGGTCAGTCATAATGCATTTCGCCAATTTGTGATTGGAGTGACAGGATATGCAAAACAAGAGGAGATTGCTGGCTTCTTCACAAACACATCTGAAGAATTTATGGGTAGTCATTCCATCACTGATTCTCACATTTCTACCATTACAGATACGATTCTACTCCTGCAATATGTTGAGATTCGCGGTGAGATGGCCAGGGCCCTGAACGTCTTCAAAATGCGTGGATCCTGGCATGATAAGGGCATTCGCGAATTTATTATCACGAGCAACGGACCGGAAATCAAAGATTCCTTCACCAACTTTGAGCGCATTATTAGCGGCGTCCCCCATCGCATCAATACGGATGAGCGAAGCGAGCTTTCCAGGATTGTTCGTGGCGTCGCAGACAGTTAAACGGCCAAGACTGTTTACACAGTTCGCCATCTGGCCCTGCCGATTCAAGGGTTAAGCCTTGCATTTGTAAATTTAGGATGAATGGATTCTTGTTTTCGTCCATGGGAACGGCGTCATATTTGAATTCAGGAGGTCCCAGAATTCCTGTCATTATCAATGCGGATGATTTTGGCTATTCATCCAACGTTAACGCCTGCATTGTTGATGGTATTCACAGGGGGTGTGTCAGCAGCGCAACGATCATGGCCAATGGGCAGGCCTCTGAGGAGGCCTTGGTGCTCGCAACCCGTTTGCCTCAGGCAAGTTTTGGAGTTCATCTCAATCTCACGGAGTTTCGACCTCTCCATCCCTCCCAAGTGATGAAATCACTCGGTGTGATTGATGCTGACGATCTGTTCCGGGGGAATGAGTTTCGGAAGTTGCACCCCTCCCCCAAACTCATGCAGGCGTGTTTTGATGAATTAGACCAACAACTGCAAGCGGTTTACAGCAAGGGAGTTAGGCCTTCCCATCTTGATTCACACCATCATATTCACACCATACCCTGGCTCCTGCCGGTTATTTTCTCCATACAGCGCAAATTCAAGATCAGTAAACTCCGCACAACGATGAATGTGTATTCATCTGGTCCATTCGATCAACCCAGCCGAAAGCTCCTTGCCGCTAAGAGAATCTGGCAAATCGCGGCCAGGTCCATGGGTTTCAAAATGACCCAGCGCTTCACATCCCTGCAGATCTTTTCAGATGATTCAATGCGCCCTGAGTTTGCAGCGGCCCAGAGCATCGAACTCATGTGCCACCCTGGTCAGCAAGGCTTCGAAATAGAGACGGAACACCTCCTCAGCCGAGGACCTGAGGTTCTTCCCTCGCCGTACGAGCTTGTTAATTACAACCAATATCTCAGTTAGGGTCTTGACTCCAATTCTCCCCAAAGCGAAACGGACACGACTCGCCATTATTGCAGGCCACCCTGTGCAATATGTGGCTCCATGGTTCACCCAGTTGGGCTCATTGGATGCGTTGGAAGTGCATGTGTTTTATCTCTGGGATTTTGGCGTTGTGCAGACAAAGGATCCAGGGTTTGGCATAACGCTTGAATGGGATATTCCACTCCTAGAGGGCTATAGTCATAGTTTTGTCCAAAATCTTTCAGCCGATCCCGGAAATCACCATTTTAATGGATATATCAACCCAACCCTGGCCAAAGAAGTTGCGGCTTGGAAACCTGATGTCATCCTGTTGATGAACTATGCATTTCGTACTTATTTTCGTTTCCTTCTTGATCCACGAATCTGGCCTATACCCATCATCTTCAGGGGAGATTCCCATGATGTGGGCCGCAGGGGAGGCTTCAAAACAAAGCTGACGCGTATGATGCGTCGCATCATCTTTTCAAGATTTGCGTTATTCCTTGATGTGGGGAAAAATAATCGAGATTATCTGTTGGCCTCCGCTGTGAGTCCAAGCAAAATGATTCGGGCCCCCCACGCCATCGACAATCAAAGGTTTCAGGAGGCAAAGGAAAGGGCTGAACAGGAAGGCATTTTGCTCCGTCGACGTCTCGGTGTGGCTGAGGATGATGTTCTGATCTGCTTTGTTGGCAAGCTGATCCCCATCAAACGCCCCTTCGATCTCTTGGAGGCGTTCACCACCCTGCCCGACAATCGACTCAGAAAAGCCAAACTCCTTTTTGTTGGAGAGGGTGGATTAAAAAACTCCTTGAGAACCGCATCGCAACCCCTTGATTCCGTTCTTTTTCTGGATTTTCAAAACCAATCTAATTTGCCTGGTGTCTATGCAGCCTCCGATCTGATTGTTTTGCCATCCCAAAGTGAGACCTGGGGTTTAGTCATCAATGAGGCCATGAATCTTTCCTGTCCAGCAGTTGTCAGTGACCATGTTGGCTGCGCTCCAGATCTGGTCATCCCAGACTTCACGGGGTGGGTCTATCCAACGGGCAGTGTCGCCCAACTGCGCGACAGCCTTGCGCAGGCCATAGGCAACCCCGCGAAATTAAAGTGGATGGGGCAAAACGCGGCGGAGTTGATCCAGGACTTTTCTTTTCAAGCCCTCACATCAGCCATGTTAACAGCGGTAGATCGAGTGACCCGGAGATCCGGAGATTACCCACCATCTAACCGTGAGAAATCTCCCAGGATTGCCGCTTGATTTCTTACAATGCCAAGCAAGTTCAAACGATTGGTCTGTCGTTCCTGATCGGGGCACATCACCATCACACTCTCGGGACCGTCAAAGAAGGCAGCAAGAACTCCAGCCGTTTGGGCTAATCCCTCCGCCAATTTGCCGTAACAGTTCCCAGATTCGGCGAGGGGGGTGAGTTGTTGTACGGCTTCCAGTAAATCAGTTTCACTCTTCTTTTCAAACAGTTCCGAGTTGACGACGTGTTCAGCACGTAGAATCTCTTTGGCAAGGGAGCCCTTCTCAGCCAATTTTGATGCACGTTGAACTACAGCCTGAATCGGAAGAAGCTTTCCATTCAGGCGTAAGTGTTGCATGAGTTCGACCCGTTTCCTGGCATCACAGGAGTTGAGAAGCACCCGGGTGCATGTATCCCCCTGCCCCCCGGTGATGGCTTGAACAATGTCTTGATCAAAACCTTCCTCCTCCAGCAGACTTGTCAATCTTTGCCGTAGAAAATCACAGAGTTCTTGTGAAAGAACGCTTGCGTTGATCTTGGCCTCAGAAAATAAATCCTCCCATTCCTGTGTTCCACGCGCGATCAAGGATGGCAGATCTAGCTCCCATTGCTGATGCCATAAAATCTGAAAAATACCATTTCCAGCACGTCTCAAACCATAGGGATCAGA
>JAYKHG010000095.1:0-3442 GCA_035284825.1 Cyanobacteriota bacterium
CGACCTGGATCAAGCGGGGCTGACGCGAAAGGTGCGCGTGCCCGCAGCCCTGCTTCAACGCATGGATCCCACCGCGGCGCAACAGTTTCAAGGCTCGAACGGGCAGCTGAGCAGCGTGCCGGTGCTCCTCATGCCCCAGCTGGCCTGTTTCGACCGGCGCCGGTTGGGCCGTTCGCCGGCCACCTTGGAGGAGCTGCTGCAGCAATCCAGCCAGGGCCTGCGGGTGGGTTTGCCCCTCGATGGCTTCAATTTGGCCTGGACCTTCGGCAGCCTGGGGGTGGTGGACGCGGTGGAGGATCTCTTTGCCGGCCAACCCGCCACCCCGGAGCGGCGGCAAGCCCTGGGGCGCTGGTTGAGCTGGTTGCAACAGGCGGATCAGGTGCAGGATGTGAACTTCCAGCTCTCCCAAAGCCAGCTGATCCAGGACCTGGGCAACGGCCAACTGGACTGGACCAGTTGCCGGAGCACCCACCTGGCCCGGCTGAAAATTGAATTGGGCCGCCATTTGGGAATTGCCACCCTGCCCCGGGGGCCGGGAGGCCCCCCCAGCCCCGTGAGCCGGCAACGGGTGCTGGCCTTCGGGCGCAACTCCAGCCCCGCGCAACAGCGGGTGGCGGAGGGCTTGGCCCACTTCCTGCTCACCCCCCTCACCCAGCGCAACCTGGCGCTGCAGCGCCAGGAGGTGTTGCCGGTGGTGGACAACCTGCGGCTGCCCACCAATCGCAAGGGGACCCTCCGCCTTCTCGCCATCGCCCAGGAGCAAATGCGGGGGGGCAATGGCAAAGAACAAACCATGTTTCAACACGGCGATCAGAACGGCCTGGCCATGGGCCAAGTGATCAGCCGCTACCTCTATGGGGATCTCGACCTTGATGGCGCCATTGATGGCCTGGTGCGGGCCATCCAGAGCGGAGGAAAGGAGCCATGAACGAGTTGCTGCAGAACATCGCCGGGTGGCAGGGCTATCTGAGCCGTGGAGCCGTGGTGCTGCAACTGTTGCCCATCCCCCTGGTGCTGTTGGGCCTGCGACTGGCGGCCCGGCGAGGGGTGCTGGCGGTTCTCCTTGGAGATCGGGCCAGACGACGGGGATTGGGGCTGCTGCTGTTGGGGGGCCTGACGGCGCTGCTGGCCTCCATGGGTCGGCCCTATGCCCTGCTCGGGATCCTCACTGGCCTGATCGGAGGGTGGTACGCCCTGGAAAGGGGGCCCCAGCTGCTGGAAGCCCATCTGGATCCCCACACCCTGCAGGTGATCAGCATCCGCCTGCTGCGCCCCCTTTATCTCCTAGCGGCGCTGATGTTGCTGGTGGGCCTGGTGGACAACCCCAGCGTGCTCGGATTGATCCCCATCGGCGACTGGGTGGGCAGCAACGTGAATCTCGGCACCCTGCTGCGCTCTTTGCTGGTGTTGTATGTGCTCGTGATGGCCATGGAGCCCCCCACGCAAGCCGTGGCCTGGCTCGCCCAGCGGTTTTTAGGAATCAGTGATGGCAGCCGGCGGGCCATGGCCGTGATCCTCCACTACGCCGTTGTGGCGGGGGGGGTGCTGTGGCTCCTCGATCGGCTCGGGGTGAACCGCACGGCCCTGGTGGCCGTGGCCGGCGGCCTCTCGGTGGGGGTGGGATTTGGCATCAAGGAGGTGGTGTCCAACTTCATCCGTGGCCTGTGGTTGCTGGTGGAGGGGTCGGTGCGCCCCGGGGATGTGCTGATCGTGGACGGGGAGGCCTGCCAGGTGCGCCGGCTCGGGCCCCGGGCCGCCACCCTCTGGCGCGACCGCGACAACGCCGAACTGTTGATCCCCAACCAAACCTTCTTCACCAGTGCCACCACCACCTACACCCACACCGATTCCCTGCGCCGCTGCCAGGTGAGTGTGGGGGCGGCCTACCACCATCCCCCCGCCGAGGTGATTGCCCTGCTGGAGCACACCGCCGCCGGTGTGGAGGGGGTGCTGGCGGATCCGCCGCCGCGGGCGTTCTTGCTCCATTACGGCGATTCGGCCATCCAATACGGCGTGCGGTTCTGGATCGCCAGCGCCCTCGACAACATCTCCAGAAGCAGTGCCGTGCAGCAGGCGATCTGGCAGGCCTTTCGGGAGCGGGCGATCGAAATTCCCTATCCCCATCAGGTGCAGCTGGAGCGGGTGATGGAGCCCCTGCCAGCGCCTCCAAGCCCGTCGTTGGGGGCGTAGCGCACCCATGCCCCTGCAACGGACTGTGACCTGGACGGAGCACTCCCCCGCCGGCTGCCTACGGTCACACCCATGGCTAACCGCTTTGATCTGATCGTGCTCGGGGCTGGTTCGGGGGGGCTGGCCGCCGCCAAACGGGCCGCCTCCCATGGCGCCTCCGTGGCCATCGTGGAGGGGGATCGGGTGGGGGGCACCTGCGTGATTCGGGGCTGCGTGCCCAAAAAATTGCTGGTTTATGGCTCGGCCTACCGCCACCTCCTGGCCGATGCGCCCAGTTATGGCTGGGACGTGGGCGAGGTGCGCCTGGATGCCCCCCGCCTGCTGGCGGGCGTGCGCGCCGAGGTAGACCGGCTCAATGCCTTGCACCTTGGCTTCCTCGAGAAGGCTGGAGTGGAGCTGGTGCGGGGGTGGGGAAGCTTTGCGGGACCGAATCAGATCAGGGTCAGCGGCGCCGATGGCAGCGAACGGGACCTGGAAGCCGAGCGCATCCTGATTGCCGTGGGGGGCAGGCCCCATCGACCGGACATCCCAGGCGCCCACCTGGGCTGGGTGAGCGATGACATGTTTGAGCTGGAAACATTGCCGGAACAGATGGTGGTGGTGGGCGCCGGCTTCATCGCCTGTGAATTCGCCTGCATCCTCAACGGGCTGGGGGTTCGGGTGATCCAACTGGTGCGGGGGGATCACCTGCTGCGGGGCTTTGACCGGGAGGCGAGCGAAGCGGTGCGTGCCGGCATGGAGGCCGATGGCATCACCATCCGCTTCGCCCATTCCCCAGCGGCGATCACGGGCGACTGCGCCCCTGGCGATCTCACCGTCACCACCCAGGGTGGGGAATCGATCCCCAGTGGCGGCGTGCTGCTGGCCACGGGCCGGCGGCCTTTCCTGAGGGGGCTCAACCTGGAGGCGGCGGGAGTGGCCGTCGAGCGGGATCGGATCCCGGTGGATCCCGATCAACGCACCAATGTGCCCCACATCTATGCGGTAGGCGACGTGACGGACCGGATCTGTCTCACGCCGGTGGCGATTGATGAGGGTCGGGCCTTTGCCGACAGCGTTTATGGCGGCAAGCCCCGCCAGGTGGATCACAACCTGGTGGCCGCCGCCGTGTTCAGCCAGCCGGAGCTGGCCAGCGTGGGTTTGAGCGAGGAGGCCGCGGTGGCCCGCCACGGTGCCGAGGGCATTGCCGTGCACCGGGCCCGCTTCCGGCCCATGAGCCAGGCCCTCCCCGCTCGGGATCCGAAAGTGTTGC
>JAYKHG010000096.1:0-7572 GCA_035284825.1 Cyanobacteriota bacterium
AGAGCGCCTGTTGCTGCTTGTGCACCACCACGGGCGCCGGATAGCCCCGACGCTCCAGGGGGGCGATCTCGCCGCTGATCAGATCGGCCGTGGCCACATGGGCCAGCTCCGGCAACCAGCGGCGGATGTAGGTGGCTTCGGCATCAAATTTGGCCGCTTGGCTGGCGGGGTTGAAGATGCGCAATGGCTTGGGATCCATGCCACTGCTGGCGCTCCACTGCCAGCCGCCGTTGTTGGCGGCCAGATCCCCATCCACCAGCCGGGCCATGAAGGCCGCCTCCCCCAGGCGCCAATCGCAGATCAGATCCTTCACCAAGAAAGATGCCACGATCATGCGGCAACGGTTGTGCATCCAGCCACTGCCATTGAGTTGGCGCATCGCGGCATCCACGATTGGCACCCCGGTGAGGCCCTCCCGCCAGGTCTCCAACCACGGGGCGTTGTTGTGCCAGGGGAAGTGGCGCCATTGGGGCCGGTAGGGGCCCTCCGCCAGCTCGGGGAAATGGAAGAGGGCCTGCTGGTAGAACTCCCGCCAGGCCAGTTCCTGCTCCCAAACCGTGATGGCCTCCCGGGCCTCATCGCTGCGGGCGAGTTGGCGGGCCTC
Organism: Cyanobacteriota bacterium; assembly: GCA_035284825.1. Classification (GTDB taxonomy): domain Bacteria; phylum Cyanobacteriota; class Cyanobacteriia; order PCC-6307; family Cyanobiaceae; genus Cyanobium. The sequence goes on from JAYKHG010000096.1 coordinate 605, forward strand.
CTGGGCCGCTGCCCAGGCCTGGCGGGGGCTGAGGGTGCCGAATTTCAACGCCGCACTCAGGGCGGAGGTGCCCTCCTCCCCCGGCAGGTTGCGGCCCTCCCCGTAGGCCAGCAGAGCCCCCCCCTGGCAGAAGGCCTCCAATTGGGCCAGGGCGGCGGTTTCGCCGGGCCGGCAAGGACAAAGGTCTGCCCCGGCAAAGGGCAGAGCCAGCTCTTCGGCCTCGGGCGGCGTGGAACGCAACGGCAAACGCTCCCAAATCTGCCGCCCCGCCCCAGACCACCCTTCCCCTGGCCCATCCGGGAGATCCACCAGGTGGGTGGGGGCGGCCACCGGCTCCAGCCCCCCGGAGGCCGCGGATCCGAGGCCGGCCCGCCGCTCCACCTGGCCACGCCAGTTGCGCCAGAACGGCCCATACACCCGGTAGGGATCACCGCTGCCCGTGCGCAGGGCCTCAGGGGCCACGAGCAGCTGGTCCCAGTCCACCAGCACCTTGCACCCCTCGGCCTGGAGGGCAGCCGCCACTCGCCGATCCCGCTCCCGCCCATAGGGCTCCACATCCCGATTCCAGGCCACCACCTCAGCGCCCGTGGCAGCCACCAGCTGGGGCAGCACCACCACCGGATCCCCTTGGAGCACCAACAGCCGACTGCCTGCCTCGCGCCAGCGCTGCGCCAGCTCCTTGAGGCTCTCGCAGAGAAACCACACCCTGGCCGGGGCCAGATCAGGGGCGGCGAGGAGGATTGGATCCAGCACAAACACACCCGTCAGGGCGGGGGTCGCCGCGGCCGCCGCCGCCAGGCCAAGGTTGTCCGCCAGGCGCAGGTCGCGACGGTGCCAAAACAGCCAACGGGGAGGGAGTGCCACTACACGCTCCAGTGGGGTCTGGCCAGAAACCAGGCACTCACACTGCGGCCATCGACAGCCTCCCCTGGCCCCATCAGGGCCGCCTCGAGGGCCTGGGGGTCATACCGCCGCAGCTCCCACAGGTTCCCCTGGGGGAAGGTGATCGGATCGGGCTCCCCAGCATCGGCCCCAGCCATTTCCATCAGCCCAACGGTCATGCGTTCATCGGAGTAACCAGGATTGGGCCACAACGTCCCCAGCTGCCGCCAGGAGCCACCGCCGAACCCTGTGAGCTGCCGCACCAGCCTGGCACTGCCCGCTTCCGGCGACTCCTCGGCCATGGGGATACCGCTCGGAAATTCCAACACCCACCGTCCCACGGCTGGCCTGTACTGGCGGATCAACAGCAATCCGCCGTCGGCGCAGCGGGGCACCACCAGCACGGTGGGGGGATGGCGCAACCAGCCGAAACTGGCTTCCATCCCCATCGGCAACCGCAGCCGCTCCCGCACAAAGCGACACGGGCCATCGCTGAGCTCCGCCTCGATGGCCAGGCGCCCATGGGCTTGGGGGGTGGCTGGGGGCATGGAGGCTCAGACCAGCAGGTGTTGGCGAGCCCGATACCAGGCGGTCACGCTCTTGCCATCCAGGGCTTCCTCCCCGCTGGCGATCGCCGCATCCAATTCGGCAGGCTCCATCACCAGCACCTCCAGGTCCTCGTCCTCATCGCCGGCGGGGGGCTGAACCAGGGGCGTCAGGCCCCGGGCGAGAAACAGATGGATCACCTCATCGGAATAGCCCGGGCAGGGGAGCATGGCCCCCAAGGAATCCCAGCGGCTGGCGGCATAGCCCGTTTCCTCCTGCAATTCCCGCTCCATGGTGGTGAGGGGATCCTCCCCCTCATCGAGGGTGCCGGCCGGAAATTCCAGCAAACGGCAGGCCACGGCGAAACGGTATTGGCGCAGGATCACCACCCGGCCATCGTCCAACACGGGCACCGCCAGGGAGGCCCCGGGGTGGCGGATGAGGCCGAAGGTGGCTTCCACCCCATTGGGCAGGGCATACCGGTTGATCTCGAAGCGGATCTTGCGGGCATCCAGGGAGGCCAGGGTGTCCAGGTGGCGCGAGGGTTCGGGGGGTGGCAGGGGCGCCATGGGGGCCATGAGATCGGCCGCCAGCATGCCTGAGCTCCTCGCCAGCAGAGGGCTGCCGGGGTCAGACGGTGCTGCCGCCCTGCTGCAACACCTGCCGGCAGACCATGGCGGCGGAGGTGCTCACACCGGCGGTTCCCTCCCCGGGATGCAGGGAATCGCCGCAGAGCCAAAGGCCCCGAAGGGGTGTGCGACTGGCCAGGCCGAAGGGGCCAAAGCCACTCGGATGCTGGCCCAGCCCACCCACATAGCCCCAAGGGCGGCCGGTCCACCCCTCCCAACCCCGAGGGGTGGCAAGCTCGGCATGGCGCCAATGGCCGGCTTCCACGCCCAACAGCCTGGCCAACCCCGCCTGGATTCCGTCCATGGCCTCCCGCTTGCGCCCCTGATAGTCCTTCTCCTCCAGCCCAAACCAGAGCCTGGCTCGGGTGAACACACTGGCGATCACCGTGGCCTCCCCCTCCGGCGCCCGCCCGTCCCGCTCCTGGCTCACGGAAACAAACAGGGGGCCAGGATCCGGCCAGTCCAACTGAAGATGGCTGGCCACCCCCACGGGCAAACGGCGGCGCTCCAGAGCGCCGTAGAACACCAAAGCCCCACTCGGCTCGTGGAGCCCCTCCAGCCGCCGGCGATACCCATTGGGCAGGTCGTCTGCCAACAAGCCAGGCAGGGTTTGGGGCGGGAGCGTCAGCACCACATCCCGGGCTTGAAAGGCAAAGGGCACCCCCCCTGGGCCCACCCCCTCCACCGTCCAGGGGTCCTGACGGCCGTGGGGGGGCCGCAGCCGTTGCACCCGGTGGCGCAACCGGAGGTCTCCGCCCGCGGCCGCCAGCCCCCGCTCCAGGGCTGTGCTCAGGGCCTGCATCGACCCATGCAGATGCCAGAGCCCCCTCGGCTCCTGCACCACCGAGAGCACGGTGGCTCCATAGAGCGCCGCCGTGCGATCCGAAGGCTCCTGGGAATAGAGCTGGAGCTGAAGATCCAAAAAACGCCTCAACCTCCGGCCCCCTTCCCCCCGGGCGGCACCGGTGAGCCCCAGCAGATCAGCCACCGTGCAGGTGGCGAACACTCCGGTGCCGATCACCGCCGGATCCAAGGCCCCCACCAATTGACCCAGGTCCCACCAGGAGCGGGGGGGCAGCACCGGATCCCGATCGGCGAAGGCCCATGTGGCCCGCTGCAGCCTGTCACAGAGGGTCCAAAACGCTCCGCTGCCTGGAAACTGTCGCTCCCGCTCCTGGTGCCACCCCAGGGGATCTCGCCAAAGGGCCACCGGGGGCGATCCATCCGCCAGATCCACCACGCAGCCTGGATCCAGGGGCGTGGCGGCCGGTGGTTCCACCCCGAGGTCGGCGAAGAGACGGGCATGGATGCCTCCAGGCTCCAGGCCTGCCACCTGGGTGGCCCCCACATCAAAAACGTAGGGGCCCCTCCGGAAGGTGCCGGCACATCCACCGCTCTGGTGGTGGGCCTCCAGCAGCACCACAGCCCGGCCTTTGCGGGCCAGCAGGGCCGCTGCCGTCAGCCCGGCCATGCCGGCGCCCACCACCAGCACTTCGGTCATGGGGCGGAGCATAGAGTTTTTTCACGCCCTCACCCCGATGGTCCGATCCGAGGTCGACCCCCTGGCCCCCTGGCTGCGGGAACAGCTCAGCATCTCGCTGGTGGCCCGCACCCCCGTCGGTGGTGGATGCATCCACCGCGCCTGGTGCCTGCAGACCGCCGACGGTGAAAGGCTGTTTGCCAAAACCAACCGGGCCGACCAATGGCCACTCCTGGAGGCGGAGGCGGAAGGCCTGCGGGCCCTGGCGCGGGTGGCGCCCCCCGGCCTTAGGGTCCCCACCCCCCTCGCCTTGGGGGAAACTGGCGGGCAAGCCGTGCTGGTGCTGCCCTGGATGGAGATGGCGCGCAGCTCTCCTCCGGCTGGGGAGTGGGCGACCTTCGGGGCCCATCTGGCCCGCCTGCATCGACGGAGTCTCGATACCCCCCTGGAGAACCCGTCAAGCTGCCAGGGCTTTGGCTGGGCGCGTGACAACTTCATCGGCGCATCTCCGCAGCCCAACCGGTGGAACAGGAGCTGGGGCCTGTTTTTCACGGAGTGCCGCCTCAGGCCCCAATTCCAGTGGCTGCGGCAAAAGGGGTGGGAGATGCAAGGGGCCGAGAGGCTATTGGAACGCCTCCCCAGCTGGCTGGATGGGCGAGATGTGGAGCCATGCCTGGTCCATGGCGACCTGTGGAGCGGCAATGGGGCCGTTCTTGCTGGAGGGGACGCGAGTGTGTTCGATCCGGCGGTCTATCGCGGCGATAGGGAGACGGATCTGGCCATGGCCCGACTCTTTGGGGGATTCCCCGAGGCTTTTTTCGAGGGCTACAGGGAAGAGTGGCCCCTGCCGGAAGGTTGGCGAACACGTCAAGACCTTTACAACCTCTACCACCTGCTCAACCACGCCAATCTCTTCGGGGGGTCTTACAAGCAACAAGCCCAGTCAGTGATTGCAACACTGCTGGGCTTGCTTTGAAGAGCTATCTAAGGGCAGGAATCAGCCCAGATATTCCTTCTTCAAATGCTCCACTTGCGACATGAGCTCAGATCGCTTCTCACTGGTGGTGAGATTGTTCCAGGCCCAGTTGCCCACGACCACCAAGCCAAGGAGCTCAAGCAAACCAGGAACGATGGGAAGGAGATTGATGGTGTCCAGAACACCTTTGATCAGGATTTGAGCAATAATCACCGCCAGAAGAATTCCGGCAGCTTTGCCAAACTTGCCAAGCTGGCTCCAATCCACCTTGTCTAGGGTTTCATTCACCTTTCCCACCACATCGCCGTAGCGCCGCTCAAAATCGAAGGCGGCATCGCCACCGATTTCAGTCTCAGGGGTCTTCGCTTCTTGGGTTTCGGTCGTGGCGTCGCTCATCGCCTCAGGTCATTGCTTGGATTTCAAAGCCAACTTACAGGCGTTATGCAACCCGTGCCAGACGAAATCTTCTTTGGTCGGAAGGTGCTGACCATTCTCCCCAGCGTGCTGCGGGCTGTATCTCCCCAAGAGGGTTGCGCCTTGCTCTTAGGCCCCCGCTGGCAGGTGCTGAAGGTGTGGCCCTGCCGCAATGTGTGGAGCCCGCCAGGGGAGCGACACCGCCGCTTTGCCATTGACCCGCGGGAGCAGCTCCTAGCCCAAAAGTGGGCACGGCAGCGGGATTGGGTGGTGCTGGGGTCAGCCCACAGCCATCCCTCAGGGCCGGCACAGCCCTCGGCCACCGATCGAGCCCTCGCGGTGCCTCCCGCCCTCATGGTGATCCAGGGGGTGTCCGAACTGGCCTGTTGGTGGTTGCCGGAGGAAGCCGATCCCTGGCCCCTGGTGTGGAAAATGGAGGCTTAGGCATCCCAGGGCTGGCCCCATGCTTCCTCCCGACACCAGCGGCGTTCAGCTGAGCCCCGATGAGGTGGCTCGCTTCTCCCGCCACCTGATCCTGCCGGAGGTGGGCATGGAGGGGCAGAAGCGGCTCAAGGCCGCCTCCGTCCTCTGCGTGGGCACCGGAGGGCTGGGTTCGCCGCTGCTGCTCTATCTGGCGGCGGCGGGGGTGGGGCGCCTCGGCATCGTCGATTTCGACGTGGTGGATTCCAGCAACCTGCAACGTCAAGTGATCCATGGCACCAGCTGGGTGGGCAAGCCCAAGATCGAATCGGCCCGCCATCGCATCCTGGAGATCAACCCCCACTGCCAGGTGGAGCTCTACAACACGGCGCTCACGAGCGAGAACGCCCTGGAGATCCTGGCCTCCTATGACGTGATCTGCGACGGCACCGACAACTTCCCAACCCGATATCTGGTGAACGATGCCTGCGTGCTGTTGGATAAGCCCAATGTCTATGGCTCGATTTTCCGCTTTGAGGGGCAGGCCACGGTGTTCAACCACGAGGGTGGGCCCAACTACCGCGATCTCTTCCCTGAACCTCCCCCGCCAGGCATGGTGCCCTCCTGCGCCGAGGGGGGCGTGGTGGGGGTGCTGCCGGGAATCATCGGGGTGATCCAGGCCACCGAAACCGTGAAAATCCTCACGGGGATCGGCACCACCTTGAGTGGCCGGCTGCTGCTGTTCGACGCCCTCAGGATGTCGTTTCGGGAACTCAAGCTGCGGCCCAGTCCAGAACGGCCGGTGATCGATCGGCTGATTGACTATCAGGAGTTTTGCGGGGTGGCCGGTGCCGCCCCTGGCCAGGAGGAGGCCGGTGCCGTGGATGCGATCACTGTGCAAGAGCTCAAATCCCTGCTGGATCAGGGTCAACCAGAGCTGGTGCTGATTGATGTGCGCAACCCCCCAGAAGCGGAGATTGCCGTGATCCCAGGATCCATCCTGATCCCACTTGATCGCATCGAGAGCGGGGAAGCGGTGGAGGAGGTGCGCAGGTTGGCTGAAGGGAAAACCCTCTACGTCCACTGCAAGATGGGGGGCCGCTCCGCCAAGGCACTGATCGCCCTGGAGCGGCACGGCATCTCGGGCGTCAACGTCACCGGTGGCATCCAGGCCTGGAGCAAGGAGGTGGACCCCACCGTTGCCCTCTACTGATGGGCCTTGCCTCAGGGCGCTGGGAGCGGATTGAGAACCAGTTCCTCCCTCTGTTGATCACCGTCCTGCTGCCTATTTTGTTTCTGCCCAGCACAGCCCAAGGGGATCCAAAGGGCCGCTGGCTTCTCTTCGTGCTGATCGTGTTGATCATTGGGCAGGCTCTCCGCAGCCTGCCTGCGATCGGGCTGAGGCCATCCTCCCCACTGTGGGTGCTGGGCCACCGCCTGGTGGGAGGGCTCGCGGGGGCCACCGCCCTGGCCTTCATTCGTTACGGAGAAAACAATCTCCTCGCCTTCAAGGCGATGCTGCTGCCACTGGGCTTGTTTTTGCTGATCACATCTGTGCGGCTGGTCTCCCTTTTGGCCCGGGTGCCGCGGGTCAATGGAAAAGTGATGGCCGGCGCCGCGG
>JAYKHG010000097.1:0-2594 GCA_035284825.1 Cyanobacteriota bacterium
GGGAAGCGAAGAGAAGATCCAGGAGGAAGAGAATGACATCCCTGTGATCAACCCAATACGCCACAGCCGTTTCCGTTCACCAAAGCATCAAACCAAGGCTCCACATTTAAAAATCGATCTGGATGGAACCAGCCCGAGAATGTAAGAAAAGGAGGAATAGAAGGGTGGCGATGCACCGCTTCACTCCATATCCGAGCCTTGAATAACCAAGAATCTAGTTCAGACCAACCTTTCCGGCAGCAGGTCGTAGCGCAGTAGATCGTCCGGCTCCTCGCGCCGTTGCACCAACTCCGCCACCCCTTCATGGACAAGGACGGTGGCAGGCCTCGGGATGCGGTTGTAGTTGGATCCCATCGAGGCGTTGTAGGCGCCTGTGCTCAACACCGCGATCACCTCCCCCTGGTGGGGTTTGGGCAGGGTGAGCTCCGGAAGGAGCACATCTCCGGATTCACAATGTTTGCCCGCCAGGGTCACCGTCACGGGTTCTGTTTCTGGGGCCGGGAGCGGACGATCCGCCAGCAGGGCCGTGTAGGCGGAGTTGTAGGTGATCGGCCGGGGATTGTCGCTCATCCCACCGTCCACTGAAAGGTAGGTGCGCAGGCCGGGAATCACCTTTTGGCTGCCCAAGGTGTAGAGCGTCAATCCAGCGGTCCCGATGAGGGAACGGCCCGGTTCGCACAGGAGGCGCGGCAGGTCCAGGTTGCGGGTCTGGCAGGCGGCCGCCACGGCCCCTGCCACGGCCTGCACCCATTGCTGGATGGTGGGGGGGTCGTCCGAGGCCACGTAGCGAATTCCCAGTCCTCCGCCCACATTCAGATCCCGGCAGGGATGCCCCAGGGATCGGGCCAGGGCCAGGGCGTCAGCCATCACCCCCGCCAGGTCGCGATGGGGCTCCAACTCAAAAATCTGGGATCCAATGTGGGCATGCAAGCCATCCACCCAGGCCCAAGGGCAACCGCTCAGATGACGCAGCACCGTCTCCAGCTGGTCGGGGTCGAACCCAAATTTGCTGTCCAGGTGGCCCGTACGAATGTACTCATGGGTGTGACATTCGATGCCAGGCGTGAACCGCACCAGTAGGCGAACGGGGGTGGGATGGGCGGCGGCTATGGAGCTGAGGTGCTCCAGGTCCAGCCAGTTGTCCACCACCACCGTGACCCCATGCTGGATCGCCAGGGCGATTTCCCCGCGGGATTTGTTGTTGCCATGCAGAACGATCCTTTCCGGGGGCATGCCCCCCCGCAGGGCCGTCAGCAGCTCCCCCGCTGAAACCGCATCCAGCCCCAGACCCTCCGAAGCCACCAGGGCCGTAATGGCCAGGGAGCTGTTGGCCTTGGAGGCGTAAAGAGCCAGGGATGGCCCGGGATAGGCGGCGACCAAGACATCGCGGTAGGCCCTGCAGGCGGCCCGAACGGTGGCCTCGTCAATCACATAAAGGGGTGTGCCATAGGTTTGCGCCAGTTCACTCAACAGGCAGCCACCCACCAGCAGGCGCTGTTGCCCATCAAGGCAGGTGGTGATGGGGGCAAGGTTGCAATTGGGACTTTCCAACACCACCCCGGGTTCAAAACCGGCGGTTTCAGAACGCTCCCCCACGGAGGCTGGGCTCTTCCCTTCCATCGCAGTGGTCGCTGGAAACGCTGGCATGGAGCCCTGCAGAATGTCGTCTCCAATGATCGTAGGCAGGCCCTGGGCAACAGCCATCCAAACGCTCAACCTCCCCGGTGCGGGATCACCCCATTGGGGCCAGCCGACCTGCTGGATTGCATCACCCTGGATCGCTTGGCCCTTGGCGGTTTGTGGTCGGAACCACAGTGGCTGAGGGAGCTCACGGAGCCCCTGAGGCCCGTGATGGGCTGGCGGAACCAAGAAGGGAAGCTCTTGGCTCTGGCGAGTGCATGGCTCGTGGTGGATGAGCTTCACATCACCGCCGTGGCCGTCCATCCCGACCATCGCCGCATCGGCTTAGGCCGTGGCGTGCTGGAAGCCCTGCTCACCGCGGCGCGGGCGGCGGGGGCTGAGATGGCGACGTTGGAGGTGTCCAGCGCCAATGGGGCAGGTATAGCCCTCTATGCCTCCCTTGGGTTTTCAGATGTGGCACTGCGCCGCAATTATTACCGCAACGGAGATGACGCCCTGATAAAAGTAATTAAATTGAGCAATCTTGCTTCCCAAGCGCTAGAGCCCATGGGATCAACACTCCAATCCACTTAGCACCTTGCCACCATTGCAGTGGCCGTTTTGTGCCTGATCTTGCTTTTTGTTCGGTAAACCGGATCCCGTGAGGGGTTACCCGGTTTGGCAGGGGGCCGCAGCGACACCACAAAGCCCCCACCAACCCTGATAAATTATTGAGACATGCTGAGGGCGCCGCCCCATGTTCGAGCGGTTTACTGAGAAAGCCATCAAGGTGATCATGCTGGCCCAGGAAGAGGCCAGACGCCTTGGCCACAATTTTGTTGGCACGGAGCAGATTCTCCTTGGCCTGATTGGTGAAGGCACCGGGGTGGCGGCAAAAGTCCTCAAATCCATGGGGGTGAACCTCAAGGATGCCCGGGTGGAAGTGGAAAAGATCATCGGCCGGGGCTCAGGAT
>JAYKHG010000098.1:0-8501 GCA_035284825.1 Cyanobacteriota bacterium
CCTATTTCGGCAGCGTCTATGGCGCCCAGGCCGTGATTCTCACCACCGGCACCTTCCTGGGGGGCCGCATCTGGGTGGGGCATCAATCCATGGCGGCGGGGCGGGCTGGCGAGCAGGCCGCCGAGGGACTCACGGAGGCTCTGCAGACCCTGGGCTTCACCACCGATCGCCTCAAAACCGGCACGCCAGCTCGGGTGGATCGGCGCAGTGTGGCCCTCGACCGGCTGGAGGAGCAACCCAGCGACGCCCACGACCGCTTCTTCTCCTTCGATCCAGCCGCCTGGGTGAGCGGGGAGCCCATGAGCTGCCACATCACCCGCACCACCGCCGCCACCCACCAGCTCATCCGCGACAACCTCCACTTGACGCCGATCTACGGCGGGGTGATCGACAGCAAGGGCCCCCGCTACTGCCCCTCGATCGAAGACAAGATCGTGCGGTTCGCCGAGAAGGAAAGCCACCAGATTTTTCTGGAGCCCGAGGGCCGCGACACCCCCGAGCTCTATGTGCAGGGATTTTCCACGGGCCTGCCGGAAGCGTTGCAGCTGGAGTTGCTGCGCACCCTGCCGGGCCTGGAGCAGTGCGTCATGCTGCGGCCGGCCTACGCCGTCGACTACGACGTGCTGCCCGCCACCCAGCTGCGGCCCACCTTGGAAACCAAACGGATCGCTGGATTGTTCAGCGCCGGCCAGCTCAACGGCACCACGGGGTATGAGGAGGCCGCGGCCCAGGGGCTGGTGGCGGGAGTGAATGCGGCCCGTCTGCTGCGACAACAGGAACCGGTGGTGTTTCCTCGGGAGGGGAGCTACATCGGCACCTTGATCGACGACCTGGTGAGCAAGGACCTCAAGGAGCCCTACCGGGTGCTTACCAGTCGCAGTGAATATCGCCTGGTGTTGCGGGGCGACAACGCCGACCGGCGGCTCACGCCCCTCGGCCGGGAACTGGGCCTGATCGATGACAGGCGCTGGCAGATCTACAGCGCCAAGCAGGAGGCGATCGCTGTGGAGAAACAGCGGCTGGAGACCGTGCGACTGAAGGCCAGCGATCCGGTGGCGGAGGCCGTTGCGGAGCAGACCGGAGCTCCGATCAAAGGATCGATCACCTTGGCGGAGTTGTTGCGGCGGCCGGGTTTCCACGCGGTGGATCTCCTGCGCCATGGCCTCGCGGATCCGGCCCTGCCCAGGGAGGTGCACGAGGGGGCCGAGATCGATGTGAAATACAGCGGCTACCTGGCCCGCCAGCAGCAGCAGATCACCCAGATCCAACGCCAGGCCAACCGCAGCCTGCCCGCTGAGATCCATTACGGCGCCATCACCACCCTTTCAGCGGAAGCCAGGGAAAAGCTGGAGCTGGTCAGACCCCACACCCTTGGCCAGGCCAGCCGGGTGCCTGGGGTGAGCCCCGCCGACATCACCGCCCTGCTGGTGTGGCTGGAACTGGAGCGACGCCGCACCAACCCGCTGTCCCCTCCACCACCGCGGGGGGCGAAAAACCCCGGTAAGGTGACAGCGCTTTCACCCTGAGACTCCTTTGCGCCCGTCGCGCCCAACGAGAGGTCTGCCCACCTCCCGGGCCTATTGGGAGCTGAAGGCGGAACAAATGATGAACCGGGTGTTCGCCCCGGAGGAGCCCATTGATCTGGACCCCCTCCACCAGGAACGGGGGGTCTCCGAGCAGGCCCCAGCTGTCTTGCAGACAGCCAGGGTGAGCCACGGCACGCCAGGGCGGAGATCCGGGGAACCCACCCCCCTCACCGTGCTCCTGCTGGCCGCCCTCGGTGGGGTGGGCCTGGTGGGGGCCCTCAGCACGGTGCTGCTGATGGGGAAGTGGACCGGTTTCCAGAACTCCCTCAGCCAGGAGCGCAACCTGTTGCTCATCGAGCGCCTGCGGAGCCTGGGACCAGCAACCATCCCCGCACCCACCTCGGCCACACCTCCCCCCCCAAGGCTGGATTCGATCCCCACCACCCATTCGCCCCATTCCGACGCCGCTGACCTCCCCCCGCCGCCACCGGAGGAGCCCTGGATGGAGCAGCTCAAGGAACTTCCCGTCGCCCGTGGGCTGCCGGTGCCCGCCCCAGCCCCCGCGACCACCCGGGCCACAACCCCCGCCAGGCGCCCCAGCACCGCTTCCAAACCGGTGGAGCGGTTCACCGGTCCCCTTCCCCAGCTGGTGGGGTTGGTGGGGGCGCCGGGGCAGGCTGGTTCAGCCATTTTTCAGGTGGGCGACACCTCCACCAACGTGAACGTGGGGGAACCCATCGGCACCAGCGGCTGGACCCTCAGCGCCGCCGATGCGGACAGTGCCCTGATTGAGCGGGGCACGGAGGTGCGTCGCATCGCCATCGTGTCGGGTGGTTGAAGCCATGCCCCTCCCCCGAACTACCGCCGAAACGGCTGGTCTGCAAACCCTTCTTCCCTCCCCCCATCCGATCTGGCAGGCCCCCCTGGCCGAGGTAAGCGATGGCCGGGCGGGGGCCAATCTGAGCGGAGCCTGGAAGCTCATGCTGCTGGGCGACGGCAGCCCCACCCGCCATCTCCAACTGCTCACGGGCAGTCCCCTCTCCATCGCCCTGATCGCCATGGAACCTGAAGGGCATGGCCCTGCGGGCCCCGGGGTGCCGCCGGAGGTGGCGGAGCTGGATCCACCGTTGCTGCGGCGCCAGGTGTGGCTGAACTGCGGAGGTGAAAGCTTGGGTTGGGCCGAGAGCTGGTGGAACCAGGAGCAGGCTCTGGCCTGCCTGCAAAACCGTCGTCAACCGATCTGGAGCAGCCTCACGGAAGGACGGACGGAACTCTTCCGGGAGGTGGACGGCCTTGCCCTGGTGGAGGCGGATTGGCTGGAGGAGGGCTTTGGCCGGCCAGGCCCCTACTGGAGCCGTCACTATCGTTTTTTTCGCCAGGGCCGGGAGCTCACCGTGATACGGGAGGTGTTTTCACCCGCCCTGGAGCGCTGGCTGGGGCCAGCCACCCTGGAGCAAATCTAAAGATTTCCGGAAGTTGGTGACAGTACCCTACAAAACCCAGTTGACGAATTGACGTTTCCCGTGCTGCGGCAAGCATGGAACAACGATCACGGTTCTTGCGACCTCCTGCCATGTCCCCTGCCCGTCCAGCTTCCCAATGGCTGACCCTTACGGAGATTGGCCGCGTCTATGGCATCTCCGCTGTCCACGCCGGCAAGCTGCTGCAATCCGCGGGCCTGCGCCAGCTCGACGGACGACCCAGCCCGGAAGCCCTCCGCTCCGGCCTGGCCCACCGGCGCCACAGCAGTCCCTCCGGGCAAACCCTCTGGAACCGTGAGGAGTGCGCCCCCCATCTCGAACAGCAGGGCTTGGAGCCTCGGGCCCAACGCCAGCTCGTGGATCTCTGGGCCGACCTGCTCAGCGCCCTTCAGCAGGCCCCGGACTCCGTGGCGATCTCCCCGGAGGACATGGCGGAAGACCTGCCCGCAGACCTGGTGGCGCCCGTGAACCTCAAGCTGCGGGAGCAGGGTTGCGCCTTTCAGGTGCGCAAGACCCTCAAGCGGAAGCCCCATGGGCCATCTGGCTTGCCTGCTCCAGCATCTGACGCAACCGGTTCTCATCGGCGTGGCTGAGGTTGGTGCGCAGCAGGCGGGCGTGGGGGGCATGGGCCTGGAGCCTTTCGATCACCCGATCGGGGGCTGACTCCCGCAACAACACGCAGAGGGCGGCGTTGCCGGAGGTGAGGCTCTCCCCCACCTCCCTGAGGAAGCCATCGTTGATGCCCAGGTCGGCCAGGGCCCCTGAGGCGGCCCCCACCCCGGCGCCCACGGCGGCGCCCAGCAGGGGGTTCAAGAACAGCAAACCCACCAGCACCCCCCAGAATCCACCGCTGGCCGCGCCGGCAACGGGCAGGTTGATGGCCTGATGCAGATGCACATGGCCCTGGGGATCGCGCTCCACCACCACCGCGTCCTCCAGGGAGAGCAATTGCTCCTTCTGCATGTCCACCAGGTTGCGCCTCACTTCCTCGGCTTCGCTGACGGTTGGGAACCCAACCACGACAAGGCTGCTCATGGGTGGCGACAGGTTTGGGTGAAGGTGGGGAGGGATCGACGGAGGGACAATCCCCTTGATGGGAACCCTAGGTCCAAAAAGGTTCAGGGCCCCCTAGCGGCGACGGGTGGAGCGGGGGAGGGGGCGGCCAGGGGGAACCACGGGGGCAGGTTCCGCCAGGGGGTTGGCAGGCCGGGGGCGGGAAGGGTCTTCGCGCCGCCAGCGGGGCACGCTGAAGCTCTCTTCCGCGGGCCACTCCTGGTGAGTGGGAGGGTCCTGGGCAGGGCTCTCGCTGGTTGGCTCCCCGGGGGCGATGCTCCCACGGACCTCGGCGGCAGGGGACGACTTGCCCCGCCGCGAAATGGCTTCCAGGGGCTTGCGAATGGGGCGTTGCTGGGGGGAGGTGGCCTGGGGGAAGGTGGCGTCCCAGCGGTCGGTGGACCGGCCGGCCTCCTGCCAGGGTTCCCGCCAATCCTCCCGATCGTCGAGGAGCCAATCCAGACGTCCTTCCACCCAGCGGCCTAAGCCATCCAGGCCGGGACGGCCGCCCGGGCCAGGGCGCTCTGTCCCACGGCCGGCAGGGCGGGTGCCGGGACGGGTTCCAGAGACCCCATCCACAAGCTCTCGCCCCCGACTCACCCAGGTGTCCAACCGGTCTTCGAGAGCTTTGCGCGTGGTGCGGAGTTCTCCACGGACATCGCCTCGGGACTCGCGCCAGTGGTTTGGTGCATCGGAGCGCTCCGGCGGCACCCCCCCGTCGTCATCAACCCAGTCCATGGCTGAACTTTAGCGAACACGTTGGCGCAACCAATGCTCCCGGGCCAGGCCCACCAGGGCGATGGAACAACCGCCCCACTCCAGGGCCCAGAGAAAGATGGCCATTTTTCCCCCGCGACAGGCGGACCCTAGGGGGTCGCCCTCCCTTGGGCCCTTGCCGCTGGTTCAAACACCAGCAGACAGGACGCATCCCAACGCCCCCCATGGAAGCGGTCGCAGCAATGGCGGCAGGCCAGCCCCTGGCGACGGCGGCGGTAGGGGGAGCTCAGGCCACAACGGGGGCAGCTGGCCAGCCAACGGGCGGGCTGCACCGGCACGGGATAGCGATGGCGCACACTCACCTCAAAACCGGGGTGGCGGGCATTGATCAGGGCCATCCGAGCATGGAAATGGGGCCCGTGGGCTTCCCGCACCTCCAGCACCCGGTCAATCCAGGCGTGGATCATCTCGTGGCAGAGCGTGCTCAGCGTTGCGGTCCGGGGAAGGGGCTCCAGCAGCGGACGGGACAGGAGAATTTCGCAACGGCAAGGCCCCTCGAGGGTGGTCCAGCGGCGATAGAGACCGGCGGTGCGGGTGAGCCGGCCATCGCTCCAACGCAGGGCCACCAAAGGACGTCCCTCCCGCACCAGGCTGCCCTCAAAGTGCTCGCGGTTGAGCTGGTGGAATAGGGGGAGGAGCGGTTCGAGGGGCACCGGCCGGCAATGGGGCACGACCCCGGCGGGAGGGCGGCCCCAGTCTGCAGGGATTTGCCCAAGCCGCGACATCTTCGGGCAGACTCAGGCGCTGTTTCCCCTGCGTGCATCCATGGACTGGGACCTGGCCCGCGGCATCGGCAGCAAGGCCCTGCTCGCCGCCGCCGGCGCCCTACTGCTCTACTGGACCATCTCGGCGGTGCGTCTGGTGCTCAGTGCCCGGGGCATCAATCCGCTGATCAAGCAATTTTTCACCCAGGTGGCCTCCGGCCAGGTGGATGGGGCCTACCTGCTCACCACCAAGAACTACCGCTCCCATGTGAACAGGCAGCAGTTCATCCGTTTCCTGGCGGGCCTGCAACTGAACAAATACCGCAACCTGCGCTCCGGGCGGCCCCGGCTGCAGGACGAGCAAGTGATCCTCACGGTGAAGCTCAAATCCGACGACAAGGAGGAACTGCCCCTCGATTTCACCTTTGTGAAAGTGGATGAGGCCTGGCGGGTGGATCGGATCCAGAAAGTGACGGCGACCTGACGCCCGCCGTGAATCCCACCCCAGGCCAGCGGCAGCGCGCGGAAGAACTCAGCCGCCTGCTCCAGCGGGCAGCCCACGCCTACTACGTGCTGGATTCCCCCGTGATGGAGGATCCGGTCTATGACCGGCTCTACAGGGAGCTGGTGGAGCTGGAGCAGGCCCACCCTGAGCTGCAAACCCTCGACAGCCCCACCCGCCGGGTGGGGGGCCAGCCGGCGGAGGCCTTCCCCACGGTGGAGCACCGCATCCCCCTGCTGAGCCTGGACAACGCCTTCTCCATCGAAGAGCTGGAGAAGTGGTATGCGCGGCTGTTGCGGGAGCTGGATCGGATGCCCCAGGCCGGCGCGCCCCTGCCCGCCCTGGCGATGGTGGGTGAACTCAAGATTGATGGCAATGCCCTGGCCCTGAGCTACGAGCATGGGCTGCTGGTGCGTGCCGCCACCCGCGGCGACGGGGAGCGGGGGGAGGAGATCACCGCGAACGTGCGCACGATTCAGAGCGTGCCCCTAAGGCTTTCGCTCGCCCAGCCACCCCCCTGGTTGGAGGTGCGGGGGGAGGCCCTGATCAGCCACACCACCTTCACGGCCATCAACGGGGAGCGGGAAGCCCGGGGGGAGGCCCTTTTCGCCAACCCCCGCAACGCCTGCGCGGGCACCCTGCGGCACTTGGATCCGAAGGTGGTGGCCGCCCGCCGCCTCGATTTCTTCGCCTACACCCTCCACCTGCCCGAGGGGGAGAGCGGGGCCCCCAAGAGCCAATGGGAGGCCCTGGAGTGGCTGCGGCAGGTGGGCTTTCGGGTGAATCCCCACTGTGAACGCTGCCCCGATCTCGCGGCCGTGGAAGCGTTCTTCCAGCGCTGGGACACGGCCCGCCAGTCCCTGGACTACGCCACCGATGGGGTGGTGGTGAAACTCGATGATCTCAGGCTCCAGGCCGATGCGGGCTTCACCCAGAAGGCCCCCCGCTGGGCCATTGCTCTCAAATACGCCGCCGAGGAAGCGCCCAGCAGGCTCCTGCGCCTGGTGGCCCAGGTGGGCCGCACCGGCAAGGTGACCCCCGTGGCGGAGTTCGAGCCGGTGCCGCTGGCGGGCACCAGCGTGGGCCGGGCCACCCTGCACAACGCCGATCGCCTGCGGGAGCTGGATCTGCACGGTGGAGACACCATCGTGGTGCGCAAGGCGGGGGAGATCATTCCCGAGGTGGTGCGGGTGCTGCCGGAGCTCAGGCCGAAGGGGGCCCAACGGCTCTCCCTGCCGAGCCGCTGCCCGGAATGCGGCTCGGAGCTGGTGCGGGAGGAGGGGGAGGCCGACACCCGCTGCGTGAACAGCAGCTGTCCGGCGATCCTGCGGGCTTCCCTGCGCCACTGGGTGGGCAAGGGGGCCATGGATGTGGAGGGGCTGGGCAGCAAGCTGATCGCCCAGTTGGTGGATCGGGGCCTGGTGCGCTCGATCGCGGATCTCTATCGGCTGGATGGGGCCCTGCTGGCCAGCCTGGAGCGGATGGGAGACAAATCCGCCACCAACCTGGTGGACGCCCTGGGGGCTTCCAAGGCCCAGTCCTGGCCACGGCAGCTCTATGGCCTGGGCATCCATCACGTGGGGGAGGTGAATGCCAAGGCCCTGGCTCGGGCCTTCCCGGATGTGCGGTCCCTGGGCCGGGCCGCCCTGGGGGAGCCGGAGCGGATCACAGCCGTGTTTGGCATCGGAGCGGAGATTGCCCAATCGCTGCAGCAGTGGTTTGCCACCCCCGCCAACACGGCCCTGCTGGATCAGCTGGCGGCCCTGGGCTTTTCCCTCGCCCAGGGGGAGCAGGAGCCCACGGCGGCAGAGGCGGGAGAAGGCGCGCCGCTGGCGGGGCAAACCTTTGTGCTCACGGGCACCCTGCCCACCCTGAGCCGCCGCCAGGCCCAGGAGTTGATTGAGGCCGCCGGCGGCAAGGTGAGCAGTGCGGTGAGTCGCAAAACCAGCTACCTGGTGGCGGGGGAGGAGGCGGGCAGCAAGCTCAACAAGGCCGAGAGCTTGGGGGTGGCCGTGCTGGATGAACGGGGTTTGCGGGAGCTCCTGGCCACCCATTGAGCCTGGCCACCGTGGTGACCAGCCCATAGTCCCGGCCGATCCAAAGAATGTGGGTTAACTTCCACCCAAATGGGACCGTCGTCCCCCTTCCCATGCGCGTGATGGAGCCCATAGCGAGCGGAGACATCACTCTCACGGCGTCCCTGCCCCTGTCCAAAGGATTTCCCCTCGCCAATGGGGCCCCCCAGGAGGGGAGCACCCAGGCCTCCGACCCCATCCCCGCCGAGGTCAGGGCAGGGGAAGCCTCTGCTGTGGACCTTCCGGATGCCCTGCGCCACCTCCTGGCCCGTCACCAGCTCCTGGTGCCCTTGCTGCGCCAATGCGTGATCGCGAAGGCGGTGGGGGGGGTGACGCTGGGGGAAGCGGAGCAGCAGGAGGCGCAGAAAACCTGGCTGCAAAAG
>JAYKHG010000099.1:0-6374 GCA_035284825.1 Cyanobacteriota bacterium
CTGCTGGATTACGTGCTGGATCTGCTGGCCCGCAGCCGCCAGCCGGGCCAGGATGGCCTTCCCCTCTCCCCCCGGGCGGGCCTGGCCCTGCTGGGGGCCGCCCGGGCCTGGGCCCTGCTCGAAGGCCGCAGCCACGTGACGCCCGACGACGTGCAGGCCGTGCTGCCCGCGGTGGCGGAGCACCGCCTGGATGGGGGCCAAACCCGGGGGGAGGGGGCGCCGTTGAGCGGGGCCCTGCTCACCTCCGTGGAGGGGTTGCGGTAACGGGTGCCCATGGCCATCGACCTGCTGAAACGCCTTGAACCCCGCCTGCCCCTCCGCCAGCAGCCCCGCCTGCGGCTGGGCCTGCGCAACGTCTACATTGTGCCGACGGGCCTGGGCTGGCTCTGGCTGGCCGGGCTGGCCATGCTCCTGTTGGTGGGGGTGCAAACCCAGGCCAATGGCCCCCTGCTGTTGGCCTTTCTGATGCTGGGCCTCTGGCTCCTGGCGCTCCACCTCACCCACTTCAACCTCCATGGCCTGGAGCTGGCCATCGCCCCTCCCCACTGGGGCTTCGCCGGAGAGGCCGTGCCCTATCCCCTCACCCTCCATTGCGGGGGCGGCTGCGAGGGGCTGCACCTGCAGTGGAGCGCCTGGCCCGCGGGGGAACCCTTGGCGGTGCCCACCCTGCGGCCCGGCAGCCACCACCTGGAGCTGCCCTGGCGGCCCCCCACCCGGGGCCTCCACAGCCCGGGGCGGTTGCGGCTGTGGAGCACGGCGCCCCTGGGGTTGTTCATCTGCTGGACCGTTTGGCACCCGCCCCAACCCCAACGCATCGCCCCGGCCCGGGTGGCGGGTCCCGTGCGGGAGCTGGTGGGGGCCGTGCCCCTGGGGGAGCGGGCGGGAGTAGTGGAGCGGGGGGAGGGCGGGGAGTCCTGGCACGACCTGCGCCCCAGGCGCCCCCAGGACAGCTCCAGCCGCCTGGCCTGGAAACTGCTGGCCCAGGGCCGGGGGGAACTGGTGAAGCGTTTCGCCGCCGCCGCCCCCCAGGCACTGGTGTTGGCGCCTGAACCCTCCCTGCCCCGGGAGCGGGCCCTGGAGCACCTCAGCGAGCGCCTCTGCCGCCTCCAACGCCAGGGCCAGCCCTATGGCATGCTCTGGCAGGGCGCCGTGGTGGGTCCGGCGGAGGGCCTGGCCCACCGCGACCGCTGCCTGCTCCTCCTGGCGGAGGCCCCATGATCGGCCTGCAGTGGTTGGCCTTTGGCCTGCTCGGGCTGGGCCTGCTGGCCCTGCGGCCAGTGGACCTGCTCAGCAGCCTGGCGATCGTGCTCACCCTGCTCACGGGCCTCAAGCTCTGGGAGGCGCGGCGGCTCCAGGAGCGGCGCCTGGTGTGCCTGCTCCAGCTGCTGAGCGCCGGGCTTCAGGGGGCGGTGCAGGGCGATCTGGCGGCCAGTGCGCTGCAGGGGGCGGCGGTGGTGGTGGCCCTGGCGGGCCTCCTCTCCCTGGAGGTGGGGGCTGGCCTGCGCTGGGGGGTGTTGCTGCGGCGCAGCGTGGGGGTGGTGGTGGCCGCCCTGCCCCTGGCCCTGGTGTTCTTCCTCCTGGTGCCGCGGCTGCCCCCCATCGGCCTGTTGCCCGGGGGCTGGGGCGCGGCGGCGGTGACCGGCCTCAGCGACACCCTGGATCCCGGCGGCATCGTCACCCTCGCCAGCAGCGCGGCGCCCGCCGCCCGGGTCACGTTCGCCGCTGGAACCCCACCGCCCCCGGAAGCGCGCCAGTGGCGGGTGTTGGTGCATGAGAATTTTGATGGCCAGCGCTGGACCGTGCGCCCGGAGGATCCGGGCCTCGAATTCGCCGGCTGGCGCCAGGTGCGGGAGGGCAGTGGCGCCCTGCGCCAGGTGTGGCTGAGTGAGCCCAGCCCCCTGGATCGGGTGCCCTGGGGCGGTGCGGGCAGCCCCAGCAGCCGCCAGCTGCGCCCCACCGCCCAGGGGGAACTGGTGCATCGCGGCACCCCGGGCCAGCGCCGCGCCTACGCCATCACCGCCGAAGGGCCGGAACGCCCCTGGCAGCAGGAGCCGCCGGGCCCGGAGCTGCTGGCCCTGCCCGCCGGCGCCAACCCCCGCCTGGAGGCCCTCGGGCGCCGTTGGGCCAGTGGTCCGCCCCTGGAGCGGCTGCAACAGGTGGAGCGCTGGATGCGCTCCCAGCCCTTCCGCTACACCCGCCAGCCGGGGCTCCTGCCCAACCAGGCGCCCCTGGATGCCTTTCTCTTTGAGCGGCGGCAGGGCTTCTGCGGCCATTTCGCCAGCGCCACCAGCGCCCTGCTGCGGGCGGCGGGCCTTCCCGCCCGGGTGGTGAGCGGCTACCAGGGGGGCAGCTGGGTGCGGCCGGTGGGCGGCCCCGCCTATCTGGATCTGCGCCAGAGCGATGCCCATGCCTGGAGTGAGGTGTGGATTGAAGGCCAGGGCTGGGTGGGGGTGGATCCCACCCGCTGGGTGGGGCAGGCCAGCGCCGCCCAGCTCCCGCAACCCTCCGGCGCCACCAATCCCCTGGGCTGGCTGGTGCGCCAGTGGTGGGGCCTGGATCTGGCCTGGACCCGCTGGTGGCTGGGCTACGACGCCCGCAGCCAGGAGGCCCTGCTGGCCTGGCTCCTCGGCGATCGGCAGGACCAGCTGGGGCTCCTGTTCCTCGGGGCGGTGGGTGCCACCCTGGCGGGGGGCTTGGCCCTGCAGGGCTGGCTGAGACGGCGGGGGGAGGGGGATCCCCTGCGGCGGGAGCTGGATCGCTGTTTGCTGGCCTTCTCGCGGCAGGGCTGGCGGCCCGGGCCCGGGGAAACCCTCCCCCGGCTGGCGGCAAGGCTGCGGGAGCGTTGGCCCGCCCTGGAGCCGGAGCTCGATGCCTTTGTGGCCCGCTATGAAGCCCAGCGCTTTGCCCCGCCCAATGGGCGGGGCGGGATGGGCGAACTTCGCCGGAGTCGCCGCAGGCTGCTGCGCCGTTGGCGGCAGCTGCTGGCCGCCGGAGCCAGCCCCACGCCTAAAGGCGCCGAACCTGGGAGGGGGGAATCCCGAAGCGGATTTTGAAATCACGGCTGAATTGGCTCAGGCGCTGGTAGCCGCAGTGCAGGGCCAGCTCCCCCAGCGGCAGGGGCTCCTGGGCCCGTTGCAGGTGCTCCATGGCCCGCTGCAGCCGCTGCTCCCGGATCCATTCCATTTGGGTGGCCTTCAGCCGCTGGCGAAAGGCTTCCTGCAGGGCCCAGCGGGACCACTGACTTTGGGCCTCCAGGTCGCTCAGCCGCAGGGGCTGGTGGAGGTTGGCGCGAATGAAATCGATCAGCGCATCAAAGTCCGCCCGCGCCTGGGGTTCCCGAGGGCGCAGTGGATCGGCCGGCTCCCTGGTCACGAGGGAAGGATCCAGCACCACCGCCACGGCGCGCAGGAGCACGTCATCGGTCACCAGTTGGCCCACCAGGCCTTCCCCCAGGGGCAGCAGGGCATCCAGGGACGCCACGAGGCTCTGAAAGACCCCCGCCATGGGGGAGCCCTTCAACGACCGCAGCTCAAAGCCCCCCTGGATCCGCAGGGCGTCCATTCGGCCGGCGATGGCCGCTGCGGCCCTTTTCACCGCGGCGGGCGGCAGGCTGATGGACACCAGGCTGTGGGCCCCTGAGGAGCGCAGAAATCCTGGGGGAAACAGGGCCGCTTCCCGTTCCCGCAGCTCGATGGAGCCCCCGGCGCTTTGAATGGAAATGCTGCCCCCATACACCATCACCAGATGCAGATGGGGGCAATGGTCGATCTCCAGGGCGATGGATGTTCCGCTTTGGGAGAGCAGCCCAACACTGCCAAGTTTGAAAGAGCCAACCTCCTGGAGAAATGGCTTCTCTGGAGTGAGGCTTCTCAAGGAGCGGATGGGGACCCATTGATTCAATTCAGCGAATACATCCGCTTCTTGTGTAAATGTCTTGTAGGGGAGATGGGGAAGACCTTTTCTGAAGTGCTCATCAATCTCCATTCATACCAATGAAATGTAGGCCTAGGGAAAAATCCCAGTCTTAGACAGTCAAACCTAGGCAGGAGTTAGGGGTGAGTAGGCCGGACTTGCATGAATTGCTGGAGCATTGCGCAATCCGAAAATCATGAATGCCGCCTTTTAGGTCCGGCTGGTCCCGTTGTCAAAGGCGCTTGGCCGCCGAAGGGTTGATCCCAAAACGGGCCTTGAAATCCCGGCTGAAATGGCTGAGGTTGGCGTAGCCGCACGCCTGGGCCACCTCCAGCACCGAGGGGCGCTGGCCATCGCATTGGAATTTCCGCATGGCCATCGTCATCCGCTGCTCCCGGATCCACTGCTTGGGGCTGCATTGCAACTGTTCCTGGAAGGCGTATTGCAGCGACCGTCTGGAGTAATGGCTGCGGGTTTCCAAATCCCTCAGGGTGAGGGGTTGGTCCAAATTGGCCAGGATGTAGTCGATCAGCAGATCGAAATGCCGAGGCCCCCCTCCGTCCCGAGGGTTCTGCAGGTCTGCGGGGTTGTGCCAGAGGAGTTCGGGATTCAGGAGCGTGGCTGCCGTGCGTTGGAGCACCTCATCGATGGCGAGGTGGGCCGCCACCGACCGTCCCAGGCCCAGGCACGCATCAATGGTGGCCAGCATCCGGTGAATCAGTTGCGCCTGGGGTTCCGGCACCAGGGCCAGGGGGGGCAACTCCTCGGGGTTGCAGGGTTTGGCCCCGTTGCGGGGCGTGCCCGCCATGGCGGCCGCCGCCATGGCCAGCGACTGGGGCCGAAGGGCGATGGAGGCCAGGCTGAACTGGGTGCTCTGGGCTTGCCTTGGCCCCGGCGGCAGGAGGGTGACATCACCGCCATTCAGATGAAGCTGGCCCGTGGCCGTTCCCACCACCAGCGAGCCCCCATACATCACCACAAGATGGAAATGGGGGGTGTTTTCCATGTCAATTTCGGCGGCTGTGCCCGCTTCAGAGGTCAGCAGGGTTTGGCCGATCTTGAGCTGGCCCACATGGTTCACCCCATCCCCATCCTGCACCAGATTGCGGCACGATCTCACCGGCCCATCTCCCCTCAAGGCAAGCAGGATGCTCTCAGAATCCTGCAGATCTTGATGCTGAAGATTTTCAAGCCCAGGGGTCGGATCCCCAGTTATCGCCTGGACGGAGCCAGAACCCACCACCTCAACTTAACCGCAAGATGCCCCGAAACTTATCGACGATTCGCGAAAGATGCCTCTGCTTTCTTCAAAGACTGCATGATCCGAAAGGGGATGCACTTTCCAATGCGTCATCATGCAAACAATGCGCTAATCGCACCCATTCCTTGGGCTGAGTTGGCAGCGCAGCACGGCCAGGGCCTCATCCGGCAGATGGAGAAAGCGATCCACCCATCCCGCCCCGGTGGGGGCCACCGTGGCGATGCCCACCAGCACCCCCCGGCCCTCGCCATCGAGGGGAGTGCCCTCGGCCCGGTGGCGCCGCCCGCCCACGGCGTGGGTGGCCAGTTCGGTGGCCACGATCAGATCTGGTGCCACCGGGCGGGCGGCCACCAGGAGGGCGAAGCGCGCCACGAAACGCAGCTCCACCGCCCCGCTCCCGGGATGCCAGCGGCCCTGCAGCTCCTGGGGGCGAATGGCGATCCGCAGCCCCGGGGGGAGGGGGCAACCGAGCAGGCGGGTGGTGCGCCAGTGCAGCGGCGGAATGGCCAGGCTGGCCGGCTCAAACACCAGCGCCTGCCAGCCCCCGCCGAGGCTCTCCCCCGCCCGGCCCACTCCCCCTCCCCCCCGGCCGTCGTAGCGGAAGTGGGGGTAGGGGCCGATGGCCAGGGCGCAGCCGGCTTCGGTGGTGAGCGCCAGGGCGCAGCCGTTATCCGTGGCCAGCGCCATGTTCATCCACCCACCCTAATCCCGGCCGCCTGCGGGAGAGTCCCTTCCTCCGGTGGCCACCCGGCCGCAGGCAGTAGAACGCCATCAACGATCAGCGGCCCGCTCCCGTTGCGACAGGCCATGGCCACGGCACCCTTCCAGATCCGTTTCCCCCTTGCCTCCGCCCGGTGCCAAGGCCCCCTGCGCAGGGCATTGGCGAGGACGGCCCTGGCCAGCCTCCTCACCCTGGCCGCGGGGGCTGTTCTGGCGGGCGGGGCGGCCCTGGCGGGGGACGGGGAGGTGATGAAGCTGCTGGAGCGGCGCCAGTGCCCCAGCTGCCGGCTGCAGGATGCGGATCTGGTGTGGGCCGACCTGCGGGATGCCAATCTCACCGGCGCCCAACTGCAACGCGCCAACCTGGGCCAGGCCCGCTTGGATGGGGCGGTGCTGCGGGGGGCGGATCTGCGCTTCACGAGCCTGCAGGGGGCCTCACTCCGGGGGGCCGACCTGCGGGGTGCCCAGCTCCTCGGCACGG
>JAYKHG010000100.1:0-16897 GCA_035284825.1 Cyanobacteriota bacterium
GTAGAAGGGGTCAACCTGGGACGGTGACGGAACGAGTGAGACAGAACCAGCCAGGGCAGGGGGAGGACGGGGAGAGTGTTCATCATGTGATTGGGTCCCGGTGGGGTGCTTCGGGACCGCTGGTGTCTTTCCCTCAAGCCGCTCTCTGCCTGGTGGATGTCAGCCTCTCGAATTGGCTCTCTTCATCTTAGGAATGGTGTGAGACGTTTGCAAGAATCCTTGCCCTCCAACGGGGTTCCAGCCCACCAGCGGCGCAGCGAGGGGCCCGTGCCATCAGAGATCCCCCCATCTCCCGCGCCCTTCCTGGACATCTGGCTGGAGGCTGGAAGGGAGGGGCAGGTGTTCACCTACAGCAACCCCCAGGCCCTCACCCTGGGGCCTGGAGACCTGGTGCAGGTGAGACTGAAAGGGCGGCTCCATGCAGGATTAGTGGTGGCCTGCTTGCGGCACTGCCCCCAGGATCTCGCTGAAAGCACCCTCCAGCCGGTCATCGGCCTTGTGGAGCAAGCAGCGATTCATCCGGACTGGCAACACTTGATCACCACAGTGGCCCAGCAGACCCACACCAGCCTGTTCCGCACGCTGCGGAGCGTTCTTCCCGCTGGCTGGTTGGGCACCCGTCGCCAGGGGAAGGGGCAGGGTCGGCCCCTGCGGCTCATGCAACGCACGGCACTGCCGATCGCCGCAGCACCATCCCTGCCCCTGCGCCAACGAAAACTCTTGGAGCATCTGGAGGCCCATGGGGGGCAGCGCCTGTTACGGGACCTGATCGGCGTGGATGGGTTTGGGCGAGGGGCGGTGCAGGCCTTGGAACACAAGGGGCTCCTGCGCAGCAGCTCCATCCTTCCACCTCCAGGAAGCCGTGGCCCTTTGCCTCCCTTGGAGCTGGAGGCCAAGGGCCAAGTGCTGACAACAACGCAGGCCGAAACGGTGAGGAGTCTGCTGGCAGCATCCCCTGGCTCGGAAACACTGCTGTGGGGAGTGACGGGCTCAGGCAAAACGGAGGTGTACCTCCAATCGGCGGTGCCTCACCTGGCCGCAGGACGCAGCGTGTTACTGCTCACCCCAGAGATTGGCCTCGTCCCCCAATTGCTGGACAGGGCTCGGGCACGGTTTGGACCTGCTGTGTTGGCCTACCACAGCGGCATGGCTGAGCGGGATCGAATCTCCTGCTGGCGGGCCTGCCTAACGGCGGCCCAAAACGGGCAACCCAGGCTGGTGGTGGGAACCCGCTCAGCCATCTTTTTACCCCTCTCTCCCATGGGGCTGATTGTGCTGGATGAGGAACACGATTCCTCCTGGAAACAGGACAGTCCCATGCCCTGCTACCACGCCAGAGAGGTGGCCAGGCTTCGCTGCAGGCTTGAGGGTGCCCGCCTGGTGTTGGGGAGTGCCACCCCATCGCTGGAGAGCTGGTTGGCGACCCGGGAACCCGAGGGGAAGGCCACCCTGCTCACCCTCCCTGAACGGATCGGAGGACGATCCCTTCCTGCCGTGAGAATTGTGGACATGCGCCATGAGTTGGCGGAGGGACACCGGCGGCTGTTGAGTCGCCCCCTGCTGGATCGGTTGGAAACCCTCCGGCAACGGGGGCAACAAGCGGTGATCCTTGTGCCCAGGCGGGGCTATCGGAGTTTTCTGAGCTGTCGCAGTTGTGGGGCCGTGATCCAATGCCCCAACTGCGATGTGGCCTTGACCGTGCATCGCAGCGGCGGTGGCCATGAATGGCTCCGCTGCCACTGGTGCGACCACCGCCAGGAGTTGACCCAAAGGTGCCCAGCCTGTGGCTCCTCCGCCTTCAAGCCCTTCGGTGCAGGAACCCAACGGGTGATGGAACAGCTCACGGCCGAGTTGGAAGGACTCCGGGTCCTTCGCTTTGATGCCGACAGCACCCGGGGGCAAGACGGCCATCGCCGAGTGTTGGAGGCGTTCCAGGACGGCCAGGCGGATGTGTTGGTGGGGACACAGATGCTGGCCAAGGGAATGGATTTGCCCAGCGTGACCCTGGCCGCTGTGCTCGCGGCGGACGGCCTTCTCCATCGACCGGACCTGAGGTCGGCTGAGCAGTGCCTCCAATTGCTCCTGCAACTGGCCGGAAGGGCTGGACGGGGGGAGCACCCCGGGGAGGTGCTGGTGCAGACCTACACACCAGATCATCCCGTGATCCGTCATCTCGTGGATGGGCGCTACGGGGAGTTTCTGAAGGAAGAAACGAGGCTGCGGCAAAGTGGGGGATTGGTGCCGTTCAGCAGGGCTTGCCTGTTGCGACTGGCAGGGCCCTCCGCCTCAACAACGGCCACCTCCGCCGCAGCCCTGGCGGAACGGATCCGCCCGGAGGTGGAACACAACCGCTGGTGCCTGATTGGGCCCAGCCCTGCCCCGGTGGCCCGGGTGGCCGGACGCAGTCGCTGGCAGCTGTTGCTCCATGGACCACCGGGAACGCCTTTACCCCTGCCCCCGGAACACGATCTTCGGCAAACCCTGCATCGAACGGTCACCCTGGCCATCGACCCCGACCCTCTGCAGCTGTAGCCAGCGCCCAGCGCCCTCAGGCGGGCAATTCGGGCAGGCCGAGCCCCAGGCGCACCCGCATCCGCTGCATCAACACCACCAGAGCCAGGAGAAGAAGGATGACCATTCCGCCCAGACCGATGGGATTCCAACGCCAAAAGCGCATCTCCAACCGGTTGATCTCGCCGGGCTGCAGCGGCCAGATCCAGACGCGGGAGTCGCCTGCAGAGCGAACGGGGTGGGGCAAAGCCTGACGGAACGCCCGCTTGGAGAATGGGGTGAGCCGCAGGCTCAGATCCAAACCCGAATGGGTTGGCAAATTCTTGAGGTCCAGGCTGAACTCAAGGTGTTGGGACCCTCCAA
Organism: Cyanobacteriota bacterium; assembly: GCA_035284825.1. Classification (GTDB taxonomy): domain Bacteria; phylum Cyanobacteriota; class Cyanobacteriia; order PCC-6307; family Cyanobiaceae; genus Cyanobium. The sequence continues at coordinate 2,875 of JAYKHG010000100.1, forward strand.
GCAACCAGTTCCTTTCCTTCCACTCCAAGGTGGGTGCTGGGATCGAATACCCCCCCAGACGGGAGGCCTGCTCCAAGGTGTGGCGCAGGGAGGTGAGGGCGCCGTCGGGGGTCAGCAGGGGACTGGAGAGGATGGTGGTGGTGCCGTTTTGCCTCACCCTGTACGGGGGAACGTCCGCCATCAGGGCGGAGGAGAAGGCGGCCTGAAACGGCACAGGGGTGCCCGCAATGGGCTGCATCCGATGCTGGAGCCGCACGCGCCCAGGACCCACGGCGTTGAGCTCTGTCTCAACGCGCAAACATCCTGAGAGGAGGGATGCCAACAACAGGCCCACCAGCAGCACCATCACCAGGGCGGCAAACCCCCGCGGGCTTTGGGTGGGGCCCACGGGAGGAGCTGGTGGGGGCGTCTCAGCCTGCCGACGCCCTGAGGAGCGGCCACCGGAAACCCCCTCCAGGGGAGGGGCCTGATCCAGTCGCGGCAGGGTTAACGACCAATCCCGAGGCCGCTTCAGGGAAGGAGCTTCCAGCACCTGGAGCAAATCACGGGCCTGGCAGCGCCGTTGGGGATCGGAGCAGCTTTGGAGGCTGCGACAGCATGCCGCCGCACGATCGGTCTCGCCCTGGCCCATCAGCGCCGTCACCAACAACAACCTCAGCAGGTCGCCGGGGGGCTGCAACGGGGAGTATTGGCCGCAAAGGGGATCCAACAGGGCGATGGCCTTGGCGTAGTTCCCCCGTTCAATGGCCCCCTTGGCGTCAGCGAGGGCAACGGTGAGATCGTTGGGCTCCAAAGCCATGGCGCCTTCAGGACTGCAACTGTCGCGGGCTGCCCACCACCATCGTGCCGATCCCCGCATTGGTGAACACCTCCAGCAGCAGGGAATGGGGAACTCTTCCGTCCACGATGTGGGCAGCTCCAACCCCCTGGGCCAAGGCCCGCACACAGCATTCTGTTTTCGGTGTCATCCCCCCCTCCACCACTCCCTGGGCAATCAGGGCTCGGGCTTCACCCAGGGTGATCTGACGAATGAGGCTGGCTGGATCCGTCCTGTGTCGCAGGATTCCGGGAGTATCCGTGAGCAAAATCAATTTTTCAGCCTGCAGGGCTGCTGCCAATTCACCCGCCACCGTATCGGCATTGATGTTGTGCATCTGGCCGGCATGATCCGGAGCCACACTGGAAATCACCGGGATGTATCCCGCCTTGAGCAGGGGGGTCAGGACGGAGGGATTGACGGATGCCACCTCCCCCACCAACCCATGGGTTTGGCCAAGGGGACGGGCGGCCACCAGGGAACCATCGCAACCACTCAGGCCAACAGCCCTCCCACCCACAAGGTTGAGACCATTGACGATCTGTTTGTTCACCCGCCCCACCAGCACCATTTCCACCACATCCATGGTGTCCGCATCCGTGATCCGGAGGCCATCCCGGAATTGGGGCTGGATCTGCATGCGATTGAGCCATTGGTTGATCTCCGGTCCGCCGCCATGCACCACGATGGGTTGCACGCCGACGCAGGAGAGAAGGGCTAGATCTCTGAAAACAGCCTCCCGCAGGCCCTCTTCGACCATGGCAGCTCCCCCATACTTCACCACCACCTGACGGCCGGAAAACCTCTGGATGTAGGGCAGGGCCTCGCTCAAAACCGAGACGCGGGAGGCATCTGCCCGATTGATCAAGGGATCACTCATCAGGGGGCGGGCGACGGGAGGGTGGAATCAGGGGAGACCACCTCAGCGCCCTTTGGTCGCAAGGTGAGGACGATCTTCTGCTGGGGTTGCTGGACCAGCTCCGCCTGCAACCCAGGGCCGAAAAACCGGCCTAAACGATCTAAGGAAGCTTCCCAGCGGGCAAAGGGAACCCCACCCTCCAAGAACGTCAAACGCAACCCATATCCCTCGGGCAGGGCAAGCTCCTCCACGGAGAGCAGGGAGGGAGGATCCTGCTCATCCCAGAGTTTGAGCGCCTCCAGGGAGCTTTCCAGGTGAACTTTTTGGCCGTACCGCCAGCGGCTGACATCGGCCAACAGCTTGCGCAGGGGTTCACTGGTGGGGGCCTCCCGAAGGGTCCTCATCTGTTCAGGGGGGGTGAGTCGGGCCGGGGGGGGAAGTTCAGAGGACTTCAAGGCCAGCCCCCCCAGCAGGATGGGGATGCCATAAAAAATGCTGGGCAAACTGAGGTTGGGATGGTCGCTGACGTAGGCAAGCGAACCGATCACCGTCAGGACTGCCCCCGCGAGGGTCACCAGGGTGCCAGGAGAGAGAAGACTTTGCATGGATCCATCTTCCTGCAGGAGAGGGCAGGATGGGGCAACCAGTCCTCGCCAACATGACGCCCCCTCCATTCACGGCCTCTCCCGGTGAGCCCTCCCCAGAGGGAACGGGGGATGGATTGCGGAGCGTTCTGGAGGCCTTGCAAGAGGACCGACTGTGGCTGCTGCGCCAACTGGACAGCGGACGCTGGCCGGAGTGGCGCCTTGACCTGGCGGCCCTGGAACGGGAGCTCGGCCAGCTCCTGGATCAGGCCAGTGAACGCCTGGAGTAGGAGCTTTGGAGGGCTCGCCTTCAAAAAGGGATGTCATCATCCCCTTCCCCCAGCTCATCGGGGACCAAGGGGGACGTGTTCCACACCGGAGGGGAGCTTTCCGCTGGAGGCTGCCTCTTGCCCGCAGCTGGGGAACTTTGGCTGACCGCCGCCTTTCGGCCAGGGGAGGTGCTTGGGGCGGAAGGCGAAGCCATCGGCGCCATGGCGGGCTGGGGGGAGACGGCCCCAACGGAGGCACCACAGGGATGCAGCCGGGCCAGCGTGAGCTCCGCACGTTTTTCCTTCACCCCATCCTGGCGGGTCAGCGTATTCATCCTCAAACGCCCCTCCAACACCCAGCGTTGGCCCACCTCCACCCGATTCTGGAGATCGGTCGCCAAATTGCCCCAGCCCACCACCTTGATCTGCCCCGGGGGATCCTCCGGCCTCAGCCCATCAAAACGGGCGGTCATCTCCGCCACGGGCGTCTGGTTGTCTTGGGTGTAGCGCACCTGGGGCGCCTCAAGCACCTCCACCTCGAGCAAACAGTGATTCACGCCCTCTTCCGCTGGTAGCTGCTTCCATCCTGATGCACAGGGCCCATGGGATTGAAAGGAAACCGACTTTGGTTGATCGCAGGCACCGGGGAGGGGCCCCTGCTGGCGAGGAAGCTGCTGGAGCTCCGGTGGCGTGTGAAGGTGAGTGTGGTCACCCCCACGGCCCGGCAAACCTATCCCGAGGACCCGAATCTGGAGATGGCAGTGGGGGCCTTGGCCGATGCAGGAGCCCTCAAAGCGGTGTTGGAAGGAGCCGAGCGGGAGGGAGATCCATTTCGATGGCTCATTGATGCCAGCCATCCCTTTGCCGTCCGCATCACGCCCATGGCCATTGAGGCCACAAGGGCAAGGCCCGAGGGGCTGCTTCGCCTGAATCGCCCCTTCCTTGAAGGGCCATGGGCCACCCCCTTGGCATCCATCCACGACCTCCCCCTGCACGTGCGGGGAAGCGAGCGCATTCTTCTGGCCATCGGTGCACGACAGCTGGCAACAGCAAGCCGCCTGACCCAAGGGGCCTGCCTCCATGCCAGGGTTTTGCCCTATCCGCTGGCCTTGAGACAGGCCCAGCAGGCCGGAATTGCTTCAAGCCGCATCGCCTGCTTTCACCCCACAGCCGATGGTGCGGTGGAGCAGGCCCTCTGCAGGCACTGGGATATTGACACCATCGTCTGTCGTCAGTCCGGCGGACGCACCGAAGCCCTATGGCACGGCGCCAGCAAAACCCTTGGTCTGCGCTTGCTGCTGTTGCAACGTCCTCCTGAACCCGAAGGAATCCACAGACTTGACTTCGAGGCCCTGATAAAACACGTGGGTCCAGCGGCGGGGATTGGGTGATGCAAGGAATGGAAGAGACAAAAGCAGAAGAGCTCGTGCTGGTGCTCACCACTGAGGGCAGCTTGGAGAAGGCAGAGAGGCTCGCCTCAATTCTTTTGGAGAAGGGCCTTGTGGCCTGTGTCTCCCTGGTGCCCATCGTGTCCCACTACCTGTGGCAGGGCCGCACCATCCGCAGTGAAGAGGTGCAGCTCCTCCTCAAAACCAATCCAGCCTCCCTAGAGACACTCCATGGGACGGTGATGGGCCACCACAGCTACGACACTCCTGAGTGGATCAGCCTGAGGGCTGAAACCCGAGGGGCCTATGGGGAATGGTGCACGGAACAGTTGGCCCGGGGTGGCTTCAAGGCAGGTGATGGGCCACCAGCTCCCGCAAGGAGCCTTGGGGACGGGGACCAAGCTGGGTAACCACCTGGCCAGCGCAGAGGGATCCGAGGCGCCCGCAACGCTCCAAGGAATCGCCTTTGGTGTAACCGTAAAGAAAACCAGCGGCATAGAGATCGCCAGCGCCTGTGGTGTCCAGCAAAGGTCCGAGATGGAACGGGGCAATCGGCAGGCTTTGATCCCCACTCAGCACCAGGGAACCGTCCCCACTACGGGTGAGGGCGGCCACTTTGCAGCGCCCCCTGACTTGGTCGACAGCCTCTTCAAAGTGGTTGGCCTTATAGAGAGAGGTGATTTCCATCTCGTTGGCAAAAAGAACATCCACATGGCCATCCACCAACTCCTGAAAGCTCTCCCGATGGCGATCCACGCAAAAGGCATCGGAGAGGGAGAGTGCCACTTCTCCTCCGCTCTCACGCATCACTTCCGCGGCAGCGATGAACGCCTGTTTCGCCTCATCACTATCCCAAAGATAGCCCTCGAGATAGAGCACTTTGGCCTGCCGCACCAGGTTGAGATCCAGGTCCGCGGGGTGGAGGTTTACAGAGGCCCCCAGATAGGTGCACATCGTGCGCTGGGCATCAGGGGTGACCAAGATCAGGCAACGCGCCGTGGAAGGGCCGCTTTGGGCTGCAGCGGTTTCGTAGTGGGCTCCGACGGAACGGATGTCATGGGCAAAAATGGCTCCCAACTGGTCGTTGCGCACCCTGCCGATGAACCCCGCCCGCCCCCCAAGCTGCGCCAGTCCCGCCAGGGTGTTGGCCGCCGATCCACCGGAGGTCTCCAGACCAGGACCAAGGCAGCCATAGAGCTGTTCGGCCTGGGTCTCGTTGACAAGGGCCATGGTGCCCTTGGTCAGGCCGTGCTCCTCGAGGAAGGCGTCTTCGGTTTGAACCAGGACATCGACGATCGCGTTGCCGATGCCCACCACATCAAAGGGCTTTGGGGTCGTGGAGGTCATGGCAAAAACTGCGGAGAATTGGGCGGTAGCACGATCACTCAGACGTTGAGCAAGGCTCGCTTGGGCCCATGGATAGGATCTTCCACCACGATGGTCTGATCCCGGTCAGCACCCAGGGACACGATGGCGATGGGCACTTCCATGAGCTCCGCCAGGAAACGGAGGTAGTCCCGGGCCTGATCGGGAAGGTCCTCGAGCCTCTTGCAGGTGGCTGTGGAACACTGCCAACCGGGTAATGAAACAAACAGCGGCCTACAGCGGGCAAAGTCTTCCGCACTGCTCGGAAAGTGGTCGATGCGGCCACCATCCAGCTCATAGGCCACACACACCTGGATTTCATCCAATTCATCCAGGACATCCAGCTTCGTGATTGCAAGACAGTCCAGGCCATTGACCTGGACGGCGTAACGACCGATGACGCCGTCAAACCACCCACACCTTCGACGACGACCCGTCGTGGTTCCAAACTCCCCACCCCGATCACAGAGATGGTCGTTCAGGCTTCCTTCCAGTTCGGTTGGGAAGGGTCCTTCGCCAACCCGGGTGGTGTAGGCCTTGGCCACACCGATCACACGATCGATGAGGGTGGGTCCAACGCCAGCCCCAATGCATGCACCGCCGGCAACGGGATTGGAGGAGGTGACGTAGGGGTAGGTGCCGTGATCGAGATCGAGCAGGGTTCCCTGGGCACCTTCAAACAGGATGTTTTTTCGCGCCCTGGCCGCCTGATGGATCACCCTGGTGCAGTCGACAACGTAGGGGGCCAACCTCTGGCCATAGTCGGCATATTCTTCAATCACAGCCTGTGGATCCAGTGGATCAAGGCCATAAACCCCGACGAGCAGATCGTTTTTCTCTGCAAGGGGGCCCAACAGACGGTCCCTCAGCCGCTCAACATCCAGAAGGTCAATCACCCGGATGCCGTTGCGTTCCGACTTGTCCGCATAGGTGGGACCAATTCCCCGGCCGGTCGTGCCGATCCTGCGGTCTCCCCGTCTCTGCTCCAGCGCCTGATCCAGCAGGCGGTGGTAGGGCATGGTGACATGGGCTGTGGATGCGAGCTTGAGGCCTGATGGACTGATGCCGCAGGCCATCAACATGTCCAGCTCCCCAAGCATCACCCGAGGGTCCACCACGGTGCCCGATCCGATCAGACACATGGTGTCGGGGTAGAGGATCCCGGAGGGAATCAGGTGAAGCTTTAACACACGATTATCCACGACAATCGTGTGGCCAGCGTTTACACCACCCTGATAACGAACGACCACATCGGCAGATCTGCTCAGCAGATCTGTGATTTTCCCCTTACCTTCATCACCCCACTGTGCACCGATTACGACAACGTTGGCCAAGGGCACCGCGGCCTGGAGCCGCCTTCGAGCACAAAGAACAATACTTGCAGACAGCTCGGACTTTCGTCAAAACTTTTCAGGCTCGCTTTACAAGGTTTGGTGAAACCTTGACCTCAGGCCCCCTTGTTCGCCGAGGCCGCAGCCTGCTCTAGCTCCTTCCGCACCCGGTTACGCAGGGGATCCGGCAGGGGTCGATTGGAATAGGCGGTGTAGTGGCTCGCCAGGGAGTTGAGGGCCGTCTGCATGGTCGTGAAGGAGGGGAGGCCATTCACGGACGGCCGTGGCCGATAGCGAGCCATGTAGTCGTTGATCAGCGATCGCGCCTGGGAGATGGCCTCAGCAGCTCCCGGGTCATCGGCAGGCAGGGCAATGGTGCTGAGGAGGGATTGGGTCACCGCGGCCGTGTCTTCGACGTAGTTTCCGCTGAGCAAACCATTGCCGCTGCAGGCCGATAGGCCTAAACACAGAATCAACGCCAGGGACAGAACCTGGGGCTGAAGCCTGGACAGGCAGGCCGCAAGCGCTTGGCCTGCCCGGCGGGCCAAGCGGGAACAGGAGCGCAGCACGGCAGCCATGGCAAAGAAAGGGATTGAAAGGATCCTACGGGGCCCCACCACGGCGCCTGTCACATCAGTCCCGACCGCTCTGCGTGAACCCGCTTGACAAGCCAGGACGAAACCTCAGCAACCGACATCTCCAGCGCCTCACCACTGCGACGGGTGACCACTTCCACCGTCCCCTTCGCTGCCCCCCTGCCGACAACAATTCGATAAGGGATACCGAGCAAATCAGCATCCTTGAACTTCACACCCGCCCGTTCCTGGCGGTCGTCCAGCAAGATCTCCAGGCCCTGCTCAGACAACTCCTGGTAAAGGGTTTCAGCGACGCCCAGCTGGGTGTCGTCCTGGGTATTAGCGATGGTGAGAATGACCTCAAAAGGGGCGATCGAGACAGGCCAGCAGAGGCCCTGTCCATCGTGAAGTTGCTCCACCGCCGCCTGGGCCAGCCGGGAGACACCGATTCCGTAGCAGCCCATCCACAGGGGTTTGTCCTCTCCCTCCTCCGTGGTGAAGGTGGCACCCATGGCCAGGGAATACTTTTGCCCCAGTTGAAAAATGTGACCCACCTCGATCCCCCGAGCTGCCTCCAGGTGTTGGGAGGGATCGTGGATGCAGCGATCCCCTGCTTGGGCCTCCCGCAGATCAACGACTTCAGGGGTGGGTGTGAGATCTCCCCAGGCTGCACCGACCAGGTGCACATCCCTGCGGTTCGAACCACAGACAAACAAAGTCAGCTCTGAGGCGGTGGGATCCGCGAAACGCAGGAGTTTGGGGCTCCAGGTCTTGGCGCCTTTAAAAGGTGCATCGTCCAGGTGGGGGCCCAGGGAACCAAAGGGGAGAGGGGTTAATCCTTCCGCTTGAAGGTGGTGGTGCTCGATGGGAAGCACCTGAAGCAGGGCACCCTGGCTTGAAATCCTTCGTTGCAGCGCATTGCTGAGCTTCACCGCATTGAGCTGCTGATCTCCCCGCAGACTGACAAGCACGGGATGGGGAGGGCCCTCCGCAAAACGAGCCACAAACAGGAGCACCTTCACAATCTGGGAGGGTGCAAAACCATGGGCCCTACAGAGATCCGCAATGGAAGCCTGATCTGGAGTTGGCAGTTCCCGACAGGGCTGGGAGGGGAGGGGAATCGCTTCCGGGGGGAGAGAAAACGCACGCTCCTGATTTGCCGCGTACTGCCCGTCGGCGCTGGCAAGGATCAAGTCCTCCCCAGCTTCCGCAGTTACCATGAATTCCTGGCTGGCGGATCCACCGATGGCACCGCTATCGGCCTCCACTGCAACAGTGCGGAGACCACATCGTTGAAAAATTCGCCGATAGGCTCCATCCATTTGGCGATAGGTCTGGCGCAGAGACTCCTCATCCCCATGGAAGGAATAGGCATCCTTCATAATGAATTCCCTGCCTCGCATTAAGCCAAAACGGGGTCGGATCTCATCGCGGAACTTTGTTTGGATCTGATAAATGCAAACGGGAAGTTGGCGATAGGACTGAAGCAAATCAGCCGCCAAGGCAGTCACCACCTCCTCGTGGGTGGGTCCCAGGCCAAGTTCCCGGCCTTGGCGATCCTGGAGGTGAAACATGATTCCCTCACCGGCTGTGTAGCCAGCCCAACGTCCACTCCGCTCCCAAAGCTCCGCAGGTTGTAGTTGGGGCAAAAGCGTTTCCAACGCTCCTGTTTTGTTCATTTCCTCGCGAACGATCGCGGAAATTTTTTGCAGGACCCGCCACATCAGGGGCAGGTACGCATAGATGCCCGTCGACACCCGTCTGATGAAGCAGGCCCTTAAAAGAAGCTTGTGGGAGATGATCTCAGCTTCCGCGGGGTCATCGCGAAGCGTCACCAGCAGGAGGCGGGAGACGCGCATGGATCATTGGCTCAGCAAAGTGGAACCTATCACTGGGCTAGGGGTGGGCGTCTGAACGTGTGTCCAATCGGCATGGGCGCCCCTGAAAACCTCTGCTACGTTCTCGAAGCAATCCATAGTGTCCAACTTAGGTCTCGCTTTATGTTTGCTCCCAGCCATCGGCCCGCCAACGACTCAGTCGGCCTTCCGGGCGAGCAAGCAACCGAGTCCATTGCCGCCCTTTCTTCAACCAAAGAGACAGACTCTGACGCTTCATCCCTTATTGGTATCGACGAGGTTCAGAAGGCTCTGAATCGCTCAAGAGCATCCGTGTATCGCTACACCAACACCGACCCTCGCAACATCAATCCGCCCTTCAACCCCAAAAAGCTCAATCCCGAATTTCGCAGCGACATCAAGCAACCCCTGATGTTTCACGCCAATGAGGTGGCGCGTTTTGCACGGGACGTGCTGCGCATCAAAGAGGTCACTGTCGAGGTGCTCAATGCCCCATCAACGGCAACCCAGCAATTGTTGACCTCTATCCTCACCGAGCTGGTCGCCATCCGCCAAAGGCTCGACATCCTGGATCTCGAGGGGGATGAACTCCAACCCCTTCGGCAACACAACAAAGCCAGACCGGCTGCATGACGGCTTGGGTCAAGATAGCTTCTGAACAACAAAACCCTCGTAATCAAGCGCCCTGAATACGGAAAATGGGTCGGAAAACCCCGTTGCTTCCAGTAAACCCGTCAACCGGGACAGGCTGACGGGATAAACCTCACCCAACACCTGGGACGTCAAATCTTGGGGTTGTCCAGCGTCTTCCACGATCGCCTCAGCCTGCTGGAACAATTGGCGTGCGGCAATCAACTGCCCTTCCATGCTGCTGCGCTCCTGCTGCATCAGATCCACCAGCACAACCTGAGCCCCAGGCTTCAAGCTCCTGGACAGGGAGGACAGGAATCGTCGTTTGCTGCCGTCGTCTGGAAGCCCCTGAAGGACAAGAACGGCGATGGCGCCATCGAAGAGAGCAGCATCGGGGCCTTCTTCCACCGTGCCCTGCAACCATTGGATCGGCTGATGCGGCTTGGGTTGCTCCGAGGGGGCATCAAGCTTGTCCCGCGCCATCGCCAACATTTCGGCGGAGGGATCCAGCGCAGTGAGGTGCCAATCAGGGCGAAGGTTCCGTGCCGCAAGCAATTCAGCTCCCGATCCACACCCGGCCACCAACACGGAGGCCCCAGGCGCCTGGGCCAGGGGGGATGCGGCGAGAAGGGAAACAGAGAGCCGGGCCAGACTCGTGTAACCGGGAATCAGGCAGGCAACGAGGCTGTCATAAACGGAGGGGCTCATGGATTCGCGGGCACACTCCAAAGAAAATCCATGGTAGGGGGGACCCATTTCCGACGTTTCTTCCCCCCGATCGGGGGGAATCGCGACCGAGGTGCCCTAAGTTGGGCTGCGCCTCCACCCCCGATTCACCGTGCCCACCATCCGTTTCGAACGCGAAGGCCAGCAGGTGGGGTGCATCGAGGGCGCCAATTTGCGCAAAGCCGCCCTGGATGCGGGAATCAATCCCTACACCGGCCTCAACAACCTCAATAACTGTGGGGGTCTTGGGCAGTGCGGCACCTGCGTGATGGAAGTCCTCGATGGTGCCCGCAACCTGTCCCCCCGCTCTGATGTTGAAGAGGTTTACCTGGCGGACCGTCCTGCCACCTACCGCCTGAGCTGCCGCACCACCGTGAATGGAGATGTCACCGTGCGCACGAGCCCAGATGGTGGCGTCGGCCGAGGTTCCAACAGCCTGGTGGGAGCCATCAAGGCCCTGATCAACCGCGGTTGATTCAGTCGTCCGTCAAAGAGGCCCTTGGGATTGGGGGGGAAACCTCTTCCGTTTCTTCCCCCTCTCGATTCATCAGCTGGTCAAGCTCATCAATCAGGCCCGCAATCCCTGAACGGCTGATCTGGCTGATGTAGTTACGCTTGACCCGTTCGATGGCAACGCACAGCAACTGTTGAGAGCGTTCCAGAGCCGGTCCGTCCTCCAGAGCCAGGGCAAGCTCCTCCCAGAACCGGTCAATGAAGTGTTGGAGAAGCCTGAGCTGCTCATCATCCCGCCGACCGAGCTGGGACCCAGCACTCCTGGAGAGATCGAGCAGACTCTCCACCACCCCTTGAGCCAATTGCCGGCTGAACCCTTGTTCCACCTCCAGGAGAGGTTGGAGTTGCCTAAGGGGGGCGGGCACAAGACTGCGTTGAAGGCTTGCCTGCAAGGCATGGCCAAGGACACCCTGCAACTCCGGAGCCAACCGAGGGGCAACTTGTACCAACAACAGGGGCGCCCACAGACGAATGAGCTCGACCAGTTCCCTCTCCTCCTGATTGATCACGGTTTGATGGCTGCGAAGGCTGCGCAGCCTTAATGGCCAACGCTTGGAGCGCACCTGCTGCTGCAGTCCGTCCATAATTTGCAAGGCCAGAACTTCAAAGAGTTCCAAAGCAAGAAGAGCCACGACGCCCCGGCTAATGACAGCTCTGAGGGGCTCAATATTGATCCAGCCTGCATTTTGCAGCCGTGCCAAGACAGGGAATAACCTCAGCCATCGCCAAAAGGGCAAAAACAGTGGCAGATCAATCCACCGCCGGAGGAAGGCATCACGCCAACTCAGTCCCGGGAGTTTTCGGCGTAGTCGGATCGTGCGCAGGAGGATATCCAGCAGGAAGACGCTCTGAAAGAGCAGAAGGTCGACACGCCAGAAGTGATCCGTGGGGCGGCCATTTTGATCGATCGACCGCCAATAATTGCGGGCGACAAGGGGCAAGACATCGGTCTTCCAGAACTTGCTCTCCCCTTCCCAAGAATGGTTTCTGAGCCATTTTTCACTGAGCAGCACGCCCACAGACTCCTTTGAGGAATCTCGATCTGCCCGCTGACGAAAGCGATTCTTGATTTTTTCCAGAGTGCCTGATCCTGAGGTGGCCTGAAAGGGATCCGAATCGATCATCTGATGGCTCAGTGTCACCAGATCGCGCAAGCGTTGCTTTTGGCTGGCAGAGAAAGGTGACCCTGGCTGAAAGCCCTGCATCACCAGATCTGTTTTCTCAAATTCGTTGATGAATTTCTGAGTTTCTCGGTGGGGCTCAATTCCTTTCAGACGATCCATCCAAGGGGTGATGGTTGGCAGCCAGGGAACGGGCACCGCCAACGGCACCATTGGGATGGGATGGAGGGTGCGTTCGAGCCAGAAGGGTCGCAGGGGGATATAGGTGAGATCCACAACCACCCAAACAAGGTTTGTCACCGCCCACAGGGCGACAAATCGTTCCCAGCCGATCCAAAACGTGTTGCTGGGGCGAGAAAGGCTCTCATGCCAGCGTGGGCGGGCCATCGCTGCTCTCGCGGATGTGAGACTAATCTGCCTGGTGGGCCGGATGTCCGCGGAGGTCCGATGGGAGCCAACCATCCTTTCAGTAGTAGAGACTCATTTTGAGCAGCAACAAGGACGAGCCATCGCCCCTGGGACCGATGGCGTCAGACCGAGGCCGAGCCTCCACCCAGACTGAAGAGGATTCCTGGGCTTTCTGGCGAAGCATTGTGCTGACCCTGGCCGTCGCCCTCGGAATCCGCCAGTTCCTTGTGGAAGCTCGCTACATCCCATCGGGGTCGATGCTGCCAGGGCTGCAACTGCAGGATCGACTGTTGGTGGAAAAGGTGACCTACCGCAGCCGGCCGCCCCAGCGGGGGGAAATCGTGGTGTTTCATGCCCCCCACCATTTCGACCCGGTTCTTTCAGCCCAACACCGACCTGGCCCCCTGGGCTGTTTTTTGGTCAACATTCCTTTGATTGGGCCTCTGCTGGGCCTGCAGGAACCCTCCTGTGATGCCTACATCAAACGGGTCATCGGCATCCCTGGAGACAGGATTGTGGTGGATCCCAAGGGACGGGTGACCCTGAACAGCAAGCCCCTTCAGGAGCCCTACGTGGCCAACACCTGTCCGGTGGACTCCCGGGGGATGGGCCCCTGCCCCACCTTGGATGTGGTGGTTCCCCCCAAAACCGTATTGGTGCTTGGCGACAATCGGGCCAACAGCTGGGATGCGAGGTTTTGGCCCGGGGGGCCTTTCGTGCCGGAAAAGGAAATCATTGGTCGCGCCTTCTGGAGGTTTTTCCCCTTCAACAGCGCAGGATCGCTCCAAGGGGCCAATGGGTTTCCTCCTGTAACCCAGAGGCGATGACACGCCCCATCAGCCCCTCACTCCCGAAGCTCGGGAGATTGGCGGCCAAGGATCCCCGTTCCTGGGCGGCATCAGGCCACGGCTGAGCAGGGTCCCAAAGGATCCAACGGTCCGAGGGGGGGGAGAGATGCTCCGGGGGAAGGTCGAGATACCGGCATGGCCCCCAACAGAGAGCCTGCCAAAGCTCCTGCGCTGACCAGCCCTGGCGAACCACCAGCTCCTGCCAAAGCATGGACAAGGCAATCCCATGGCCTGCGAGTCCAGCCCTGCGCTGGTCCAATGGCAACATCTGCTCTTCCGCATCAAGGGGCTGGTGGTGCACGGCAACGGCACTCAACAGACCCTCCCTGAGGGCCTGGAGGAGGGCCTGGCGATCCGCAGGGGCACCGAGGGAGGGCACCATGCGCCAGCCCTCATCAGCCGGGTGAAGGGTGCCGCTGTCTGCCAGCAGGTGCCACCAGCTCACAGTGGCCTGGGGAGGATCCGGCATAGCCCGAAGGAGACCCACAGCTTCGGCGGTGGAGAGATTCATCAGCCGCAAGGTCACATCACGATGGGCGGCCTTCAAGCTGAACAGCGTCTGCAGGGGGAGGGTTTCACTGAGCACGGGATCCGTGGGCCATCCAGCCCGCAGGGCCTCCACCCTCTCGCGAACGAAACCGTCCTGGACCAGCGCCGGATCCCTAGGGGCCAAGAGCACCGGTCGATTCCCCATCTCGGCCAGCCGCAGACCCTTCTCCAGCAGGGCCAGGGG
>JAYKHG010000101.1:0-4755 GCA_035284825.1 Cyanobacteriota bacterium
AAATCCTGATCCCGACTTTGCTCCAATCCCGCCTGGGGAATGCGATCGAGGTTCAAAAAACCCACCACATTCGAGAACAGGGTTCCCTGGGGATAAATCCTTTGCGGGTAAGCCTCCAAATCCAGCCCGCTGATTTGAAGCTGTCTCACCTGATGGGCGGTTTCCGGATCCAGATTGGTGGCCAGCTTGACTCCGCTTTTTCTGCTGCCGATTGCCTGGAGAAGTTCCGTTTGAGGGCGTGCCAGCACCTCGGCAAGTTTCCCTGTCACCTCCATGGGACTTCGTCGGATGTTGGCCCCATCTCCCAAAAAGCTGAAGTAATGCGGATGGGCCCAAAGGGTAAAGCGTTCCTCATCAATGGCCACCATGCGTCCCGCCCGATCCACAATGGTGCGGCGAGTCCCAAGGGGTTTGATGGCTTGGGTCTGAATGGTCCTGGCCTTGGCCTTGAGAGCCTCCCCTTGCACAACCTGCAGCCAAACCAACCGCACAGATAGCCCTGCGAGGGCCAGGCACAACAGGCCATACACCCCGATGAGACGGTTGGAGGATGGGGGCAGCAGAGACACCAGATTGCGCCCATGACCCCTTGGCCGCCCATCTCCGCCCCCCAATTTCCGTGCCGTCCTCCAGGGTCGCCCGTTGGGGTGATGGCGGGTGGTGGGTTGCTCCATCAATAGCCAGCTGGTGGGGTTGGCAGGGTAGTTCCTCTGGATGGGCCGCCTGTGGTTAAACCAGCCAAAACGGGGAAGGTGGTTTGCGGGGGAGCCATCTCCTTGGGAGCGGGCAGATGGATCAGGTTCTCACTACTGGTGGGCAACAGCTGGCCTGGGCGACGCATGGACCGAATGTGATGTTGCTCAAGAAGCGCAGCTGATTCATGGAGACGATGCTCCAGAACCTTGGTGGCTTCCAACTGGGCGTAATTCTTGGCGAACTGATTCTGCCAGTGCAGCGTGAGAGCGCTTAGACCCACCAAGGAACACCCGAGTCCCAGGAGTGCGCCTGTGGACACCTTATGCAAACTGGCGAGGAGGGGAGATTGGCGTTCAACTTTCCTGCCGCTGAGGGACCCCTGGATCAACTCCAGGGACCGCTCACCCAGGGGATGTGGTTGGTTCTGGTGCTGACGAGCCGACTTTCGCCCCCTGTTGCGCTGGGCCCTTTCAGGAGAGTTGGAGCGGATCGAGGGGGAAGAAGGCGTGGCAACCAAGATGTTGGCCCAATTTTGAGCAAGTGAACCACCCCGATGCCCCCTCGGCAAGGCGAGCCTCCTAGCGGGCGAGCAGTAGGAGATTGAGAAAGGTGAGGCTGTTCCATAGCGCATGCAGACAAACGGAGGCCCCGAGCCGCCCGCTCTGCCAACGCAGCAAGCCCAGACCAACGCCAAGAACAGAGAGGGGCACCAGTTCTCCGAGGCTGAGATGGGCGAGGGCGAAGAGCAACGCACTGATCCCCACGGCTGGGATCGCCCCCATGTGCCGCCCGAGGACGGGGAGCAGCACGCCACGAAAGAGGGTCTCCTCGAAGAACGGGGCGAACACCACTGCGGTTAGGGCAAAAGCCAGGAGGGCGAGGTTGTTGGAACTGCTCAACACCATCTCCAGGAGTGGATTGCTGCCCCCTGGATCGGTCCAGACCAGTTGCAGCAGCCAGGTGGCGATGGCCACCAGGGGGATCACCATCAGGAAGCCCTTCACCGCTGGCAGGAACACGGAGGAGGGGGGACGCCAGCCCCACTGGAGCCACCCCCCCCTGGGGGGATTCGGATGTCCTGCCAGAAACATCGCCAGGATTCCCAATGGGGCGAGCATCAGGGTGAGGTAAGAGCCCAACACTTCGATCCCCTGGCGGCTATCCCCTGGCAGATTCCAGTGGCTCAGCAGGCGAAGCAGACTTCCCTGGGTCAGCGAGGGAAGCAGAACCTCCCCAAGCAGGACAAATCCACCGGCGATCACCAGCGTGGCATCCACCAAGGAAAGGGGTGGAGAGATCAGGGGAGGAGCGCTGGGCAAGCGCCCGCGCCACAGCAGCCACAGCTGTCGTGCCAGGAGGATGGCACCGGCCACCATCAGCACAACCGGGAGAACGGTCAAGGCCAGAAATCGCAGGATCAACCAGGGGCCAAGCCGTTGGGCCGGGCACGACTTGGCGGGCCCCCCCAGCTGTTCGCAGCCCAACTGGGCCACCAGGCTCTCTTCCCCCCAGGGTGCGACTAGGGCCCTTTGCTGGCTTGCGGAAACGGGGGCGCGACGTTGGAGGGCAAGGAGCAGGGGCCGTCGAGGGGCATCCACCTGGGACACCAGATCCTCCAGGGTGGGATCCTTTGGCGCCCGGCTCTGATCCCCTTGGCCCTGCCGCAGCAACGTCAGCTCCAATCGACGCTCAACTGGAGGAGGGATGGAAGGGGCCTTGTTTTGTTTTTCAAGGGCTTCCAGCAGGGCTCCCCGGGGGTCCTCCCCCACCAGGAGAGGCCGCAGCGGAGGGGGAAGGGCTTCGGCGGTGAGAACTGTCAGCTCCAGTTGCCGGAGATCGAGCGCATTCACGACCGAGGGACGCGACAGGCTCTCCTGCAGGCCGCTGATCCAGATCAACCCGCTCAGACCCAAGGCCAGGAGGGCCACCAGCCCCTTCCAGCCCCGCAGTCCCTCCCATGGGGAGTGGCGTACGGGAGTGGATGCCGCTGGGGATGGCACAGGAGGGGTTGGCGCCGGAGGGACCTGACCAGCCACGGAATCTTGCTGAGGAGAAGGCATGCCCAGGATTCTGGTCCCATACAGTTGTCCTTGTCCGACCCTGCTGGCCGTGCCCCTCCGCCTTGTGCTTGTGCGACATGGGTTGAGCACCTTCAATCTGGAGCATCGGGTTCAGGGCCGGGATGATCTCTCCGATCTGGCACCTGAGGGCAAGGCACAGGCCCACCTCACCGGGCTGGCCCTGAGGGATGTGAGGTTTACGGGTGCCTACAGCTCCCCGCTCTCCCGGGCCAAGGACACGGCCTCAACCCTTCTTGAGGCGTCTGGTTCCCCAACGTTGCTCCAACTCGATGGGGATCTGCGGGAGGTGGATCTGGCCCCATGGAGCGGTCTTCGCCGCCAGGAGGTCAAAGAGCGCTACCCGGGGCAAGCTCGTACCTGGCAACACGCCCCGCAAACGCTTGAACTGGAGCGAGCCGACGGAAGTCGGTTTTTTCCCTTGTTGGATCTCATGGTCCAGGCCGCAAGGTTTGTTGAGCGTCTGCGCTCCGACCATCGGCATGCCTTGCCTCCGGGGCCGACCGAGAGCGTGCTGGTGGTGGGGCATAACGCCATTCTTCGCGCCCTGGTGTTGCAGCTGCTGGGTTTGGATGCCAGTGGATTCCGAAGGTTGCGCATGGACAATGCCTCCGTTTCGGTGTTGAACCTGAGCCAGGAGGAAGGGCAACCTGTTGCGGTTCAGGTGGAGTCGCTGAACAACTCGATCCACCTGGGGGAGGGGCTGCCCCTTGCCAAAGGTCCTCGCCTGCTGCTGGTTCGCCATGGGGAAACGGATTGGAATCGGGAAGGGCGCTTCCAGGGACAGATCGATATTCCACTCAATTCTCACGGAAAACATCAGGCCAATGCCGCCCGTGATTTCCTCTCCTCAGTGGCGTTGCAGAGGGCCTACAGCAGCACGATGGCCCGCCCCAGGCAGACGGCGGAACGCATCTTGGAGCCCCATCCTGGGGTGCCACTCACCACCACCCCAGGTCTGGTGGAGATAGGCCATGGCCGTTGGGAGGGGCGTTTGGAAGAGGAGATCGCAGCAACCTGGCCCGAGCTGCTCGCCGATTGGAAACGGGCACCCCACACCGTCACCATGCCTGATGGGGAAACCCTGCAGCAGGTTTGGGACCGTTCGGTGGCCAGCTGGCACTCCATCGTGCGTGGCCTCAGCCCCGTCGAAACCGCCCTTGTGGTGGCCCACGATGCCGTGAACAAAACCATCCTTTGCTCACTCCTCGGGCTGTCTCCAGCGGATATTTGGATGGTGAAACAGGGCAACGGGGGAGTCAGCGTGGTGGACTACCCCCAAGGGGTGGATGGACCGCCTGTCGTGAGCTGCCTCAACCTCACGGGACACCTGGGTGGGGTGCTGGATCGCACGGCCGCAGGGGCCCTCTGACGCACTTCCCCATGGCCCCTGTCCTGTTGTTGCGTCAGGTGCAAGTGCTGGAGGGTCCAGGACAGCCACCGGTCCGCCGTGATGCGTGGCTATCGGGCCGCACCTTGTTGGGATGGGAGGCCTCTCCCCCACGTGCCCTCCAGGGTCAGGAGATCAGGGAGGTGGATGCCCGCCACTCCTGGTTGGCGCCCCCCCTGGTGGATCCCCACAGCGTGTTGGAGGATCCCTGGCTTGGACGTTCTGAAAATCTAGACAGCCTCTCCCAGGCCTCAGCAGTGGGGGGTTACGGCACGGTCGCCCTCCTTCCATGGTCTCGGCCCTGGCGTGATCGTCCCGAACGGTTGCAGCTGTCCTGGGGGGCCCCCATGCGGTTGCTGCTCTGGGGCAGCTTCAGCACGGATGGGGCCGATGGGGATCTGGCACTCCATCGGGAACAGATTGGGGTTGGCGCCATCGGCCTGGCAGGATCCGATCATCTTCCCCCCCTGGCCCTGCTGGAGAAGGGTCTGCGGCTGGCCGAGATGGGGAATCGACCGGTGCTCTTGGCCCCTAGGGATCCGGCGCTGGTCCAGGACGGTTTCGTTCGCGAGAGGGTGGAGGCCCTGCGGG
>JAYKHG010000102.1:0-13243 GCA_035284825.1 Cyanobacteriota bacterium
GGAGGAGGTGCCCCTGTCAGCGGATGGGACGTTCCGGATCCAGGTGCCGTTCCGGGATGGTCAGCAGGTGTATCCGATCGAGGCCGTGGCGGCCGATGGGGAGCAGAAGCGGAGCATCACCCTGGAATTCCGTCGCTCCACGCCGGAAGATCACAGCAATCCCGCCCACCAAGCTGTTTCTGAATGGTTCTGACCCCATGACCTCAGCCCCCTCAGCCCCCTCCTCTCTCCTGAAGACCGTCGTGGCTGCCACCCCCCTGGTGGGCTCCCTTGTGGTGCCCTTTCTTGTGCCCCTGCTGATGGTGCGGGTGAGCATCTCGGCGGGTGTGCTCGCCCTGGTGGTGGCCGGCTCCCTCTGGTTTGTGGCCATGCTGCGCACCTCGGAGATGCCCCCCCACCCGGACCAGCATTGACCCAGGGCCGTCGGCTGAAGGGAACGCTCTGATCAGCGTTGTCTTTCCCGATGACTTTGGCCTGGCTCCGTGCCCTCCTGCTCATGGCGCCCTTGGCTGTGGCCCTTCCCGGTTGTGGCCCTGCCCCGGCGGAGGTGGAGCGGCCCGTTGAGCGGGCCCTACCGCTCCCCGCCGCGATCCGTGTGGCGTTTAACCACAGGGAGGGTGCTCGCTATCGCTCCCCGGTGAGCGGCCTCTGGCGGCCGGGCGACGACCTGGAAGCCCTGGTGCTGGAAGCCATCGGGGAGGCACACCAGGAGATTCTGGTGGCCGTGCAGGAGCTGTCCCTGCCCGCCGTGGCCCAGGCCCTGATTGCCCGCCATCGCCAAGGGGTGGCCGTGAAGGTGGTGCTGGACAACAACTACAGCACCCCCTGGAGCCGCCAACACCCGGCGGATCTCAGCCCCCACCAGCGCCATCGTCAGGCCCAGCTCATGGCCCTCGGTCAGCCGGATGCGGTGGAACTCCTGCTGCGGGCTGGGGTGCCCCTCATCGACGACCGGGCCGATGGCAGCTCGGGGAGCGGGTTGATGCACCATAAATTCATGGTGGTTGATCGCCGGGTGGTGGTGACCGGCTCCGCGAATTTCAGCCCCTCCTGTGTGCATGGGGATCCGGAGGATCCCCGCACCCGGGGCAATGTGAACCACCTGCTGCGCTTCGACAGCCCGGCCCTGGCGGCGGTCTTTGCCGATGAATTTGGGCGGTTGTGGGGGGATGGCCCCGGGGGGGCACCGGACAGCCGCTTCGGACTGGCCAAGGATTCGGGTGCGGCCCAACGGGTGCGGGTGGGAGACACCACGGTGGAGGTGCTGTTTGCTCCCCATCGTCGCCAGGACCCCAACAATGGGTTGCTTTGGTTGGTGGCCCAGCTGGGCACCGTGCAACGTCGGCTGGACATGGGCCTGTTTGTGTTTTCGGCCCAGGAACTGGCCGACACCCTGGCCACCTTGGCCCAGCGGGGGGTGGGGATTCGGCTGTTGGCGGATCCGGGATTCGCCAGCCGTCCCTTCTCGGAGGTGTTGGATGTGCTCGGCGTCAGCCGCGCCGACCGGGACTGCCTGTTGGAGGCGGACAATCGGGTGTGGCAACGGCCCCTGGAGGGGGTGGGCATCCCCCGTTTGGTGGGGGGCGACAAGCTGCATCACAAATTCGCCGTACTCGATGGGGAGCGGGTGATCTCCGGTTCCTTCAACTGGAGTCCATCGGCGGCCCATCAAAACGATGAAACCCTGCTCTTGATCCAGTCCCCCGTGCTGGCGGCCCACTTCACCCGGGAGATGGATCGGCTCTGGCGGGGGGCGGAGTTGGGGGTGACGGGGCGGGTGGAGAGAGGCGTGGCCAACAGCCTGCAACGCTGCGGACGGGGGCGGCAGCGGCCTGGAGCAAAAGCTCCATTGCCAAGGCCGACTAGAGTAAAAGCGCTCGCCGTGTCACCCTGATCTCATGGATCCGGCTTCCACCGCCCGAGGCCAGTCCCCCGAGCTGGATGCGATCAACCTGATGTTGCGGGACCTCAACACGCGCCACGATGAGATCCGCCACCGTGCGGCCTTCCGTGGCTGCACCGGTGAGTTGCTCGTGCTCCAGAAGGAGCTTGTCGACTATTTGCTGAACAAGAAACAGGGATTGAGCTCCACCGCCAAGCCCCCCAAGGAAGGAGAGGTTGGGGGTTGAGTCCCCAACCTCTCCCTATTGCCGCAAAAGGGTGCCGCCTTGGCCGCTCCTGAGGCGGTTGTGGTTGGCGGGGGCCCCACTGGTTTCGCCTTGTCCTGGCTTCTGGCCCGCGCGGGTTGGGGCGTCACCCTGGTGGAAGCGATGGCTCCGGGCGCGCCCAGGCCCTACCGGGGGGAGGGCCTCATGCCCAGCGGCATCGAGGCGTTGGAAGCCATGGGGCTCTGGCCCCTGCCGGCGGGGGTCCGCCACCGGCCGTTGGGGGGCTGGGCGGTGGTGCTGGAGGGGCGCCCCTTTTTCACGGCGGCCGAACCGCTGGCCGGTGATCGGGGCTGCTGGCTGGTGGATCAGGAATCGCTGCTGGCCCATCTGCGGGGGGAGCTGAGGCGCCATGGAGGAACCCGGCTGCTGGAGGGAGCGCCGATGCGGGGGGTGCTGCGGGCGGATGGGCGGGTGCGGGGGGTGGTTTTGGCGGATGGCCAGGAGCTGGTGGCGGATCTGGTGGTGGGCTGTGATGGGCGCCACTCCGCGCTGCGCCAGCTGGCCCAGCTGAACCTGGAGCCCGGGGGGGCGCAGGAGCCGGTGCAGTGGTTTCGCCTGGCGGGTCCCGCTGTGGCACCTCTCCAGGAGTGGCTCGCCGGCCGCTTTCTCACGGTGGTGGCGGAAGGGGAGAGTTTTGCCCTGTTCGCGGAGGCGGCGGGGGAGGCGTTGCGGCTTGGTTGGGTGGCGGATGCCGGGGTGGCTTCTCCTGAGGAGGCCGCCGGCTGGCGGGAGCGCTGGTGTGGGGCCCTGCCGCCGGAGGGGGCGGCTTTGCTGGGGGAGGTGCCCCCGGCGGGGATCAGTGGTCCCCAGCGGTTTCCGGTGCAGGTGGGCTGGGCGCCCCGCTGGCATGCCCCGGGGCTGTTGCTGCTGGGGGACGCGGCGCACCCCATGAGCCCGGTGCGGGCCCAGGGAATCAACATGGCCCTGCGGGATGCCCTGGTGGCGGCCCGGCTGCTGGGGCCGGTGGCGAGCGCGACGCCCCATGGCCCGGGGGTGGAGAGGGAGGAGCGGCTGGCGCTGATCGATGCCCTCTTGCCACGAATCGCCCAGCGGCGCCTGCCGGAGATTCGCCAGATGCAGCACCTGCAGGCGGAGGAGGGGGCGCTCGGGGCGCGGTTGCGGCAAATGGGCTGGCTGCGGCGCCTTCTGGCGGCTTCCGCGCCGGTGGGCGGAGCGTTGGCCCGGCAGCGGTGGATCCAGCGGCAGCACCGTCTGCGGCGTGGACGCCCGGAGGCTCTGGCGCTTCCAAAGTGATGGAAACGTGTTGGGTTGAGCCAATGGAGCGGGGGCGGCTGGGATTTGCGAGACGGCTCGGCGGGGTGGCCCTGGGCTTCACCGGTGCCCTTCTCACCCCCCTGATGGGAGGCACCCTGCAGGCCGCCCCTCCCCCCACCTATCCCCCGGAGGTGTTTCCCCCCGCCAGTGTGTTCCGCACACTCCAACTCACCACCCTGGCCTGCGGCCGGGAGAACACCGCGGCAAGTTGCACGGAGGCCCGTCGCCAGGCCGATCCCCTCATGGACCATCCCCGCCTGCCGGCCCGCTGCAAGGACGTGCTGTGGAGCATTCGCAATCTGGCGGTGGAGGCACCCAGCAACAACCTGGCCCGGCGCGACCCCATCGATCAGGCCGCCAACGAGGTGACGATCGCCTGCCGCCAGGTGATCAAGGCCAAGCCGGAGGAGAAGCCCCAGGGGGCCGGTGGTGGTGGCGGCCTACTGAAGTTTGGGGGTGGGCAGCCCTAGGGGGGAAGAAAACGGGGAAGATCCCGGCCTTCCAATCCCCCGCTGGTTCCTCAAGTCCTAACGATGCGGCCCAGGGTTGTCGCCCCCGCTCAGGTCGAGGAGCTGGCGGGAGGTGTCCTCCATGAAGGTGAGGCTCATCGGGGTCACCACCGCCGCCTTGCTGGCCAGCTTGCAGAGGGCATTGCTTTGGCCCGTCGCATCGCAGCTGTCCGAGAGCTTCAGCAATGCCTTGGTGAGCTTGCCCCGCAGGCAGGTTTCCCTCCCCTCCTGATTGAGCACCGCATGGGCCGCCTTGCGGGAGAAGGCCACCGCCTCGGGATACGACTCAGCGGCGCAGGTGGGCTGGAGGGATCCCACAGCAGCCACGGACGCCATGGCTGCCACACCGCTGGCGAGCAGCCCGAAGCCGGAGAGTCCGCTCACCCTGGCGAACACCGAGAGTCCTGCAAGCAAGGAGGAGGGAGAAGGGGCCATTGGCAATGGTGGAAATTCTTTAGAGCGGCGGGATGCACCGTCCCAAATCAAACTACCGGAGGTGTCCTGTCTTGGCGGAGCAGGGGTTCCAGGGCCAGCTCCGGTCCCTGCCAGCTGCGACACCCAGCCCGGGAGGGGCCCAGGGCTAATTTGCTCCTGCCCGCTGCGCCCCGGCCCCCCCGATGACCTCCAGCCCCAGCGACAGCCCTGCCGCCACATCCACCGTCCCTTCCACCGCCACAGTCAGCACCGTGGCCCTGGCCCAGCCCTTCACCGACCAGAAGCCAGGCACCTCGGGTCTGCGCAAGAGCAGCCGCCAGTTCCAAACGCCCCACTACCTGGAAAGTTTTGTGGAGGCCTCCCTGCGGGTGGTGCCCGGTGTGGAGGGGGGCACCTTGGTGGTGGGGGGCGACGGCCGTTTCGGCAACTTGGCCGCCATCCAAACCATTGCCCGCATGGCCGCCGCCCATGGGGTGGCGCGGCTGATCACCACCACCGGCGGCATCCTTTCCACCCCGGCGGCCTCCCACCTGATCCGCACCCACGGGGCCATTGGCGGCGTGATCCTCTCCGCCAGCCACAACCCCGGCGGACCGGAGGGGGATTTTGGCGTGAAGATCAACGGCGCCAATGGGGGTCCCACCCCTGAATCCATCACTGATGCCATCTACCAGGCCACCCTCAGCCTCGAGAGCTACCGCATCCTGGAGGCTGATCCCCTGCCGCTGGATCATCCGGGCACCCACCAGCTGGGGGGGATGGCGGTGGAGGTGATCGATGGGGTGGACGACTATTCGGCCTTGATGCAGCGGCTGTTTGATTTCGATCGTCTCGCTGCCCTGCTCAAGGGGGATTTTCGCTTTGCCTTTGACGCCATGCATGCCGTCACGGGCCCCTACGCCGCCCGGATCTTCGAGGAGCGGCTGGGGGCACCAGCTGGCACCGTGCGCCATGGCCTCCCCCTGGAGGACTTCGGAGGTGGCCATCCCGATCCCAACCTCACCTATGCCCATGATCTGGCGGCCCTGCTGCTGGATGGCGACAGCTTTGATTTCGGCGCGGCCTGCGATGGGGATGGCGATCGCAACATGATCCTGGGTCGCCGTTGTTTCGTGAACCCCAGCGACAGCCTGGCGGTGCTCACCGCCAATGCCACCCTGGCGCCGGGCTACGCCGATGGCCTGGCGGGGGTGGCCCGGTCGATGCCCACGAGCGCCGCCGCCGATGTGGTGGCCCAGGCCCTGGGCCTGCCCTGCTTTGAAACACCCACCGGCTGGAAATTTTTCGGCAACCTGCTTGACGCCGGCCGCATCACCCTCTGCGGGGAGGAGAGTTTCGGCACGGGCAGCAACCACATCCGCGAAAAAGATGGCCTCTGGGCCGTGCTCTTCTGGCTGCAGATTCTTGCGGTGCGGGGGTGCTCCGTGGCGGAGGTGATGGCCGACCACTGGGGCCGCTACGGCCGCCACTACTACTCCCGCCACGACTATGAGGCCATCGCCAGCGACGCGGCCCACGGTCTTTATGGCCGCGTCAAGGAGATGCTGCCTGCCCTGGAAGGTGAGCGCTTCGCGGGGCGCTCCATCCGCGTGGCCGACGACTTTGCCTACACCGACCCCGTGGATGGCTCCACCAGCGCTGGCCAGGGCCTGCGGCTGCTGCTGGATGACGGCAGCCGGGTGGTGTTGAGGCTTTCGGGCACCGGCACCCATGGGGCCACGTTGCGGGTGTACCTGGAGAGCTATGTGCCGCCCAGCGGCGCCCTGGCCCAGGATCCCCAGGCGGCGCTGGGCGACCTGATCCTTGCCATCGACGCCTTGGCGGAAATCAAAACCCGCACTGGAATGGAGCGGCCAACGGTGATCACCTGATCGCAATGGGCCGATTAGGCTGAATGAAACTGAAAATCATTAGCGTGCCCATCTCTTTCAAAGGCGGCCCTATTCGCAGGATCGCACCAGCGGCTTTCGGAAGCCTGGTTGTTGCCGCTCTGGAGACACTTCCCCAGCCAGCCTCAGCGCTGATTTGGGATTGGAGCTTTCAACGGGATGACACTTCCATGGGGCCTGCGTTCGGTGAGCTCACGACCACCGACACACCTGATGCCCAAGGCCGTTACAGGATCACTGGGGTATCCGGAGAACGCAACTCGATGGCCATCGAGGGATTGATTCCAACGGATTCCCCTATTCCTGGGAGCTGTAGGGACATCACCGCCGTGGCACTCGTCCCTCCTGGAACTAGCACCCCCATTCTGGAATGTTTCAAGCCAGACAACTTGTTGAGGAGGGAAGGAAATGGACCTCAACTTACGCCATATGGCTCCACATTCACCTTCAGTCAAGGGTTTGGCGTGCGCTTTGCAGATGGAACCTATACCAACTTTTTCTCTAGTTTCGTTGATCCCAGCCTCTCCCTTGAGTTTTATTCCATCCCTCCTTTTGAGATTCTCCCTGCTAGCACCTGGGTTGCAGACGCAGCATTCCCCGGCGCCTTCCAGGCCTCTCCCCGAGCAACCGCTGGCCCTGAGGCACGTCCCGTCAACAACATTTCCAATGTAGAAGACGTGCCTGTGCCTCTCCCCATCTCCGGTGCACTGATGTGCTTTGGTTGGGCTCGTCAGCTGCGCCGCCGCCAAAGGGCCGCGCGCTGAGGATTTAGCGGCGAAACCGCCAGAGGGGGGCGCCGGGGGTGCCGCGGCGCGTATAGGCGACTTGGCACATGGCCTCGTTCCAGGCGCCGCAGAAGCCCGCCACCCCGATCACCAGCAGCCTGTAGCGCAGGGGCCATACGGGCATCGGCTCCCCGGGGGTGCGGGCCAGGTTGTGGGCCAGCACCACCAGCACGGTGCTCATCAGGATGAAGAGCAGCCCAGCCAGCACCACCCGGCGCCAGTCGATCCGCTCCTGCCGCTTGGGAACGTAGCCGGGGGGAGGGGGTAGGGGCATGGCTCGCTGCTGAAGAGGGGCGTGGCGATGGGCTTGGCCTCAGCCGGCGCCCCCTGACTCCCGGGCGGATTCAGTGACAGCTTCGCCCTGCTGGCTGGCGGGGAACCAGGCCGCTTCGAGATTCTTCATCAGCACATACATCGCCGGCACCACAAAAAGGCTCAGCCCCGTGGCCACCAGCAGGCCGCCAAAGATCACCGCCCCCAACGACCGCTGCGAGAGGGCTCCAGCTCCACTGGCGATCACCAGGGGGAAAAAGCCCGCCAGGGCCGCCAGGGCTGTCATCAGGATGGGCCGCAGGCGGGAGGCGGCGGCACCCTTGGCGGCCTCCGCCGCGGGGAGGCCCTGCTCCATGCGTTGATTGGCCAGATCCACGATGAGGATGCCGTTTTTCGCGGCCAGGCCGATCAGGGTCACCAGGCCCACCTGGGCATAGACATTGTTCACCTGGCCCCGCAGCACCAGAAAAGCGAGGGCCCCGAGCATGGCCAGGGGAACGGTCATCAAAATGATCAGTGGATCGATGTAGCTGCCGTATTGGGCGGAGAGCACCAGATACACCACCACGATGCCCAGGGCGAACACCAGCACCGCCAGGGAGCCCGCCTGCACCTCTGAGCGGGTCAGCCCCGACCAGGCCTGGCCGATGTTGGTGAAGTTGAGGCTGCGGTAGCTGGCCATGAGGGCATCGATCGCCTGGCCCGTGCTGCGGCCCGTGGCCTCCAACCCCTGGATGAGCACCGTGCGGTAGAGGTTGAAATGGCTGATGATCGGCGGGGCGCTGTCGAGCCGGGCATTCACCACGTTGCTCAAGGGGATGAGCTTGCCGGAGCGATCCGACACGTAGAGATTGCGCAGGTCGTCCACCATCGAGCGGTTTGTCGCGTCGGCCTGCACATACACCTGCCGGTATTGGCCCTGCTCATAGGTTTGGTTGACAAAACGCCCCCCCATCAAGGTGCCGAGGGTGGCCATCGCCTGGCCGTAGTCGATGTCCAGGGAGGCCAGCCGGTCGCGATCCACCTCCAGGCGCCACACCGGTGCATCGGAGATGAACTGGCTATAGATCTTCTCGAAGGTGCCCGTGCCCCGGGCTTTGGCCATCAGGGTGTCGGCCAGTTGGGAGAGCTCCGTGGGGGAGTAGCCGCCGTTGCTGAGGTCGTTGAACTGGAAGGTGAGGCCCCCCTGGGCGCTGAACCCTGGCACCGCCGGGGGCGGGGAGGCGAACACCAGGGCGCCAGGGATCTGGGTGAAGGCCTTGTTGAGGCGGGCAATGATCGCCCCCGCGCTGTGCTCCTTGCCCTGGCGTTCGTCGATGGGGCGGAAGCCAAAGAAAAAGAGCCCCTGATTCACCGAGCTGCCATTGAAGCCCGCCCCCCCCACCAGCTCTCCAGAGATGATGTCGGGCTCCTTGGCGATGATCGCCTGGGCTTCCGCCGCCACCTTCATGGTGGCCTCTAGGGAGGCCTGGGGCAGCAGCTGGATGATGCCCAGCCCATAGCCCTGGTCTTCCGTGGGGACAAAGCCGGTGGGGATGGCGGTGAAGGCCACGCCGGTGAGGGCAATCCCGCCCAGCAGGATCGCCGCCACGATCCTTCGCCAATGGATCACCTGGCCCAGCACCCGCTGGTAACCAGCCGAGAGCCGCTCGAAGCCCGCGTTGAAGGCGGTGAAAATAGGCATCAAGAAGGTGCCCACCACCGCGCCGAGCACCCCCAGGACCAGGGCGAGCACCCAGCCTCCGGCCATGGCGCCGTAGGCGGCACCAAACACCCCGCCGATCACGGTCCAGATGCGTCCCCTCGGCTCGGTTTTGCCGCCCCCCAGCAGCAGGGCCGACTGCAGGGGCTTGCCGGTGATGGCGTTGAAGGTGGAGACGAGGATCGAAAACACGATCGTGAGGGCGAACTGCCGGTAGATCACGCCGGTGGCACCGGGGAAGAAGGCCACGGGCACAAACACCGCCAGCAGCACCAGGGCCGTGGCCAGGATGGCGCCGGTGAGCTCCTTCATGGCATTGGAGGCGGCCACGAAGGGGGGATCGCCCGCCTCGATGCGGGCTGAAACGGCCTCCACCACCACGATGGCGTCGTCCACCACCAGGCCCGTGGCCAGGATCACCCCCAGCAGGGTGAGCTCATTGATGGAGAAGCCAAAGGCCTTCACGAAGATCATGGCCCCCAGCAGGGCGATGGGCAGGGCCAGGGCGGGCACGGCCGTGGCTTTCCAGTCCTGCAGGAACAGGAAGATGATCAGCAGCACCAGCACCACCGCATCCCGCAGGGCATCGAGGGCACCCTCGATGGAGGCGTTGATGAAATCCCGCTGGTCGAACACCTTCTCCAGCTTCACCCCCGGGGGCAGGGTGCGCTCAAAGGCTTGCAGCACCTGATCCACCCCCTCGGCCGTCTTGATGGCATTGGTGCCGGGCAGCTGGATCACCCCGAAGCCCACGCAGGGATGGCCGCTGAGGGCATTGATGGCGGAGGAATTGAAGCTTTGGAAGGCGTATTCCGCCTTGCCCACATCCTTGAGGCGGATCAGGCCGCCATCGGGCCCCTTGGCGAGGATCAGGTTTTCAAACTCCTGCACGGTCTTGAGGTTGCCGTTCACCAGCAGGGGAAGGGTGGTGGGGTTGTCGGGCAGGGATGGGGGACTGCCGATGCTGCCGGCGATCACCACCTGGTTTTGGGATTTCAGCGCGTTCTCCACATCCGTGGCGCTGAGGTTGAAACGGGCCAGCTTCTTAGGGCTCACCCAGAGGCGGAAGGCCGGATCACTGGCCCCGAAGACGTTCACCTGCCCCACCCCCTCGGAGCGGCTGAGGGGGTAAAGCAGGTTGAGCTGGATCAGCCCATTGAGGTAGTTGCGACTGAATTGCCCCCGGGTGGAGGTGAGGTTGTAGACGAGCAGATAGCTGGTGGCGGTTTGCTGCACGGTCACCCCCTGGGCGGTCACCTGGGGCGGCAGCTGGGGGGTGGCGGTCTGCACCCGGTTGAGCACGTTCACCTGGTCGATGTCGGCGTCGGTGCCCGCCTTGAAAAACACATTCAGCTGGCTGCTGCCCTCGCTGGTGCTGAAGGAGGTGATGTAGTCCATCCCCGGGGCGCCGTTGATGTTTTCCTCCAGGGGGCCCGTCACCGCGTTCTCCACCGTGAGCGCATCGGCCCCCGGCAGGTTGGTGGACACCTGGATGGTGGGCGGGGCGATGTTGGGCAGATTTTCGATGGGCAGCAACGGCAGGCTGATCACCCCGGCCAGCAGGATCAAGATGCTGCACACCGTGCTCAGCACGGGCCGCTTGATGAAGGTGTCCGACAGGCTCATGGGCGTTTCGCGGGCCCGGTCATGGGCTTCACGGCCATGCCGCTGCGGAGCTGGAAGAGGTTGCCGAGGATCACCCGGTCTCCGGGATTGAGGCCACTGCGCACCGCATAGGCCCCTCTCTGGAGGGTGCCCAGGCTCACGGGCACCTGGAGGGCCACGGGCAAACCCGGTGGGGGTGGGGGATCCAGCTTGCGGCCCAGCTGCTGGCTGGCCACCTCCGGGCTCACGGCCACGAACACGAAGGGCTGGCCGGCCTGGAGCAGCACGGCCTGTTGGGGCACCGCCAGGGAGGCCGCCTGGTTGAACACCAGGGTGGCATTCACCCGCTGGCCATTGCGCAGGGCGCCATCGGGGTTGGGGAAGGTGGCCTTCACCAGCAGGGTTTGCTTGTCTTTGTCGATGGAGGGGGCCAGGAAGGTGACCGCACCCCGGGCCAACAGCCTGCGGGGATCGTCCGGGGCTTTGAGCACCACGGGCATGCCCATCTGCACCCGGTAGGCCTGCTCACCGGGGATGTCGAGCCGCACCCAAAGCTGGGAATTGTCGACGATGCTGGTGATCGTGGCGCCCGCCTGCACCACATCACCCAGCTTGTAATTGATGTTGCCCACCTTCCCGGCGATGGGCGACACCACGTTTTTGTAGCCCAGATTGGCGATGTTGGCCCTCAGCTTGTCGCGGCTCTGGATCGCCTGGGTGACGTAATAGTCGCGGTCTTTGGTGGAGACGGCCCCCTGCTGGTTGAGGAAGATGTAGCGCTCCGCATTCACCCGATCTTTGCGGGCTTCGGCCGCATCCGCATTCACCTCGGAACGCAGCTGGATCTGGTCGAGGGCGAAGAGGGGTTGGCCTGGCTGCACGATTTGTCCTTCGGCCATGGGCATGGCCACGATCCGGCCGGCGATCTCGGGGGCCAGCTTCACCTCCCGGATGGCCTCCAGGGTGCTCTGCACATCCATCGCATCGAGGAACGGCAGCGGCTGGGCGGGCACAAGCCGCACGGGGGCGGGGGGCACGGCCACGGGTTGGCTGGTGCTGCAGCCCACCAGGGCCAGGGGCAGGATCAACAGGAGCGATGGGATCGCCCTCGGCATCGCAGGTGAAGGAGCACGTGGGCTGGACCTTAGGTCAAAAGGTCAAATCTCCGATCTGGCCCAGGATTGGCCAGGGATTTGGATTGGGTTTCAGGGGTTGAGCAACGACATCCCCACGGGCATCAACCAGCCGCTGGTGACGATGGTCCGCACTCTCGCCCTGTGGTGCGATCGTCTGGGCATTCCATCCATCCCCTTCCGTGGTTGCCAGCGACAAGCTCTTCTTCTGGCTGTTCCAGCACCGCACCGATCGCCTCCAACCCCTGGTGGCCCCCCTGCTGGAGGAGATGGAGGGCTACACCTTCTCGTCCCCGGCCATCAAAGAGCGTGAGGTGCGGCTCGACGGGCTGTTCCTGCCCCCGGCTCAGGAGCTCGATCACCGCCCGGCCCTGATCCTCGAGGCCCAGATGGCCGCCGCGCCGGATTTCTTCCTGCGCCTCTACAACGAAAGCGGCCTGCTGCTCATGCACCACTACCGCCAGGAGCAACCGATTCGCCACTGGCGGGTGGTGGTGATCTGCCCCTCAAGGGATCTGAATTTCGGTGATCCGCTGCCGGTTCAGGAATTCCTCCGGGAGCGGGTGCTCTGGATTGAACTAGCCCCCGATCGCCTGCCAGCGTCAGCACCGCCACTGCAGCGGGCCCTGGCGATGCTGCTGTTACCAGAAGAGCAGCTGCCCTCCTGCTCCGCTCAGGTGCGTGAGCAATCCGCCGGCACAGCCCTGGGATCTGAAATCGATGATGTGATCGCCGCTATCCTTCTCTCACGGTTCAACGGCCGCACTGTTCCTGAGATCTGCGCCATGGGTGGAATCACTGTTGACGACTTCACAAGCAGCGTGGCTTACAGGGAGATCTTTGGTCTGGGCCGACAAGAAGGCCGGCAAGAAGGCCGGCAAGCGGAAGCCGCTGCGTTGACCCTGCGACAACTGCAACGCCGCTGCGGCACCCTTAGCCCCTCCATTTCGGCCCGCATCCAGGGGCTTTCCCTGGCGGAATTGGAAGCCCTGGCCGAGGCCCTGCTCGACTTCCACGGCTCTGAGGATCTCAACGCCTGGCTGCGCCAGCACGGTTGACCCGCTCCCGTACGCCTGCTCCTCCGGCGGCGCTGCGGCGTTCTGGAGGGCGCGGATTGGCCTTCAGCCGGCTCACCGATTTTTGACCCAATGGGGTCAGGATCCGGCTTCAGGCTGCGCGGGAGGCTCCCCAAGCCGATGGACCATGCGCCCCGTCAATGTTCAAAAGGCCAAGACCCAGTTCTCCAGGCTGATCGATGCCGCCCATGCCGGCGAAACGATCCTGGTGGCCAAGGATGGCAAGCCCTGGGCACGGCTGGTGCCACTGGAAACCGATCGGCCCCGTCGGCAACCCGGGCTGCTGCGGGGTCAGCTGCAGCTTCCTGACATCGATGTGCTTCTCGCCCCTCTTCCCCCAGAGGAGCTCGAAAGCCTCGACGCCTCGTTGCCCTCTTGATGGCCCCCTCGCTG
>JAYKHG010000103.1:0-12159 GCA_035284825.1 Cyanobacteriota bacterium
CTCCGCCGCTGAACTCCTGAAATTTGCCCGTTGACGGCAACCACCCGGCGTGGCCTGCTTTTGGCTGCTGGGATTGTCCTGGGTTGGTTGGGGAGCCTGGTGATCCTGCTCCCCACCACCTTGGCCAACCTGTCCTCCGGAATGATCCTCTTGTCCGTTTTGGGGCGCACCCTGCTCCAGACCGGACTTTTTATTGTGGCCCATGACGCCATGCACGGCACCCTCTGGCCGGAACGGCCGGGGGCCAACCAGCGCATTGGCGAGAGTCTGCTCCTTCTCTACGCCGGGCTTCCCTACGCCCAGTGCCTGGCCAACCACCGCAGACACCACCTCCATGCGGGCAGTGCCCAGGATCCTGACCATCACCCTGAAGGCAAAGGCGGCCTGGCGCCTTGGTTTTGCGCCTTCATGGCGGCCTACCTTTCCCCCCGCCAAATCACCCTGTTGGCAGTCCTCTGGCTCACGATTGCGGTGCTGGCCGCTGGCTTCTCAGCCAGCCCCCTTACCAATGTGGGGCTGTATTGCATCCTCCCCACCCTCCTGAGTTCCTTCCAACTCTTTTTTGTGGGCACCTATGTGCCCCATCGAAAGAGTGGACTCCCCTTGGAATCGGAGACAACCCACTGCCCCCGCAGCCTGGATTGCCCCCCCTGGATTTCCCTGCTCTGTTGCTACCACTTCGGATATCACTGGGAACATCACGCCTTCCCCCATTTGGCTTGGCATCAATTGCCGCAAGCCCGGCGCCAAATCAAGGACCGCATCAAAACCGACCTTCCATTCGCGGTGTCCTTAATCGGGCGATAAGGTGCGGGAAAGCCTTGTGCTGTCTGTCCACCTGCGATTTCAACGATGACTAACACAGCTGTTCTGGTGTGGACGCCGCAGGAACAGGACATCGCTAGGGAAGCCTTTGAAACCGCCCAGGGCCGTGCCATCACCACCCTCATCGGCAAGGTTCAACGCCACGCCACGGGGCTGGGCTCCCTGGAGTCCCTCTGGCAGCTGCATGATTTCCTGAGCACCCAGAGATTTGACATGGAGGGGCGCTTTGATTTTCGTCTTGAAGGCATTTTGTTTGTCTTCGCCAGTTTCGTGAAGGATGGGCTGTTGGGCCTGGATGATCTCCAGGGACTGGATGCAGAAAAATTGGCCAAGATCAGGGCAATGTCGCTCTTTTGAACCGCATGCCCGGTCGATCCACGCTTCTCCCACTGTTTTCCGCCCTGCTGATGGGCCTCGCCCTGTTGCTTCCCATGGGCGGGCCAACATTGCGGGGGGCCCACGCGGCCATGGATGTGGCCAAGCAGGTGTTGATCGGCGCCGATTTCCATGGGGCTGACCTGCGGGGTGCCACCTTCAACCTCACCAACCTGCGGGAGGCGGATTTCTCTGGAGCCGACCTGAGGCTGGCGAGCCTGTTTGGGGCCAAGCTCCAGGAAGCCAACCTCCGGGGGGCTGATCTGCGGGAGGCCACCCTGGATTCAGCTGTGCTCAAGGGCACCGACCTGCGGGACGCCTGGCTTGAAAATGCCTTTGCCTTCAACACCCGCTTTGAGGAGGTGCGCATCGACGGGGCGGATTTCACCAATGTCGACCTGCGGCCCGATGCCCGCAAGGTGCTCTGTTCCGTGGCCTCCGGCACCCATCCCATCAGCCACCGCCTCACCCGCGACACCCTGCAATGCCCTTGAGCTCCAGCCCAAGCCATGACTTTTGACGCCCGCAGCAAGGAGCGCCTGGAGGCCCTCGGGCGATCGTTGCCCAAGAAACTTCCCCTCCCGGATGCCTCCCAAAACGCTGGCGCTAGCACTGCCGGCACCTCCGGCGCCGCTCTGAATCCAAGGGAATCTCGCCATCGCCTGGAGCAGGAACAGGATCCAGCGGAACTCTTCCGCGTTCTGATGAAGACCAGCCCGGATGGAACCGTCCCGCCCCACCTGCTGGAGCGGCTGCGGGAGCTGGAAGCCTCCCCCCCACCGGCGCCCGCTCAAGCGTTGGCCAACCTCCCTGGGCGCTCCTCGAAGGGCTCCGGGGCCAAACCCAAGGCGCGACCATCCAGCCAATCGGGCCGGGCCACGGGCGTTGGCCAGGAGGAACGGGATCTCTACTCAGCCTTCGCTGAACTGCTGTTGGACGACGACGACGCCTGAGCCAGGGCCCCATAGAGAGCCAGCCGGCGCTTCAGTTCAGCCTGGGCCAGACGCTCCAACGCCCTGGCCCGCTGCGGATCGCTGTAGCCCAGCATGCGGAAGCGGTTTTCCGTTGCCATCGCCTCCGCCAGGGGGCTGCGGGGATGGGGGCTGTCGATCTGAAGGGGTGAGAGCCCCTCTTCCACCCGCCGGGGGTCGTAGCGATACAGCAACCAGCGGCCCGACTCCACCGCCAGCCGCTGCTGTTGCATGCCCTTGGCCATATCGATGCCGTGGGCGATGCAGTGGGAATAGGCCAGGATGAGCGAAGGTCCGGGATGCCTTTCCGCCTCCAGGAAGGCACGGATGGTGTGCTCATCCCGAGCCCCCATGGCCACGCTGGCCACATACACCGTCCCCATCGTGATGGCCATCAGACCAAGATCCTTCTTCGCTGAAGCTTTGCCCCCACTGGCGAATTTGGCCACCGCCCCCAGCGGCGTCGCCTTGGAGGCCTGCCCTCCGGTGTTGGAGTACACCTCGGTGTCGAGCACCAGCAGGTTCACATCGCGGCCAGAGGCGAGCACATGGTCCACTCCTCCGGCGCCGATGTCGTAGGCCCAACCATCGCCGCCCACCAACCACACACTCGTTTTCACCAGGGCATCGGCCAGATCCAACAGCTGGGCCTCCGGCGCCATGGCCCGCGCCTCGCCTGGGAGGCGCTCCAGGCCTGCCCTCAGCAGCCGTTTCAGCTCCACCACCCTCCCCCTCTGGAGATAGACCTCAGACTCGTCGTGCTGTTGCCCCACTGCCTCCACCAACGCCCCCACAAGGGGCAAGGGGAGCGGATCATTCCCTGGGGTGAGGGGAAGGGATAGGCGATGGAGCGCCATCTCCCGCTGTTGGTCGAGGGCAACGCGCATGCCATAGCCAAATTCAGCGTTGTCTTCAAACAGGGAATTGCTCCAGGCCGGTCCCCTCCCCTCCCCATTGGTGGTCCAAGGGGTGGTGGGCAGGTTGCCGCCATAGATCGAACTGCACCCGGTGGCATTGGCGATCAGCAACCGATCACCAAAAAGTTGGCTGAGCAGCTTGAGATAGGGCGTTTCGCCGCAGCCCGCACAGGCGCCGGAAAATTCAAACAGGGGCTGTTGCAGCTGCTGCTGGCCCACCTTGTGCAGATTCAGCCCTGAACGGGGCACTTCGGGCAAGGTGAGGAAAAAATCCCAGTGGCCCCGCCCCTGTTCGCGGAGGGGGCGCTGGGGAGCCATGTTGAGCGCCTTGCGCTTGGGTTCCTGCCGATCCCGGGCCGGGCACACGTCCACGCAGAGCTGGCAGCCGGTGCAGTCCTCCACGGCCACCTGGATCGTGAAGCGCTGGCCCGCAAACGCCGGGTCCCGGGCCTCCGCGTCGCGAAATCCCTCCGGAGCCATCTCCAGGGCTTCAGGGCCTGCCACCTTGGCGCGGATCACGGCGTGGGGGCACACCATCACGCACTTGCCGCACTGCACGCACAGATCGCTTTCCCACACCGGCACCTCGTCGGCGATGTTGCGTTTCTCCCAGCGCGCGGTGCCCGTCGGCCAGGTGCCATCACAGGGCAGCGCACTCACGGGAAGGGCATCGCCGCGGTGGGCCAGCATCGGAGCGATCACCTCCCTCACAAACGGTGGGGCATCCCGAAGGTGGGCGGGCGGACCCCCCGGGGCCCGGGCTTGAATTCCGCCCCCTTCGCCGTTCCCTTCGCCGTTTTGTGTTTCCATCGCCTGCCAATCGAGGGGTTCAAGGGCCGCCAGGCTGGCCTCCAGGGCCTGGAGATTGGTGCGCACCACCGCCTCTCCCTTCTTGCCGTAGCTGTGGTGGATGGCCTCCCGCATGCGCTCCAGGGCCTCCTCCCGGGGCAGCACTCCGCTCACGGAGAAGAACGCCGCCTGCATCACCGTGTTGATCCGATTCCCCAAACCCGCCCCTCGGGCCACCTGGTGGGCCTTGATCTGCCACACCCGCAACCCCAGGCTTCGCACCTGATGACGGGCCTCAGGGGGCATCCTCCGCCAGGTCTCCGGCGGGTCATAGGGGCTGTTGAGGAGCAAGGTGCCGCCGGGCACCAATCCCTGGAGCGGCTCCAACTCAGCCAGAACATCCCATTGGTGCAGGGCCACCAGGGTGGGACGCTGGATCAGGTAGGGGGCCCGGATCGGGCGCGGCCCGAAGCGGAGATGCGACACGGTGAGGGATCCCGACTTCTTGGAGTCGTAGACGAAATAGCCCTGGGCATAGAGCGGCGTGCCTTCGCCGATGATTTTGATGCTGTTTTTATTGGCCCCCACGGTGCCATCGCTTCCCAGCCCGTAGAACACCGCCCTCACCTCATCGTTTGCATCCATCTGGAAGCTGTTGTCGACCGCCAGTGAGCGGTGGGTGAGGTCATCGTCGATGCCCACCGTGAAATGGTTGAGCGGTGCCGGGGCGGCAATGTGGTCGAACACGGCCTTGGCCATGGCGGGGGTGAACTCCTTGGAGGCCAGCCCATAGCGCCCCCCCACCACCTGGGGCAGGGGTGCCGGCCCATGGAGCAGGCTCCACTCCTCCGCCAATGCAGCCACCACATCCAAATAGAGGGGCTCCCCAACGGCACCCGGCTCCTTGCAACGGTCCAGCACCGCAATGGCGCGGGTGGTGGCGGGAAGGGCCCCCACCAGCCAGGAGGCCACCAGGGGACGAAAGAGGCGCACCTTCAACACCCCCACCAGCTCCCCCGCCTCCGCCATCACCTCAGCGGTGGCCACGGCGGTGTCGCAGGCGGAGCCCATCAGCACCACCACCCTCTCCCCATCCGGTGGGCCCACATATTCATAGGGCTGGTAGGCACGCCCCGTCAGTGCCGCAAAGTGCTCCATCGCCGCGCGCAGATGCCCCCCTAGGGCATCGATGAAGGGGTTCACCGCTTCCCTGCCCTGGAAGGCGACATCGGGATTTTGGGCCGTGCCGCGCAGCACCGGCCGCTCTGGCGTTAGGGCCCGCAGCCGGTGGGCGCGGATGGCGTACTGGGGCATCAGGGCCTCCAGGACGCCATCGGGGATCGGTTCCACCTTCTGGATTTCATGGGAGGTGCGAAACCCATCGAAGAGATGGAGAAAGGGCACCCGACCGTTCAAGGTGGCGCAGGTGGCGATGGCGGCGAAATCACCGGCTTCCTGCACGGAGGCTGAGGTGAGGATGGCGCAGCCGGTGGCGCGGCAGGCCATCACGTCGGAGTGCTCCCCAAAAATCGAGAGCCCCTGGCCCGCTAGGGCCCGTCCCGCCACGTGCACCACCGCCGGCGTCAGCTCCCCAGCCCAGCGGTAGAGGTTGGGGAGCATCAACAGCAACCCCTGGGAGGCGGTGAAGGTGGTGGCCAGGGCTCCAGCCTGAAGGGCCCCATGGACGGTGCCCGCCGCCCCTCCCTCGCTTTGCAGCTCCACCACACTGGGCACATCACCCCAAAGGTTGGGGCGCCCTTCCGCGCTCCAGCCATCGGCCCACTCCCCCATGGGAGAGGCCGGAGTGATGGGGTAGACCGCGATCACCTCGTTGAGGCGGTAGGCCACCCGGGCCACCGCCTCATTGCCATCCATGCATTCCATTCCCGTCATGGCAACGGCTCCAGTTCCTCCACCAGGCTGAGGGCAAAACCCACGTGCACCAACACCTGGTCGCCAACCCGTGCTTCGGGAAGGCACGCCAGGCTCACCTGCTGGCGCACCCCGCCAAAATCCACCTCCGCCATGCGCCAGAGCCCCTCTTCCCCTCCCCCCTCCGGCATGGGGGACACGATCGAGAGAATCCGCCCTGGCACGGCCAGGCACATGGTTGGTTCCGCTGGCTCTTTTGATTGTTATAGGGCCATCTGGGCGGCTTGAACCGCCCAGGCCTGCCCCAGGGCCAAGCCCCCATCGTTGCAGGGCACCCGTTCCCCCCAATGGGGGGTGAGGCACCGCTGGCGCAGGCCCTGCAGGCACCCCTCAAGAAGGGAACGGTTCTGAAAACATCCGCCCGCCAGGGCCACCACCCGGCACCCCGTGAAGGTTGCCGCCGCGCAGGCCCCTTCCACGATGCCGGCGACGATGGCCCGTTCCAGCTGCCAGGCGGCCAGCGCTGGATCCCCCCCCGCTGCCCGATCGGCCAAAAGGCTTCCCAGCAGGGGCTCCCAGTCCCAACGGCCCAGGGGAAGGGGGCCAGGCTCCCCTGGACGCGAGGGCCGCAGGGGGAGGATCCAGGGCTCCCCGGGAGGCGACAGGGCCATCGGGTTGGCCCTGCCCCCTGCGGCCGCCCCCTGCCAACGCACCCCCCCTTCCCCTTCGTAGCTGAGGGTTTGGGCCAGCCCCAACAGGGAAACGCACCCATCGAGGAGCCGCCCGAGGGAGCTGGTGGTTGGGGTGTGACACCCCTGGAGCAGGGCCTGGTGGAGAAGCTGCCGCTCCGGGGGGGGGAAGGCTTCCACGCAATCCCTGGCTCCGGGATGGGAAAGGGCCCAGGCACCGGCGGCCGCCAGCAGGCCAAGGCCGCAGCGCCGTGGCTCCCGGCTGGCCCTGTCTCCACCAGGAAGGGGAAAGGGGCGCAGGGCGGCCAACCGCTGCCAGGCCAGGTCCCCTTCCCGCCAGCCCTCCACCCACAGCAGCTCCCCACCCCAGAGCCGCTCCTCCCCTGCGGGACGGTTGGGGTCCGCCAGGCCAAGGCCATCACAGGCCACCACGAGAAACGGGGGCTGAAGACCATGTTCCGCCCCCACGGCCAGCCCATGGGCCAGATGGTGGGGCACGGTGAAAAGCGACAGACCGTGTTGGTGGGCGATACGGCCAAGGAGTTGGTGGCTCACATAGCCGGGATGGGCATCGCAGGCCAGGGCCTTCACCGGCGCCCAATCCCCTTGGAGCTGATCCTCCAGAGCTCCCTGCCAGCGCCGTTGCACGGCGCCATCCGCCAGATCACCCCCATGGGGAGCCAACCAGATCCGATCGCCCATCACCAGGGCCGGGGCGGTCTTCAGATCGCCTCCCATGGCCAATACAGTCGCTTCTGGAGTCGCAGGGGGGGAAGGCGGTTGTTTGGGGCCCTGCCAAGGGAGGGGTTCGGGAACGAAGCCCCTGGCGCGCCGCAAGAGGGCCGGGCGGCCATCGACCAGCTGGAGGACGGAATCATCCAGGGGGCGGGCGATGGGCAAATCGTGGACGAGGAAGGCATCGGCGATGCCCCCCAGCCCCTCGACGGCCTCCTGGGGAGAGAGGCAGAGGGGTTCGCCGCTGCGGTTGCCGCTGGTGGCCACCACCGGCCTGTCCACCAGTTCCATCAGCAGGTGGTGCAGCCCGGAGGCAGGAAGCATCACCCCCAGGGCTGGACAGCCGGGGGCGACGGGATCCCAGGGATCGCCCCCTCCGCCGAAGCGACGCCGCAACAGGACGATCGGCGCGGCGGGATGGCGCAGGGCCCCCTCCTCCCCAGCTGAAACCTCCACCGACGCCTCCAGCTGCCGGAGATGGGCGATGAGCAGGGCGAAAGGCTTCGACGGACGGTGTTTGCGCTCCCGCAATCGCCGCACCGCCGTGGGCGAGGTGGCATCCACCAGCAACTGGAATCCCCCCACGCCCTGCAGGGCCAGGATCTGTCCCGCCAGGAGGAGATGGGCCGCAGCCTGCAGTGCCCCATCATTCCCATGCAGGGGCTGCCCCTCCCTGTCCAGCAGGCTTAATCGGGGCCCACAGAGGGGGCAGCTGATGGTTTCCGCATGGAAACGGCGATCGGCGGTGTTGCTGAACTCCCTGGCGCAGGCGGCGCAGGGGGGGAAAGAAGCCAGGGTGGTATGCGCCCGGCAGAAGGGCAGGGCTGTGGCCAGGGTGTAACGGGGGCCACAGTCGCAACAACTGATGAAGGGATAGCGGTAGCGGCGGGATTCCCCATCGGCCAGTTCCGCCAGGCAGTTGGCACAGGGCGCCCTCTCTGCCGAGAGTCCCGGGGCAATGGGGGCCCTGCCGAGGGGCACCTCGCCGGTGATCTCCAACCGCACCCCCTCCGGCCAGGGGGGATCTGGGGCGTCCTGCCAGCGGGGCGACTCCAGCCTCCAAAGGGTGCCCCCGGGCAGGGCGGAGGGCATCGCCGCCAGAAAATCTTCCAAAGCGCCCCGGGGGCCAGCCAGGTCGATTTGCAACGCCCCGAACGTATTGCTCAAACTGCCGCGCAACCGCAGGCTGGCCGCCAGGCGCTGCAGGGCCGGCCTTGCCCCCAGGCCCTGCACGACCCCCCGGCAGGACACTCGCAGGCGGGCCCCTTGCTCTGAATCCCTCACTCCGCCAGCGCCACTCCCTGGAGCCCTTGTGCGGGGGACCGCGCCCCCATGAAGGCCCCCAGCACCCTGTCCATCCCCTCCCCCGTGCGGGCGGAGGTCGTTAGCACCCGGGCGGAAGGAGCCACCTGCCGCAGATGGCGATCGGCGAGGCCACGATCAAATCCCACGGCCTCCGCCAGATCCACCTTTGTGATTATCACCAGATCGGCGCTGTGGAAGGTGGCCGGATATTTGAGGGGCTTGTCTTCTCCCTCCGTCACGGAGAGAAGCACCACGCGCAGTTCTTCGCCGAGATCAAAGGCGGCGGGGCACACCAGATTTCCCACATTTTCGATCAGCAGCAGATCCAAGGCGTTGAGGGGATGGCCCCGCTCCGCGAGGGTATCGAGTGCCTCATGCACCATCGCCGCATCCAGATGGCAAACGTGGCCGGTGGTGATCTGCACCGCCGGTAGACCGGCCTGGCGCAAACGGCGTGCGTCCTGGTCGGTGGCCAGATCACCCACCAGGGCGGCCAGGCGGAGGCTGGATGGGGCTCGGGATGCCAAGGCTTCCAGCAAGGCCGTTTTTCCCGTTCCTGGGGAGGAGAGCACATTGACCACCTGAACCCCAGCCGCTTGAAAGTGGTCGCGGTTGTGGGCCGCCAGGTGATTGTTCTTGGCCAGGAGGGATTCCTGCAGCACCACCCGACGACCCGTTCGTGGTGCGTTGCAGGCACAGTGGCTGCACATGGCGTGGAACGGCAAAGCCCGTTTCAGGCTAAGCCTGTTGTTGGCCCATGGTCAGGGTTCGAGATCAAGGGCATGGAGGCTGAGGTCGCGGCCGCGGAGCAGCTGCCGGCTGAAGTGGCCGCAGCGTGGACAGCGGCCCAGGTCGTTTAGGGCTGTGAACTCCTCCTGGCAGGGAACGCACCACCAGGCGGGTGGCACCTCTTCGATGGCCAGGTGGGCGCCGTCGGCGAGGGTTCCCTCCAACACGACCTCGGCCGCCGTGCGCAGGGCGATGACATCCACCCCAGCCAAGCGGCCCACCCGCAGGTGGATCGCCACAACCCGCTCAGCCTGCTCCAGGGCCGCTGCCTCGAGCACCCGTTCGCCGAGGGCCATCATCAGGCTCAATTCATGGATGGTGAGGAGTGGCAACCTTCACCAGTCTGTTCACTAAATCTCCGCACAGGTCGACAGCAGCCCTGCCAAATCGCCTGGTCGTGGCCATGCTGGGCATCCAACTCAGCTCCCGAAGTGGACCCACAGGATTGGCTCTGGATCCTCCACCCCGCCTTGGCGGTGGCAGTGGTTTACCCCCTGGTGGGGATCGTGGCCAGGCTGGGGCTGCAGACCCGTGAGCGGCGGGTGGATGGCGCCAAGCTGCCCCCCACCACGGGGCGTGAGCACAGCGACCTGGGGCGCTGGCTCGCATTGGCCGTGGTCATCAGCGTGATGTTGGCCCTCACGGTGGTGATCAGCACCGCCGCCCCATGGGCCGAGTTCCGAGGGGGGGCGGGCCGGGCGACCCAGCTGGTGCTCCTCCTGGTGGGGACCGCAGCAGCCCTGGCCGCCCTGCTTTGGGCGCACGCCAAGGCACTCCGCCTGGCCTTTGCTCTGATCACCTGGCTCGGGGTACTCACCCTGGGGGCTCAACCGGAGGTGTTCCGTCGGAGTGATAATCCGCTGCAGGCTGATTTTTGGAGCTCCCACTACTGGAGCGGTGTGGCGGTGGTGGGGCTCATGTTGTTTTCCCTCGGTGCCAGGCCGGAGATCCTGCGGGCACCGCGTTGGAGGCGTGTCCACCTCATCACCAGCGTGCTGGCCGCTGTGCTGTTTCTGGTGCAGGCCATCAGTGGCACCCGGGATTTGCTGGAGATCCCCCTCCATTGGCAGAAACCTGCCTTGGCAGGGTGCGACTGGGTGGCCAAGGTGTGCCCTCCGCCGAAAGCTGCTGGGGCGGTGCCCTAAACACCAACAAAGCCCGAACCTGGGGCTCGGGCTTTGGCTGACTTTGGGCCTTGGTGACCTTTTAGAGGTCCTGGCCGTGTGGTCGGTGGGTGAATGTGATGAACGATCGCATCTGCGATCCCTTGTTTTCAATTGTGGGGGCGGAGCTGCTGGCGCAGGCCACCTGGGGCCATGGGTCTAGCAGGGTTTTCCTTCATCCGGGGCACCTGGAGCCTCTTGGGTGATGGGGCTTTGGAACGGTGCATGGACGTGGCGTTTGCCCTAAACGAGGACTAGGGCAAACAAGCCTGGAAAACCAGACATCGCTTGAGAGTGTTGGAGCAGGGTCCAAGCGTCAACGGGCTCCTTAAGCCTGATTGGGTGGCGTGTCGTCCAAGGGCGCCTCCGATCTCTTGTGCCAATTGTGATGGGCTTTGCCAGGGGGTACAAGGGTCACGGCCCAATTTGTGATGGTTCGTGATCTACGGACCACCTAATCAAGATCTATGAAGGAGGCTGGATCTTGTCTCCTTTGGCGCTCAAGACTGAAACTGGCTTGTCGCATGAATTTGCTCCCCCTTTGAATCCCGACCATGGCGATCCTCCGTTATGACATCACTGCAGCATCGGTTACGTTATGGTTCAATAAATACGGTGATCATGATCACAATGGTAAAATTTTTATTCTGAGCAAATATAAGGATATTTTGGCCTATCTTGCTCGCGTCCAGCGAGGGCAAGACTCAAGTTCCCAAGACAAACGTTCGCTCTCGGAGCAGAGAGAGAGCCTTGCCTTGAAGTATGGGTTGGTGGATAAGGATGGTTTCGTGCTTGATCCTCTTCGATTGGAGGCATGGCTCCCAGAGACTCCTGCTGCAGTCAAGCAACCTCACCCTCTCATTGTGCCCCTTGTCCTGCGCGGGGCGGTTGGAGACACCCTCGAGATTCATTTGGAAAACGAACTGTCGGAGGACGATGAGGATGGCCCCCGCCATGTCGGCCTCCATCTCGTTGGTCCAGGCGGGGAAGAGGCGGCCAATGACGGCTCTCACGTAGGCAACAACATCTCCAGTCTGGTGCCTCCTGGACAGACGCGCCGCTACATCTGGAAGGCTCTCCATGAAGGCGTGTATGTCTTTCATGATGCCGGCGATTTTCGGGGCACAGAGGCAGGCACTAACGCCCATGGTCTCTTCGGCGCCCTTGTGGTGGAGCCCCCGGGCAGCCACTGGAGCGATCCGGAAACTGGGGAGCCCCTCATTGATCCCTACAGCCATGCCGTTCTTGGTACGGGTTTGTACGTAGATGTGCATCAACGGAGCCGGGAAGATCTTCAAGGGTGTCTGAAGGCACCCTTCCCCAGTTCCGTCAATCCAGATTCCTTGACGCAAGAATATCCGAATGACCACGCTTCTTTCCGGGAGTTTGTGATTTTCTTGCACGATGAGCCTGAATGGGCAGCGCCCCATAGACGGCTGGAGAGCAATCCATGTGAACCGGAACATGCCTCCCAGGAACAACTCGCGCATCAACACACGACGGGCACCCTAATGCCCATCAGCTATCGGGCCGAACCCATGATCTCCCGAGAGAGGGAGCTATGGCGCCGCATCAAAGCTGGCGAAGTGGATCCCAATAACATCGTCGTGAATGAGGAGCAACATCACTCCAGTTGGATGTT
Source organism: Cyanobacteriota bacterium (assembly GCA_035284825.1). GTDB lineage: Bacteria > Cyanobacteriota > Cyanobacteriia > PCC-6307 > Cyanobiaceae > Cyanobium. The sequence continues at coordinate 12,073 of JAYKHG010000103.1, forward strand.
TGGCGATCCCCAGACACCGATCCTCAAAGCCTATCTCGGTGATCCGGTGCGCATCCGGCTGGTGCATGCAGGGGTCAAAGAAACTCA
>JAYKHG010000104.1:0-5568 GCA_035284825.1 Cyanobacteriota bacterium
ACCACCCGGGCCACATGGATGGTGCGGGTCATGGTGTGCCAATGGCCGAGGTAGCGGCCCACCGTGAGCACCAGGGGAAACGCCTCGCAGGGGGGTTCCGCCAGGCCCATGGGTGGATCCGCCAGGAGCCGGGCCCGGCCCGTGGGGGTGGGAAAGCGGAAGCCGCGGGGTGCGCCGGGATAGGGATCGGAGGCCCCATAGAGACGGGCCTGGCCCCGGCCCGGGGCGGTGCCGGCGGGGAAGGGCCACTGCTGGGGGCCGTGCGCCGCCAGGAGCCCATGGCTGAGGCCGCTCACATCACATAACCGGCCAGCGGTGAGCGCCGTGAACTCCGCAAACACCTCCGCGGCGGAGCCGTAGTCGAATGCCTGCTCAAACCCCAGGCGCCGGCCCAGCTCGGCAAAGATCGCCCAGTCGGGCCGGGCCTCGCCAGGGGGATCCCGGAACGCCGGGCAGAGGGTGACACGCCGCTCGGAATTGGTCATCACGCCGCTCTTTTCGCTCCACTGGGCCGCCGGCAGCAACAGATGGGCCACCTCTGCGGTTTCCGTGCCCCCATAGGCCTCGCTGAGCACCACCAGGGCGCAGTTGGCGGCGGCAGCCCGCACCCGATCCAGCGAAGGCAGGCTCACCAAGGGGTTGGTGGCCGCCACCCACCACAGCCCCAGCTCTCCGCGCTCCATCGCCTCGATCTGCTCCCACACCGCCAGGCCCGGCTCCGGGCTGATGGAGCCTGGGGGAAAGCCCCAATGGCGTTCCACCTCCGCCCGATGGTTGGGATGGGCCACGGTGCGGTAGCCGGGCAGGAGATGGGCCAGGCCGCCCACCTCCCGGCCGCCCATGGCGTTGGGCTGGCCGGTGAGGGAAAAGGGGCCGGCTCCGGGGCGGCCGATCTGGGCGGTCACCAGATGGAGATTGATCAGGCCGGCCACGGTGGCCGTGCCCTCGCTGCTCTGGTTCACCCCCATCGACCAGAGGCTGAGCACCCCTGTCGCCTCCGCCCACCAATGGGCCAGTTGGCGCAGGTCGGCTTCGGCGATGCCGCACAGGGCACACACCCGATCGGGGGTCCATTGGCACCAGAGGGCAGCTAGCTCCTCAAAGCCCTCGGTGTGGGCGGCGATGAAGCCCTGATCCAAGGCCCGCTGCTCCAGCAGCAGGTGGCCCAGGCCATGGAGGAGCACCAGATCGGTGCCAGGGCGGATCGGCAGGTGCAGGTCGGCGGCAACGGCCGTGTCCGTGGCGCGGGGATCCACCACCACCATGCGGGGGGCGCCCCCCTCCCGGCGACGACGCTTGAGCAGCCGTTGGAACAGCACCGGATGGCAATCGGCCGTGTTGGTGCCGATCAGCAGCACCAGATCGGCCAGGTCGAGGTCGTCGTAGCAGCAGGGGGGGCCATCGGAGCCCAGGCTGCGGGCATAGCCCGCCACCGCTGAACTCATGCAGAGGCGCGAATTGGCGTCGAAGTTGTTGCTGCCGAGGGCTCCCTTGAGCAGCTTGTTGGCGACGTAGTAGTCCTCACTGAGGAACTGGCCCGAGCCGTAGATCGCCAATCCGCTGGGGCCCTGGGCCGCCAGGGTGGTCTGGATGCGGGCCACCAGCAGCCCAAAGGCCTGCTCCCAGCTGATCGGCGAGAAGGGCTGATCCAATCGCTCCCGCCACAGCGGTGTGGTGAGGCGGTTGTGGTGGAGGGTTTCCGCCACCGTGGCGCCCTTCACGCACACCTGTCCAAGGGAGGAGGGGTGGTGGCGATCGCCCCGGCACCCCCAGGGCGCTTGGAGATCGTCGGGCGCGGCTGGGGGCCTGAGTTCCAGCCCGCAGCCCACGCCGCAGTAGGGGCACTGGATGCGCACGGGGGCCGGTGCCGGCTGCTGGAGGGCAGCGGGGGGAACCGGCTCAGTAGGGAGAGGCGGCGGCAGACCACACTCGGCTGGGCCATTCATTGCACCAAGCCCGACAGCCCCTGATGTGTATGGGTTGTTACAAATGCAAGGTAGGCGGCTCAACCGCCGAATGGCTAAAAGCCATCATGGGCCCAGGCCGAGCTGCAATGATCATTCCACCTGAGCAATTACGCCGTGCGGTTGGCGGATTTCAGGAGAGATTTCTGCTGGCCTGTCTCTCCTCCGGGTTTGTGCCAACAGTTGTCTATGCCGCTAGCAGCCAAAACCTGATTGCTAATCTTTATCGAGGCATGGGCCGGACGAAGCATCATTGTTTGGGCGCTTGCACCACAGGGGCCTCAGCCATGGAGCTGATCACTGCTGTGAAACCAGGAATTTTGGCGATGGCGGATGACTTGCCTGACATGGCACTGGAGGAGCTTGCCGCCCAAGCTAGGACCATCCATCCACCCCTCAGAACCGTTGCCTTCATCACTAACCTTGACAATCTCAGGCCATCTCCAGCCAGTCCCATCATTGTTTCAGACCAAGACCTTCTCATCCATGCGGAGACAATCACGCTCATGTCGATGGCCGTTGTCACCAATACCAGTTACAACAGCCCAACGATTCTGCTGCACTTTAAAGAGCACAATCAGAAGCCATTACACCCTTGCGAGGGCATGTTTCAGCTCAGCGTGCGTGAACGACAATTGCTGGAGGCCTATGCCCTTGGCCTGAGCAATCAAGAAACGGCAAATCGGCTTGGCTTGTCGGTACGAACCGTGCAGACCTACAGCTCGAATCTGTTGCAAAAGCTGGGAGTCAACAATCGACAAAAAGCCCTGCTTCGTGCAATGAGCCTTGGCGTTCATGCTCTATCGCGAACATTTGGCCATCAGGAAAACTTATCGTCCAAGGACGATTGACGTCAATTCGCGAAAAGAAATAAGGTCCAAAACAATGACAGCATCTGCATGGGACTGCACCTCATTCACCGCACGAGGAAATATGCGCCGATTGCCAGCAGCAAAGCCGACAACTTTGTCGGTCTGAGACGTCAGTTCTTCAGGATTCTTGTTGTCGCCTGCCTGCCGCTTTTCCCCCATCCCAGCCTTGCTCATTTCACATACCATTCGAGTGCGCCAAGTATTTTAAAAACGCCGCCCACCGGCACGGGCTTTGACAAGCCCGCGAAAAATCAAATGTATTTAAGCAGTACTTTTGAAGGGATCCCAACAGCTGGCTTAAGTCTGACCATTCCCACCACCCCATGGGTTCAAGGGGTAGGCGTGGTGATCTCACAAATACCATTTGTTACGGGAGAAGTGAGGTGGAATTCAATGCTCAATACCAGGGTAGACAATGGGATTCGATATTTTATGGCTAATGGTGTACCCAATCATGCGACTGGCGCATTTCCCGTAACCATCGGCCAGGATGCATATTCATACTATGCGTCCCTGCCGGATCCTAGTGGAGAGTATTCAAGTGCGGCTGAAATACCGATAGCGGAATATGAGTTATATATGGCTCTTCCCGCCAATCCCATATATTCCGATGAGCCTGCACCTATGAGTGAGGTGACGATCGGCATAGCCAGTGTCACTGGTGCCACCTTCCACGCCAACATCGCGCTAGGGAATGATTCTCTACTTGTAGATCCGGTTGCAGCTTTGCCAATGGATCAATGTTTTGGCCATCCATACGACACGCAATATCATTATCATGGCTACTCTTGGACGTGCTTTCCCAACCAGGGCGATGAAAACGAGCATTCCCCGCTCTTCGGATATGCACTTGATGGATTTGGCATCTTTGGCTCCCGCGGAGATGGTGGCGAGTTACTGACCAACGAACGGCTGGACGTGTGCCATGGTCACATCGGCACAATCAACTGGGACGGCATTCTAACTGACATGTATCATTATCATCTCAATAATGAATTTCCTTACGGGCCTGGGTGCTTCCGGGGTACACAGATAGGAACCTTTTCTAGCAAAGGAGAACCTGTGCCAGGGCCAGCACCTCTCCTGGGCACCCTGGCAGCCCTTCGCTGGAGCCGCCGCCTGAGGGAACGTTGCCATGCCAAGCCGGGAGCGGGGGCCTCCAAAAGGAAAGCAACCTAAAGCATCTTCTGCAGCAAACCATAAACTCTTGCCAAGGCGAGGCCCAACACATTGATCAGCATCAAATGATGGATGAGAACTAACAGGCGCCCAGATCGCGTCTTGCCTACAAACCCAGACTTGCCTTGATTAAGGACCGAATAAATAGATGTGTGATAATAATCAAAAGAGGTGCAAGGACCTTGCGCCTCTGAAAGGGCAACGATCTGCTGAGGGGATTCACGGCCGAAACAATCAACACGCCAAATCAGCCACCCCCAAACCATGACGAAAAATGGAATAAAAACCAGAATTTGTCCCAACAGTAAGCTTGGGCTTACCGCCGGGACAAAGAGGAGCCCATTGACAAAAATCAGTCCGATCAGTAATCGAAACACAAAATAACCACCAAAACAATCCAAGGCCAATCTTGGGATCGAGTAGTTGGACAACAAAGCCAACAGCCAGATCGTCGGCGCCAAAAACAGAATCAATACATTGAGGGGATGATGGATCAGTCGGGCAAACTCAAAATAGGCATGAATGATTGGGTTTCCATGCTGAGAGATCACATCGCTTGTGGCCTCCTTCAGCAAAAGGGAGGCACTCAGACTTGACAACAGCCCAAGCACAGTCAACGCCAGCAATTCTTTGATCTGCCCCAACTTGTGAATCGACAAATTCAAACATTCGCTTTTGGGACAAGTTTAATATAACTGCAACGGCAGTTGACGCCGGCAGCGGCCACTGCCGATCCCCTTGTCCTGCGTTGGCCCCATGGACCCTTCCCCCCCCGCTGCCCTCACCCACCTCGACGAACGCGGCGCGGCCCGCATGGTGGACGTGGCGGATCGCAGCGCCACCGCCCGCAGCGCCACCGCCGAGGGCTTTATCGCCATGGCTCCTGCGACCCTGGCCCTTGTGCTGGATGGAGCAGCCCCCAAGGGGGATGTGCTGGCGGTGGCGCGGGTGGCGGCGATTCAGGGCGCCAAGCGCACCGCCGAGCTGATCCCCCTCTGCCATCCCCTGCCCCTGGCGGGGGTTCGGGTGGTGATCGAACCGGCCGCCGATGGCTCGGGCCTGCGTCTGGTGGCCTCTGCCCGCACCACCGCCGCCACCGGGGTGGAAATGGAGGCCCTCACCGCCGTGCAGATCGGCCTGCTCACCCTCTACGACATGCTCAAGGCCGCCGATCCCGCCATGACCATCGGCCCAGTGCGCCTGCTCGAGAAACACGGCGGACGCCATGGCAGCTGGCGGCATCCGAAGGATGGCGGCGCCTCAGGTGCGGGCCATGGCTGAACCCTTTCCCCCCGAAGGCCTGCCCCTGCCGGAGGCCCGGGGGCGGGTGTTGGAGGCGATCCACCCCCTGCCCGGCCAAGAGACTCTGCCCCTGGCCGCCTGCCTGGGGAGGGTGAGCGCCGAAGACTGCCGGGCCAGCGAAGCGGTGCCAGGGTTTCGGGCCTCGATCATGGATGGCTACGCCACGGCCGATGGGGTGCCACCGCCGCCGGAGAGCTGCTGGCGGCTGGTGGGCCGCTCCGCCCCGGGCGCCCCATTCCCCGGCACCCTGG
>JAYKHG010000105.1:0-28618 GCA_035284825.1 Cyanobacteriota bacterium
CGCGAGGCGATTGCGCACTACGGCAGCCAGGGCGTTGCGGAACCCCTTGCCCTGCGCACCTACAGCGCCCGGCTGCTGGGGGCCGATTCGGATCTTGTGCTTCACGGCGGCGGGAACACCTCGGTGAAAACCACGGCCACTGGCCTGCTTGGGGAAACCATCCCCGTGCTCTGTGTGAAAGGAAGCGGCTGGGACCTGGCCACCATCGAGCCGCCGGGCCATCCCGCCGTGCGGCTGCAACCGCTCCAGGCCCTGCGGGCTCTGGAAGGCCTCAGCGATGAGGCCATGGTGGCGGCCCAACGGCAGAACCTGCTTGATCCAGCGTCCCCGAACCCCTCGGTGGAAGCCCTGCTGCATGCCTTTCTGCCCCACACTTTTGTGGATCACACCCACTCCACGGCCCTGCTGGCCCTGGCGGATCAACCCGATGCCGCGGCGGTGTGCAGGGAGGTGTACGGCGATCGGGTGCTCCTGGTGCCCTATGTGATGCCGGGCTTTGCCCTGGCCAAAGCCTGCGCCGCCGCCTGGGACGACGCCATCACGCACCAGAGCCCCGAAAAGATTGAGGGCATGGTGCTGCTCCAGCACGGGTTGTTTTCCTTTGGGGAGACAGCTGAGCAGAGCTACAGCCGCATGATTGAGCTGGTGCGGTTAGCGGAGGAACGCCTCCACAGGGGAGAACGGTCCCTCCACACCGTGGCCTTGCCCGAGCGGCCTGCGGCGGCAGCGGCCCTGCTGCCGGTGATCCGGGGAGCCCTGGCGAGGGCGGGCCACGGGGCCGGCTGCGCCAAGCGCTGGGTGCTCCATCTGCGGGCCACCCCCTTGGCCCGCGCCGTCAGCGATGACGTCCGCCTCCCCGGCTGGGCCAGCCGGGGTGTGGCCACCCCCGATCACGTCATCCGCACCAAGGCCCACCCTCTGGTGTTGCCCGCCCCTCCGGCCGCCGCAGGCCCTGAAGGAGCTGCCGCTCCAGCGGAGCTGCAGCGCTGGCAAGTCGAGGTGGAGGCGGCCCTGGGGGCCTATGTCCAGGAGTACCAGGCCTATGTCAGCCGTCAGAACACCAGGGTTGGGGGCAACAAAACCCCCCTTGATCCCCTCCCCAGGGTGCTGGCCCTGCCGGGGGTGGGTCTGATCGGGGTGGGCAAAGGAGCCGCTGATGCGGCTGTCACAGCCGACATCGCTGAGGCCTGGGCCCAAACCCTGTTGGCAGCCGAGAGCATCGGCCGATTCCAGCCCGTTGGGGAGGCGGACACCTTTGATATGGAGTATTGGAGCCTGGAGCAGGCCAAGCTCGGGAAGGCGGCGGAAAAACCTTTGGCCCGCCAGGTGGTGGTGATCACCGGTGGGGCGGGCGCCATTGGAGCTGCAACGGCCCTGGCTTTCGCCGCCCAGGGGGCCGATGTGGCCGTGCTCGATCGGGATGGGGAGGGGGCCCAGGCGGTGGCGAAGCGCTGCGGCCAGCGGGCCCTAGCCGTCTCCTGCGATGTCACGGATGGGGCGGCAGTGCGGGCGGCGTTTGCGAACGTCTGCGCCCACTTCGGAGGGATCGATGGGGTGGTGAGCAATGCCGGCGCCGCCTGGACCGGCGCCATGGCCACCTTGGCAGATGCGGATCTGCGGGCCAGTTTTGAGCTGAATTTCTTCTCCCATCAGGCCGTGGCCCAAGCCGCCATGGCCGTCTTCCGAAGTCAAGATGGCGGCGACCTCAAGGGCCCCAGCCATGGGGGAGGTCGGTTGGGGGGCCAGTTGCTCTTCAATGTCAGCAAACAGGCCCTCAACCCTGGCCCCAATTTCGGGGCCTATGGGATCAGCAAGGCTGCCCTGCTGGCCCTGGTCCGCCAGTACGCCCTGGAGGAGGGGCCGGCGGGGGTGCGGGTGAATGCGGTCAACGCCGACCGGATTCGGTCAGGCCTGCTGGACGACGCCATGATCCGGGAGCGGGCCGCCGCCCGGGGCGTGTCCGAGGAGGTTTACATGGCGGGAAACCTGCTGGGGGAGGAAGTGTTGGCCAGTGATGTGGCCCAGGCTTTTGTTTCCCTGGCTCGCATGGACCGCACAACCGGTGCGGTGCTCACGGTGGATGGGGGAAATGTGGCCGCCATGGTGCGCTGAGGCCTGGGCGGCCACGCCCTAGTGCCACCGCCAAGCCCACGCAGCAGAGCACCAGCGCCAGGCAGAGGCCTGTCCAGGCGGGCAGGCCCCACTGGTTCACCGCCAGGGGCGCCACCACGGTGATCACGCCCCCGGCCACCAGCGGTTGCAGGATCAACTGTTTGATCGAGAACGGCGGGAGCACATCGCCCCGGTCCTCGGGGTCGGCCATGTTGAGCAGCAGCAGGCCGCTCGCCGCCACGCCGGTGGCCTGTCCAAAGTCGACCAGTCCCCGTTGAAACCAGGGCTCCGGCAGCATCCACCGGCCCGCTCCGAGCACCACCAGCAGATTCCACAGCAGCCCTGCCATCCCCAGCACCAGTAAAGGTTTCCAGAGTTGGCTCAAGGAGGTGAGATCGAGACAGGCGGTGGCGGCGGTGATCAGAAGGTCGGCGGCCCCTGTGCTGATGCGGCTCTGGATGGGCGCGGAGGCCAACGGGGCCCTTCCAGTGCGCTCCAGGAGCAGCCTCACCAGCAGCGAGCCCACGAGGGCAAGGGGGAACACGGGCAGCGCATGGATCACCGTGGCTGGGCCGGAACCCAGATGGGGGGCCAGGGCCCGAAGCCCCTGCAGCAAGATCCAGCCCAGGGCCACCGCCACCCCCGCCAGGGCGAAGTTCACCGCCCAGGCGCTGGCCAAGGCCAGCCGCTGAGCCAGACCGGGAACCGGGCCTGTTGGGACATTTGCAGGGGTCGCGCCCAGGGAATCTTGGGGCGCTTCGGCGGCGCGGGGCGAGGCACCTGGGGCCACCGCCTCCGGCTCCTTCACCCAGCCCCGCCAGCGGGCCAACACCACCAGGAGCCCCCCCACCACCGTGGAGGCGAGCAGTCCAACGGTGGCGAGGGCAAGGCCCAGGGCCTCGGCACCCTCCACCCCCAGCCGTTCGTAGGTGGGGGCCATGGCCACCGCGGATCCATGGCCCCCCTCATAGGCCACCTCGATGAGGCAGGCCATCACCGGACTCACCCCCAGCCAGGGCTGCAGCACCAGCAGCACCACCACACCACCGATCAGATACTGCCCCAATGCCAGGGTGAGGGAGAGCAACACCTGGGCCCGCAGGGGATGCCAGAGACCTCCGGGCTTGGGGAGGGGTTTGCCCACCAGCAGGCTCCCGAACACAAGGGTGAGCAGGATCAGCGGGAGGCCATCCCAGAGCCGAATCACCCCGGGGGGGAGCAGGGGCCAGGGGCCCTGGGGACTGATCAACAGCCCCACAACCCCGGCCAGCAAGGCCTCCGGGATGCCCCACCGATGCACGCCCAGGCCGCGGCCCAGGGTGGTGCCAGCCAGCAAGAGCAGGGGAAGCCCCGCAATCGCCAGGGCCCAGATCAAGGCGGGTGGGGTGGCCGCAAGGGTGGCCCCGTTCATCTGGGGAGCCCGAGATGGCGTCTGAAAAACGCCTCCGTGGCTTCCAGCACCTGGGTTTGAACGGCACCAGAGCGGAACCCGTGCCCCTCTCCGGGAAAGAGAAAGATCTCCACAGGCACCCCCTGCTCGCTCAGCGCAAGGGCCAGCCGTTCACTTTGGGACGGGGGAACCACGGTGTCGTCGAGGCCGTGAAAAAGGATCACCGGCTGGTGAATCCGCGCTGCCTGCTGCAGGGGGGAGCGGGCTGTGTACACCTCCCGGGCTTCGGGAAGGGGGCCAATCAATCCATCGAGATAGTGGGCTTCAAAGCGATGGCCATCCAGGGCTAACCCCTCCAGATCCGTCACGGGGTAGCGGCACGCACCGACCCGCAATCCTCCGTCCGCCGCCAGGGCGGCCAGCACGGTGAACCCGGAGGCGCTGCTCCCCTCCATGGCCACCCGCTCCGCGGCGGCACGGCCGCTCGCCACCACGGCCGCCGCAGCCGCAAGGCAGTCGCCGACGTCCAGCACACCCCATCGGCCATCCAACCGTTCCCGGTAGGCCCGGCCGTAGCCACTGGAGCCCCCATAGTTCACATCCACCACGCCCCAACCCCGGCTGGTCCAGTACTGCACCGCCAGGTTGAGGCCCGTGCGGGCCATGCCCGTGGGGCCGCTGTGGGCGCGGATGAGCAGGGGGCTCTGCGGCTGGTCCCCTCCGCTGGGGGGATAGAACCAGGCATGGGTGGGTTCGCCGCTGGAGCCGCTGAACCAAAGGGCTTCTGGGAGGCTGATCTCCTCGGCGCTCAGGGGGGTGGGCGCGCTCGGGATGTGCACCCAGCTGCTGGTGGCGAGATCGATCTCCAGCAGGCCCGCCATGGTCTGGGGAGCAGCGGCGATGGCCACCAATCGCCCCTTCTCGGCGGAGAGATGGGTGAAGTCTGTCAATGGCACCGTCAGGGGCTGCCACCGCCAAGACTTGGGCTCTTCGGAGCTCCTCTCCAACCGCCCCAACTCCCAGAGGCCCTGCCGGCAGGCTGCCGCCAGAAGCTGTTCCCCATCCCAGGCGGTGGTGCGCAACCCAGCAGCCCACTGGGGCACCCCAAACTCAGCCTCCATGGACAGTAGCGGCTCCCCCACGAGGGCTCCGGTTTCCGCCTGCTGTTCGGCGTTGGCGAAGCGCGTCAGGTTCCACCAGCCGCCGCCATCGCTGGCCACCACCAAGTCCGGCCCTGCCCAGAGGGGCTGAAACAGGGATTCCCCTTTCGAGGTGCTCCCGTCGGAGCCTGCCAGGCAGCGCACATCGGTGAGGGCCCCATCGGCTTCCAAACGGCCCATCCAGAGCTGGCTTCGCTCCCAGGGCATGAAGGGCTGTTGCCACTCCAGCCAGGCCAGGTGGCTTCCGGAGAGGGACAGGGCCGGGGAACCACAAAAATCCTTGGCCAGATGGAGGGGCTGGGGGGGACCCCCCGCCAATTCCACGGCCACCAGCTGGTCGCGGTGGCCCGTTTCCTGCACGCCGATCCAGCGGGCCCTGGGGCCATCGATGAGGCCATCGCCAAAACAGCGTTGGCCATGGCCCCCATCGCCTTCGGAGGGAACCGGAGGGTCCGTGAGTCGCTGGGGAGTGGGCTGGGGATCGCTGAGATCCAGGCGCCAGAGCTGCTGATCGCCATCGTCCACGAACACCACGGTGGCTCCATCGCTGCTGAACGCACCGCCGCCATAGCCATGGAGGCGGCTCCGCACATTCCAGGGGGAGGGGGTGAGCTCCGTGGAAGACGCGTTGCTGGCTCCTGCGGGCCGCACAAGGAGGGTGGTGCGGCCAAGCTCCTGCGGGCGTTGCTCCAGCCAGAGCAGCTGGCCCTTCACCAGGAGGGGTTCCCCCCAGCTGGCCATGGCTCCCACGGCTGCCGAGGCTGGGAGGGGTTTGGGGGTTGCGCCTGGCCTCACCTCCCTTCTCCTGGGTGCTCTTAGGATGGTTCAACAGTTTTAGGTGATCACTTGGCGCGCAGCTTCGCGGCGATGGCTCGCAAGGCGGAGGAGACAAGCCGCACGGTGCTTGTGCCCAAGCAACCCGACCCCAATCCATCCCTGCCGATTCACCAGCTCGGCTCCAACGAACTCCGTTCTTCGGCCCGTCGCATCAGCAAGGTGGATGAGAGCGTGCGGGATCTGGCCCGGGACATGCTCCGCAGCATGTACACCGCCAAGGGCATCGGTCTGGCAGCCCCCCAGGTGGGTGTCCCCAAGCAATTGCTGGTGATCGATTTGGATCTGGAGGAGGCCAGCACACCGCCCCTGGTGTTGATCAACCCCGAAATCACGGCCGCCGGAGCCGCTTGCAACACCTATGAGGAGGGATGCCTCAGCATTCCAGGGGTGTACCTGCAGGTGGTGCGGCCATCGGTGGTGGATGTGAGCTTTCGCGATGAATTCGGCCGCCCCAGGCGATTCAAGGCCGATGGCCTGCTGGCCCGCTGCATCCAACATGAGATGGATCACCTCAAGGGAGTTCTCTTCGTTGACCGGGTCACCGATGAGTTGGCGCTGAACGATGAGCTCCGGCAGCACGGCTTCCGGCGGGAGCACGTCCAATCCATTCGCTGAGCCCCTCCCCATGCCCATGAAACCCCTGGCGGGGGTCTGCCTCGCCCTGGCCTGCCTCCTTGGGATTGCAGCCACCGGATCCGTTTTTGAACTCGCCTATGGCGACCCCGACCTTGGGGTGGGCACCACCCGGTTGATCCTGGGGGCGAGCCTGCCAGGCACCTTGATCGCCTTACTCCTGGCGATCCGCATCAATCGCCCGGCCTGAGGGGGCCACCAGGCCAACCTTTTCAAACTCTGGCCCCCGCACTGGCTTCCCCTTGGAGGGATGCATACCATGGCTCGGTTGCTTCTGTCCGGCGTGCTGAACCCTCTCCAACCACGGCGTCGTCGTGAGGTCGGAAGCCTCCTCCTCGGTGCGATGTTGTCCCTCTCCCAGGGGGGGGGTTCCGCCCAGGCCCAGGCGCTTTTTGGGGCCGGTGACGTGGATTCCTCCCGGTTCCTGCTGGTGGCGGCTCCGATCGGCACGTCAGGGGAGAGGTATCAATTGAACATTTACGAGCAGCTCAAACCCACCCGTCCCTGTTTTGCGGTGGGTGAGGGAAAGCCGGCACCCGTCAATCCCCTGCTGAGCACCTTTGATTTCACAGGAATCTGCGGCCGGTTCATCGATGCGAACGGCTACTCCCTGCGCATTGGTGGCAGCGACCTGGCCACGTCCTACCGCTTAAGTGTGGTCAAGGATGGCAAGGACATTCTTCTGGTTGCTCGTCCGACAAAATCCACCGCCCAGGGCGAACTGGTGGTGGCCCGGGCGGGTGGGATGGCGTCCGGTTTTTTGAAACTCCAGTTCGAGCCTGGATGGACCCTGAAGCGGCGCCAGTTTGGGGGGCGTTCCCTGGGCCATGTGTACGTCTATAACGAGTCCTGGCCTGGCTCCACCAGCGACACGGCACTACCACAGCCAAAAGCAGGGGGGTGAGAGACACCCCCTTTGCTAGGTTGGTTGGCTGTTTGTGGTCTTGCCAGCCTTTATGACCCAGGTCACCGTCGGCGAAAACGAAGGGATTGAATCCGCCTTGCGCCGGTTCAAGCGACAGGTGTCAAAGGCCGGGATCTTTGCAGACCTCAAGCGCCTGCGCCACCACGAAACCCCAACAGAGAAATACAAGCGCAAAGCCCAGCAGCGCCGCCGCCGCCGCTGACCATTGACCTTCCCTTGGGAAGATCCGAGCAAATTCCCATTGGCAGTGGCCCCCGGCGAGAGCATGCTGAAGCTTTCTCCCCTTCCTGCCATGGCCCACCCCCTTGCCCCCGCGTCTGCCTTCGCCCGCTGGCTGGCGGACATGGTTCAGCACGCCTTTGGTGATCCACGGCAAGAAGCCCTCCATCAACCCCCCCTGGTGGGCGTCCAGCCCTTCCACGGCATCCACTCCCGCCGCCGTTGGGGCTGAGCCGCAGTCCAAACCTCAAACCAGCTGGTCTTCACACCAGCTGGTCAAAGGTTCGGTAGCTGAAGGCCTCGGCGATGGCAGCGGTTCCCACCTCCCGATGGCCCTCCAGATCGGCGATGGTGCGGGCCAGGCGCAACACCTTTAGCCCACCCCGCAGGCTGAGTTGACGTCTTTCCAGAGTGCCTTCCCAAAGCCTGCTCGCCTGGTCCTCCAGCTCCAGGATCGACCGGAGGCTCTCTCCCGGGAGCTGACCGTTGCTGCAACCCTGGGGGTTGCGCTGCCGCATTTTTGTCCTCGCTGTCCGCACCCTGGCCGCCACCACACGGCTGCTCTCCGGCGCCTCTTCCCCCCCCTGGAGCTTGGTGGGGGCGCCGTAGGCGCTGGCCAAATCCCGGGTGTCCGGATGGCGCATCACCACTTGGAGATCAATGCGGTCTAGCAGGGGTCCAGACAGTCGACTCCAGTAGCGGCGCCGTTCGGATTCCAAGCAGCGGCACTCCCGGCCCGGCTCCCCATACCAACCACAGGGACAGGGATTGGTGGCCGCCGCCAGGATGATTTGGCAGGGAAAGCGGGCCCGATGGCGGCTGCGCGTGATCCACAGTTCGCCATCCTCCAGGGGCTGCCGCAACTGGTCGAGCACGGAGCGGCGGAATTCCCCCAATTCATCGAGAAAGAGCACCCCCATGTGCGCCAGGCTCAGTTCTCCCGGGCGGGGCACGGCCCCCCCTCCCACCAGGGCAGCCCCGGAACAACTGTGGTGGGGGCTGCGGAAGGGTCGTTGCCACACCAACCCACCTCCCTCCGGGATCAGGCCGGCAACAGATTGCAGGCGGGTCAGTTCCAGGCCTTCCCGGCGGCTCAACGGGGGAAGGAGCCCGGCGAGCCGCCGGGCCAGCATCGTTTTGCCACTGCCGGGTGGGCCAACGAGGAGCAGGTGATGCCCCCCCGCCGCTGCGATCTCTAGGGCGCGGCGCCCATGGCTGGCCCCGTGGAGATCCGCCAGGTCTGGGGCCGGCCCAGGGGGTGGCGGGTTGGGGCGCGCCCGTGGGCGCCGGGCTGAACCGGGAGTCTTCAAGACCATCAGAGCCTCCCCCAGGCTGCCCGCCCCGAGCACCTGCAAGCCCTCCACCAAAGCCGCCTCCGCCGCATTCCCCCAGGGCAGCAGCAGGGCCTTGGCACCGGCCTCCCGGGCTGCCATGGCCAGGGCCAGGGCGCCCCGAATGCTTCGTAGGGCTCCGTCGAGGCCGAGTTCCGCCGCACTCCAGATGCCCTCGAGTTGTTCTGGGGGCAGCTGCCCGCTGGCGATCAACAGTCCCAGGGCGATGGGGAGATCAAAGGCGGGGCCCTCTTTGCGCACATCCGCTGGGGCCAGGCTCACCACCACCCGGGTCAGGGGCACCCGCAGACCGCTGTTGCGCAAGGCTGCCCGCACCCGTTCCCTGGATTCCTGCACGGCGGCATCAGCCAGCCCCACCATCTGCAATCCGGGCAGTCCAGGGGAGATGTCCACCTCAATCCGCACCGGTTGGGCCTCCAGACCACGGAGGGCGGCGCTCGAACATCGGGCCAACATCTCAGGTGTCCTGATTCACGTTTCCAGGGAGTCAGGTGCCACCCTCTGTCCCATTTGCCCGTCGACAGGCCCATGAGCGACACCCTCTTTGGTCGCATCCTCCGGGGTGAGATTCCCTGCCAGGAGGTCTACAGCGATGCGCTGTGTTTGGCCTTTCGGGATGTGAATCCCCAGGCGCCCGTCCATGTGCTGGTGATCCCTCGGAAGCCCCTTCCCTCCCTGGCCGAGGCCCAGCCTGAGGACCAGGAGCTGCTGGGCCATCTGCTGCTGGTGGCGGCCCAGGTGGCCGAACGGGAGGGGTTATCGGGATGGCGCACGGTGATCAACACCGGTGAGCAAGGGGGCCAAACCGTGTTCCATCTCCATGTGCACGTGATCGGGGGACGCCCGATGGCCTGGCCCCCTGGCTGAGGATCTTCCACCCGCTGGGATCCCATGGGCGGTCACAATGCCAGGAGCTTGTCGCTGCACCTGCCCGTTTCATGAATCCCCTGAAGGCCCTCCGAGAGCAGCTCGGCCAGTTGCAGCGTCTGGCCCAGCCCTATTTCCTGCCGCTGGAGGCCACCAACGGCTCGGGGTGGTGGTTTGTGATGCTGCTCATCGCCCTTGTGGCGGTGGTTGTGGGCCTGACCCTACTGATTCTGACTGGAGCCATCGCCCTGAGCGGGGCTGTGGTTCCTGATCTGCAGAGCCGTTTCCTCCCAGGAGTTCCCCAGCAGGTTCAGGCCATCTGGAGCAGTCCCGTGGGGGCTGTGATCATGGCCCTTTTTGCGGCGGGTCTGCTGGCCTTCTGGTCCTTTCGGGCCAAGCTGCGCCAGGGCCGCTGGGTGCCTTGGCTGTTGCTGGGTACGATCATTCTGTTGATCCTGGTGATCAATGGGATCAATGTGGGCATTAGCTTCATTGCCAGGAACATTGATAACGCCCTGGTGGCCTACAAGGCCGAGGAGTTCTGGAAAATTGTCGCGATCTATGCGTTCTGCCTGGTGTTGGCGCTGCCGATTCGCGCCATTCAGAGTTATCTCGTTCCCAAGCTTGGACTGCTTTGGCGCCAATGGCTCACGGGCAAACTCATCAACAACTATCTCTCCGATCGCGCCTACTACGTCTTAAGCCCGAATGACGAGGCCATTGAAGAAATTGATAACCCTGACCAGCGGATCTCTCAAGATACTGATAGCTTTACGGCCCAAAGCCTTGGATTCACAGTTGGCGTCTTTGAGGCGCTATTGACATTCTTCAGCTTCATTATTGTCCTCTGGACCATCAGCAGCAGGCTGGCTCTTGTCCTCCTGGCCTACTCAGTGATCGGCACGGCTTTGATTGTGATTGCTGGCCGCAAACTCGTGTATTTAAGAAATCAGCAGCTCAAGCTCGAGGCTAATTTCCGCTATGGCTTGGTCCATATCCGAGACAATGCAGAAGCCATTGCCTTCTACCAGGGCGAACAGGTGGAATTGGATGAGGCGGAACGCAGGCTGGGCGGTGCGATTCGCAATTTTGATCGGCTGATCATCTGGGAGGCCATGATCAGTGTGATTCAACGGTCCTACGACTATTTCTCCCGCTTTCTCCCCTGGCTGGTGATTGCCCCCCTCTACTTCGCAAAGACCGTCGACTTTGGCGTGTTTGGCCAGGCGGGAATCGCCTTTTCCCAGGTGTTTTTCTCAGTGAGTTTCATTGTCAATAATATCGAGCAGCTGGCCCAGTTTTCGGCATCCATCAGTCGTCTGGAAGCCTTCCAGAGCAAGGTGAATGCCATCAGCGCCGAGGCCGTGCAGCCAGCCGACACCACCTCGGCGCCCCTGCGGACCCAGGGGCCAGCTGTTGATGCGATCGTGGTGAAGGATGTGGATTTGGTGCCGCCCCGCAGCAAGCGCACCCTCATTCGCGATTTGAGCCTCACGGTGGACAATCAGCAGCGCCTGTTGGTGGTGGGCCCCTCGGGATGTGGAAAAACATCGTTCCTCAGGCTTCTCAGCGGCCTTTGGCCCGCGGAGGAGGGGAGTGTGCAACGGCCCCCCACCTCGGAGTTGATGTTCATTCCCCAGAAGCCCTACATGCTGCTGGGCAGCCTGAGGGAACAGCTCTGCTACCCCCAGCCCCCGGAGCGCTTCAGTGATTCCCAGTTGCGCCATGCCCTCGAGGAGGTGAGGCTGCCGGAGCTGGTGAGCCGCTACCCCGACCTGGGGGTCAAGGAGGATTGGCCCAGACTTCTCTCCCTTGGGGAGCAGCAGCGTCTGGCCTTTGCCCGACTCCTGCTCAACTCCCCACGGTTTGTGGTTCTGGATGAGGCCACGAGTGCCCTAGATGTGGGCACGGAGAAGCGCCTTTATGCCCTGCTTGTGGCAAGGGATCTGGCCTTTGTGAGTGTGGGCCACCGCCCCACACTCACGGCGTACCACAACACCGTGTTGGAATTGGACGGAAACGGCGGTTGGCGGCTGTTGCCCGCCGAGGGCTATAGCTTTTCAGAGAATTCCTGACCACGGCCTTGTCTGCTCCTGTGTCCTCCGATCCCCCCCCCACCAGCGCCACCACCGCTGACCCGCCGGCCTTTGGCTGGAGCGCCTATGCCGAGCGGGTGAATGGCCGCTTCGCGATGGTGGGATTCGCCGCGGTGGTGCTCATTGAGGTGCTCTGCCACGACACATTTCTGCACTGGGCTGGCCTGGTGCCCTGAGCTGGAGAGGGGGCTCAGGGCACCTGGATCAGGTCAACCTCCACCCGCCCATTGCGGCTCACTTCCAGGGCTATCTCCCGGCCATCGGCCCGAAGACTGGCCCGCCTGGGCACTCCGGCGGGAGCCATGGGGATGATCTCCAGATGCATCAGACTTCGCCGATAGAGCACCAGTTCCGTTCGGCTGGCCACCTGGCGCACCACCGCCAACCGATCCCCCGTCCCATCCACACTCACACTCAAGGGCAGGGCATCCGGCCTGTTGAGTCCGGGCAGGGGAACAGGTCGCTGGCGCTCCACATTCACCAGCTCCACTTGATCCCGTCCGCTTCTGTTGGCGATCAGGGCCAGCCATTGCCCCGAAAGGCTCGGCTCGCGGTGGCTTCCCTCCTGAGCCAACTGGCCGTTCAGAGCACCAAGGGGCATCGGCATGGGGCCCATGCAGGCCGAGAGCAGGGAGGCCAGGCACACCCCCATGCCGAGCCCCATCGGCGGGTGAAGGCCAGGGCGACTCATGGGCTCTCCAGGGGGTTTGCCTGGCCGCGGATGGCCTGGGCTGGGGGGAGATCAGGTTCCAGGAGGGCGGAAAGCTCAAAGAGCTGCACCTGGGGACGGCCCTGGACCACCGTGGCGACCGCCAACCGGCGCCCATCCGGAGCCAGGGACAGCCGATCCGGTTCCAGCCCGACCGGTAGTTGGAGCCGATGGAGCTTGCCGGTGGCCCGATCCTCCACCACGACCTGTCGCCTGGGCCCCTGCTGCACCACCAGGGCCAGATACCGACCGTTCCAGCTGAGGGACGGGGAGCGGTGGGGTGTCATGCCCCCTAGTTGGGGAAGGGGCACCCGGCGGCCGGAGGGTTGTTGCTGCAGCAGCAAGGTGGGTGTGCCGTCCCGCACCATGAGGCTGGCGAGCCATTGTCCATCGCCGCTGACCACAGGGTCCTGGCGATCAGTGTCCTGACCCAGCAGGCCTGTTGACCCGGCGGAACGTCGGAGGGACCATGGGCCCATCGAACAGGCCTGGGTTACCAAACCCAGGGCCATCACCACGGGAAGCAACGTCAGGGTTGTCCTGAACCTCAGCATGGCGCTGCAGGCTGTGGACAGGGGGCTGTCGGAGGTGGTCGCTTCAGTCGTCGAAGCGGGATGAATTGTCACGGGGGGAGGCGGCTCCCTCTACGGATCGGTTGCCCGCCGGGCCCGACCCGCCCGAGGGGCCAGCGGGTGATGGCCGGGGGGAGGGATTGATCGGGCTGTAGTCCGCATCACTCACCCCTTCAGCCGCCGAACGTTCCACCTGCGTGCCCCTGCGCATGGGGCTCCCCTGGGGCATGCCAGAGGAGCCAAGCCCACCCGATGGTGGTTCCACCTCGGTGGGGGCACCGGGCCGCCGGCTTCCAGGAATGGGTCGGGTCCCACGGCGGCCCGTTCCCATCTCCTCCCTATCCTTCCGTCTGGTGCCGAAGTCGGTGGCGGCTGGGCGGCCTCCGCTGGCGCGATAGGGACTGGGGCCGGGCTGGGGGCGGTCTGGCTGGCCGGAACCCTCGGAATCCCACTCTTCCCGGTAACCCACGCGGCTGGCGGCCCGCTCGGGAATGGCCGCTCGACTGGCGCGACGGGGGCGATAAAAATCATCCTCCTCTTCCTCCCTTGAGCGGATGCGTCTGCGGAGGGGTTCGGGTTCATTGAAACGATCTTGAGCGTCCCATCCCCCAGGGCCAGGGCCCATCCCGCCGCGGGGTCTGAAGGGGGCAGGCTCCTCGTCTTCGAAAAATGTGGAGCGCCGTGCCTGCTCTGTGGTGATGCCCCTCAGGCGCACGCTCTCATAGGCGAAAAACACGGTGGTGCCGGCCAGCAGGAACTGGCCGAACTGGAGGATTGGGTCGAGTCGCCAGCCCTGGAAAAACAGAATGCCGCCGCACAGCAGACCAACGGCTGCAAAAAACACGTCATAGTCTCGGGCCAGGGCAGGCTTGAAGCTCCTCATGAAATAGAGGAAGGCTCCGCCAACGGCCAGGACGATGCCAACGATGCTGGCCCAATTCAGGCTGGCATTAACCAAGGGTGGACTCGCAAGCAGATGACCCCACTCTAGGCAACCTCACAACACCAACAGCGCGATTGGGCCAGGGGAATCAGAGGCGGCGATCAACCCGGTCGTTCTGGCTGATGAAGACCAGAGCCAGGGCAATCGGGACGACCACGATCACCGCACCCCAGAACAGGCTGCTCAGGAAATTGGCCAGGGAGGGGGTCATGGGCGAAGCAATTTTGCTGGAGGTGATCTTAGGCAGGATGCTCGAGTTCCTAGGCTTTTTGGCATGTGCTTTGAGCTTTTGTGATGGCTTCTCCAGGCCTGCTTTCCGGAGCCCACCTGGCCCTGGCCCTTGGGTTGGCGGCCTGGACCCTGCTGTTCCTGGCCCGCCTGGTGCTCACCTGGTATCCGCAGATTGATCCCAACCAGGGTGGGCTCCGCTGGCTTGGGGCGTTGACCGAGCCCCTGCTGGCGCCGACCCGTCGCCTGATCCAACCGATCGGCGGAGTGGATGTCGCCCCTGTGATCTGGATCGGCCTGGTGAGTTTGGCCAGGGAACTGATTGTGGGTCAGCAGGGCCTCCTGACCCAGGTGCTTCGCCAGGTGCAGCAAGCTTCCCTCAGTTGAGGGTTCCCTCAGTTGAGGGGAAGCATCTTTTCTTCCACAAATTTGGTGTACACCTGCCCTTGTTGAAATTCAGGCCGCTCCAGCAAGGCCAAGTGGAATTCAATGGTGGTGGGAATTCCGGTGACGGCCCACTCCGAGAGGGCGCGACGGAGACGCCGCAGTGCCTGCTCGCGGGTGGGTGCCCAAACGATCAGCTTGCCGATCAGGGAGTCGTAAAACGGCGGGATTTCATAGCCCGTGTAGACGTGGCTGTCGACCCGCACACCAGGCCCCCCCGGCGGCAGCCAGCCGGTGATCTTCCCGGGGGAGGGCCTGAAGTTTTGGCGGGGATCCTCCGCGTTGATGCGGCACTCAATGGCATGGCCCTGCAGGCGCACCTCTTGCTGGGAGACGCTGATGGGTTCGCCGCCGGCGATCCGCAGCTGTTCCGCGATCAAATCAAGTCCGGTGACCATCTCAGTGACCGGATGCTCCACCTGGATTCGGGTATTCATCTCCATGAAATAGAACCCACCTGAGCGATCCAGCAGGAATTCCACCGTGCCTGCCCCCTCGTAGCCGATGGTGCGGGCGGCTGAGGCGGCCGCGTCCCCCATGCGCTCGCGCACCAGGGGATCCAGCCCGGGACTGGGGGCTTCCTCTAGGAGTTTTTGATGGCGCCGCTGGATGGAGCAGTCTCGTTCGCCTAGATGCACCACATTCCCGAAGCGATCAGCGAGCACCTGCACTTCCACATGGCGGGGGCGGTCGATGAATTTCTCCATGTACAGCCCGGGGTTGCCAAAGGCCGCTTCGGCTTCCCCCTGGGCCGCCTTGAACAGTCCTTCCAGCTGGTCAGCTGAGGGCACCAGGCGCATACCCCGGCCTCCCCCACCAGCGGTGGCTTTGATCATCACGGGAAATCCCATGTCCTCGGCCTGGGCCGAGGCATCTTCCACCGACTCCAGCAAGCCCTCGCTTCCGGGGATGGTGGGCACGCCCACCTGTTGCATGGTGCGTTTAGCGGTGGCCTTGTCCCCCATCGCCAGGATGGCTTCCGGCGAGGGGCCGACAAACGTCAGTCCATGGTCGCGGCAGATCTCGGCAAAGGCGGCACTCTCCGCCAGAAAGCCGTAACCCGGATGGATGGCATCCGCCCCTCTGGAGGTGGCGGCCGCCAGGATGTTGGGGATGTTGAGATAACTGCGGTTGCTGGGCGCATCGCCGACGCAGACGGCCTCATCAGCCAGCTGCACATGGAGGGCGTTGCGATCCACGGTGCTGTGGACAGCCACGGTGGAGATCCCGAGCTCCTTGCAGCTGCGAAGGATGCGAAGGGCGATTTCCCCTCGGTTGGCGATCAGCAGCTTGCCGATGGGCATCCGTGCCTGGGCAATGGGATCGGTTTGGAGGACTGTATCAGCGCACACTGGGGCCCATGCCGGCCAGCCCTCCATGGCCCATGGGGGAGGGAGGAGGTGAGGATCCGGGCATGGGTATATTGCTGGGGTGCTTTCAGTTTTCGCTGGAGGCCCCACCCGGACGTGCGGGCTTGTCCTGACGGCCGTCATTTGCGGATGTGGTGGAATTGGTAGACACGCACGTTTGAGGGGCGTGTGGCTTCGGCCTTGCGAGTTCAAGTCTCGCCATCCGCACTTCCTTTTTCCTTCCTCGCGTCGCTTGATCCCCTCTCCACTGGATGGGTCTTCCACGGTGTCCATTGCGGACCCAGCCATGGAAGGGGGCCCGGGAGTCCGGCACGCTCCTCCCGACCAGGACTTTCCTCTGCGGAGGTCTCCCAGGGGGCAGGCCGATCCTGAAACGGCCATTGTGCTGGTGAGCAATGGGCCTGGGGAACTGAGCACCTGGGTGCGTCCCCTGGCGGAGCGGCTCCATGCGCTTGAGCCATTGCGACCACTGCCGAATGATGCCCCCGGCAGCCTGCGGCTTGTGCTTGTGCCCTGCCCCAATGCCACTGGGCAGGAGCATGAGGTTGCCCGCGCCTGGGGCCTGTTTGAGTGGGTGGTGCCGGCACGACGGTTTTGGTGGCTGCTGCTCCGCCCCCATCGCCATGGCTTTTGGCCCCGGCGGGGCGTGGTGGTGTTTCTGGGTGGCGACCAGTTTTGGACCGTGCTGCTGTCTGCCCGGCTCGGGTATCGCCACCTCACCTATGCCGAGTGGGTGGCCCGCTGGCCCCGCTGGAATGATCGGCTGGCCTTGATGGGCTCGGCAGCCGCATCCCGTCTCACGCCGCGGTGGCGCGGTCGGGCCGCAGTGGTGGGCGACTTGATGGCCGACCTTCCAGATGCGGCTCGCCAGTCCAACCCCCTGGCCCCCGGGGGGCCCTGGGTGGCGCTGTTGCCTGGATCCAAGAGGGCGAAGTTGCAGGTGGGGGTGCCCTTTTTGTTGGCCGCGGCCGATCGCCTCGCCCGCATCCTGCCGGAGGTTCGGTTCCTCCTCCCGTTGGCCCCCACCACCTCCGTCCAGGAACTCCTGGCCTATGGCGGCACCACCAACCCCCTCGCCCGCACGTACCTCAGCGGGGAGCCCCAGTTGGAGGAGACTGCCTCTGGAGAGCTGGTGCTGCGCAGCCCTGGGGGCACTCCCATCCAGTTGGAACCGAACCATCCTGCCCATGGTCCCCTGAGCCAGTGCGCCCTTGCCCTCACCACCGTGGGGGCCAACACCGCCGAACTGGGTGCCCTCGGGGTGCCCATGATCGTGCTGGTGCCCACCCAGCATCTCCACTTGATGCAGGCCTGGGATGGGGGGCTTGGGATCCTGGCGCGGCTTCCCTTCCTGCGTCGGTTGCTGGGGGTGGCCCTGACGGCCTGGCGCATGCGCCATCGCGGCTTTCTGGCCTGGCCCAACATTTCCGCCAGACGCCTTGTGGTGCCGGAGCGTGTGGGGGCCATCACCCCGGAGGAGATCGCCGCTGAGGCGGCCGATTGGCTGGTCCAGCCCCATCGGCTGGAGGGGATGCGGGCGGATCTCCGCGGCCTCCGCGGCCAGCCGGGGGCGGTGGAGACTGTGGCCAGGATGATCCTGGCTCTGGTGGGTGTCGTGGAGGAGGGATGAAACGGGTTCTGTTTGTTTGCCACGATGCCAGCCGCACCGGTGCGCCCCTGATGCTCTTCTGGTTGGTGCGCTGGCTTGTGCAGCATCAAGCCGTGGAGGCCCATGGGGCGATTCTTCGGGATGGTCCGTTGCGGGAAGACTTCGAAGCGCTGTGTCCCACAGACACTTGGCGCCCATCCCAACCGACGCCTTGGCAGCAACGGCTCCAGGCCAAACTCAGCGGGCGGCCCCTTTCGCTGGATCCAGACGCCTGGCTGGCGGAGGTGGTCGAGCGCGTGCGGCCTGATGTTCTCTATCTCAACACCCTCGTGGTGGGATATGCCCTCGGAGGCTTGGCCCCGGGCCATCGTCCACCGGCCATCATCAGCCATGTCCACGAGCTCGAGCCCAGCTTGGCCATGCTCTCCACCCCCGAGCTTGTGCAGCGTCAGCTGGACTTGAGCACCCTGGTGATGGCCTGTGCGGAGCCGGTGCGAACCTATTTGGTGGCCCACCGCAAGGTGTCCCCTGAGCGCTGCGCCCTGCTGCCGGAGGGGTTCCCCTTGGCCATGGCCCAGCCCCTGGAGGCGAGCACCTTTGATCCCCAGACCAGGTCTGTGGTGAACGCCATGGCCGCCGAGAAGGCGAAGGGAACCGTTCTGTTCGGTTGCTTGGGGACTCCCATCTCCCGCAAGGGTGTGGACCTGTTCCCCTTGCTGCTGCGTGAATGTGTTGATCTCTTTGGCGATCTGCCCTTTCGGGGGGTCTGGGTGGGCTGTGGGGAGGGGTCGGCGGCCCACGCCAGCCTGATGTGGGATCTTCAGCGACTCGGCCTTGAGGAACGGGCCCTCGTGCTTCCCGGGCTTCCCATGGGGCCCGCGGCCATTGCCCAACTCGATGTGTTCACGCTTCTCTCCCGGGAAGATCCCTTCCCCATCGTGGTGTTGGAGGCCGGCGCCAGGGGCATCCCCACCATTTGCTTCCAAGGGTCAGGTGGCATCCCTGATCTGGCCCCTCGCGAGGCCGTGGTGGCCGTTCCCTATCTGGATCTCAGGGCCTTTGCCCGGGAGCTCCACCGTTTGGCCCGCCATCCGGAGGAGAGGAGACGCATCGGCCAGCACTGCCACGACATCGTTTTGGCTGAGCACACCGTGGAACATTTGGCGCCCCAGCTGGAGCGTCTGATCCACCAGACCTGATGGGCTCTGGAGGATCCTGCGGATGCCCAGGCCAGCCTGCCTATGGTGGCGGGGTCGCCACACTCCCCATCCGTGATGCAGGACCCCTCCACGGCACCCGAATCGGCCTGCGGCCTCCCCAGTGGCCTTCCCCATTCAAGGGATGAGGAGGCGTGGCGCGGGCGCCTCACGCCGGAACAGTTCAGGATCACGCGCCAGGGAGGGACCGAGAGGGCCTTCACCGGCGCCTACTGGAACCACAAAGCCCCTGGGATGTATCGCTGCGTCTGCTGCGGCACCAACCTCTTCAGCTCGGCCAGCAAGTTCGATTCAGGCACAGGTTGGCCCAGCTTTTGGGAGGGTGTCGCCCGGGAGGCGATCACCACTGTGGTGGACCGCTCCCACGGCATGGTGCGCACGGAGATTCGCTGTGCCAACTGTGATGCCCACCTCGGTCATGTCTTCAACGACGGGCCTAAACCCACGGGGTTGAGATATTGCGTCAATTCCGCATCTCTAAACTTTCAATCCACCGATCCGAATTGATGGATCAGGGTTGCGAGACCGTTGGGCTTCAGCTGTGCTCCCGCAGAAACTGGATCGCCCCTTCCAGCTCCTCGGCGAAGCGATCAATTTCCTCCGGAGTGGTGGTGAAGCCAAGGCTGGCCCGGGCGGTGGCAGAGAGGTTGTAGAGCCGATGGAGGGGTTGGGTGCAGTGGTGGCCGCTGCGGATACAGATGCCCGCCGAATCCAGCAGGGCTGAGATGTCGTGGGCGTGCAGGCCATCCACGCTGAAGGCCGCCAGGGCGCCGCGGTGTGGTTGTTGTTCGGGGGTTGGCCCAAGGATGCGCACCCCCTCGATGGCTTGGAGGCGCTGGAAGAGCTGGCGGGTGAGCTGCTGCTCCCAGGCGTGAATTCTCCCGAGCCCAAGGGTCTGCAGATAGTCGATGGCAGCCCCCATGCCGATGGCCTCGCCAATCGCGGGCGTCCCGGCCTCGAACTTGTGGGGGAGGTCGGCCCAGGTGCTGTGGTCGAGGAACACCTCGTGAATCATTTCTCCACCCCCGAGGAAGGGAGGCATGGATTCGAGAATCTCCTCCCGGCCCCAGAGGAAGCCCATGCCCGTGGGGCCGCAGATCTTGTGGGACGACCCCACCAGAAAGTCGCAGCCCAGCTCCGACACATTCACCCTTTGGTGGGGAAGGCTTTGGCAGGCATCCACCAGCAGCATCGCTCCCACGGCCCGCACGGCGGGTGCGAGCTGGGCGATGGGGTTGAGGCATCCGAGGGTGTTGCTGACATGCACCAGGCTCACCAACCGGGTACGTCCACTGAGCTGGGCGTGAAAATCCTCCAGATCGAGTTCGCCGGAGGCCGTCAGGCCCACATGACGGAGGACACAACCGGTGCGTTGGGCCAGTTGCTGCCAGGGCACCAGGTTGCTGTGGTGCTCCATGACGGACAGCAGCACCTCATCGCCGGGGCAAAGGGTCTGATCCCCCCAGGTGCGAGCCACCAGGTTGATGGCTTCGCTGGCATTGCGTGTGTACACGATTTCGTGGGCCCGGCGGGCGCCAACAAAGCGGGCCACCTTCTCGCGAGCGGATTCGAAGCCTTCTGTTGCTCGGGTGCTCAGCTGGTGAGCACCGCGGTGCACATTGGCGTTGTCGTGGCTGTAGTAGTGCTGCAGGGCATCGAGCACCTGGTGGGGTTTTTGGCTGGTGGCGGCGTAGTCGAGATAGATGAGGGGCTGACCCAGGCAGGCCGTCTGATCCAGCAGGGGGAAGTCGGGGCGGGTGAGAAGCGCCAGATTTTCCGGGGGATCGCCGGCGTGGGAGGGGGCTGCCAGGGGTGGATTGGAGGCCAGGGTCATGGTCAGCGTCCCTCCTCCAGTAAGGACCCCAGGGGATCCCAAATCCTGGCGGCTGGGGGCAGTTGGGCCAACACCTCCTCGCAAAAACTCCGCAGGAGCAGGCGGGACGCCTGGGGGGCTCCAATACCCCGGCTTTGCAGATAAAAGAGCTCGTCCTGCTGCAGTCGGCTGATGGTGGCGCCGTGGGAGCAGCGCACATCATCGGCCACGATTTCCAGCTGGGGTTTGGTGTCGATCCGGGCTCGATCGGAGAGCAGAAGGCTGCGGCTCAGCTGGGAAGCATCCGTGCGTTGCCCCTGGCGTGGCACCTGAATGCATCCATTGAACACGCTGCGTCCCTCCTCCTCTGCCACCACCTTGTGCACTTGGTCGAGCTTGCCTTCCGGGCCGGAAAAGCACACCCGGCTGTGGGTGTCCGCGATCTGGGAGCCCCGCACCCAGTGCAACCCCCTGAGATGGGTGGTGGCCTGGCCATCGCCCTGGAGAATCACGGGCTCCTGCCGGGCCAAGCCCCAGCCGGTGCTCACACTCGTTTGGAAGTAGTGGCTTTCGGGCGCCTGGCTCACGGCGGTCCCGGTCAGCAGGGCACCGCTGGTGTTGCCATGGGCGACCAGGGCATGGTGGAGGCGGGCTTGCCTCTCCAGCCGAATCTCCATCACCACGGAGGTGAGGCTCGGGCCACTGGCCTGGTGCACCTGCACCAGGTTGAGGGTGGCACCCTCCTCCACCACCAGAAGGAGGCGGTGGGGCAGGACACCCGAGCGCTGGGCCGTGTCGCTCACCACCTCCAGGCAGGTGTGGCACCCCGGACGGATCCGTAGGGCCACCACTTGGGGGGTGAGGGCAGCGTTCAAATGGGTCAACCAATGGTGCTCCATGGCCGTAGCGGCCAGCACCTTTCCGAGGTGAAGAGTGAGATCTGGCCCGGAGAGGGGTTCGATGCCAGCAGGCCACTGAATCTGCCCGGCCTGGGGCCAGGTGTCGAGGTGGAGACGCCAGGTGTGGGGACCGGGAGCGGGCAGAGCGGGAGCGGGCTTGTGTTCCGTTGCCGCATCCAGTGGATGGGGCGGGATCCGGGACAGCAGGGAAAGGTCGGTGAACCTCCAGGCTTCCTCCCGACGTCCCGGAAAGCCCAACGGGGACCCTGGAAAGGCTTCCAACAGGGCCTTGATCCAGGTGGTTCCCGGATGAACGGCGGCGTGGTTGGGAAGGGGGGAGAGGGTGGGCATCAGCTCATCCCCACCGGAGTGGCGCTTGGGATCCTGGCCAGTTCCTCATCCACCCAGTCGTAGCCGCGGCTCTCCAGCTCAAGGGCCAGCTCCTTTCCGCCCGTGCGCAGGATGCGTCCAGCGGCCATCACATGCACAAAGTCTGGGGTGATGGCTTCCAAAAGGCGCTGGTAATGGGTGATCAGCAGGGTGGCGTTATGGGGGCCCGCCAGCTGGGACACCCCACCGGCCACAATGCGCAGCGCATCGATGTCCAGGCCGGAATCGGTTTCATCCAGGATGGCCACCCGGGGGGTGAGCAGGGCCATTTGGAGGATCTCGTTGCGCTTCTTTTCCCCTCCCGAAAAGCCCTCGTTGACGCTGCGCTCCAGGAAGGCGGGATCCATCTGCACCACCTGAAGCCGTTCCCGCACTAAATCCTCAAAACTGAAGGTGTCCAGCTCCTCCTCCCCCAGCTCCTGGCGGCGGGCGTTGGTGGCCACGCGAAGAAACTCCAGATTGCTCACCCCTGGAATTTCCACCGGATATTGAAAGCCAAGAAACACTCCCTTGCGGGCCCGCTCCTCTGGCGAGAGGCTCAGGAGATCCTGTCCTTCAAAGCTCACGCGCCCAGAGGTGACGGTGTACGCCGGGTGGCCGGCGAGGATCTTGGAGAGGGTGCTTTTGCCGCTGCCATTGCGCCCCATGAGGGCATGGATCTCCCCGGCTCGGATGGTGAGATTGACCCCATGAAGAATCGGCTGGTCGTCGATTCGGGCGTGGAGATCCTTGATCTCAAGCAGGATGGGGGCATCGGGTCGGATCACGGCGTCTTCAGTGGTTCTGGAAGGGAGAAAGGAACGGCCTGGGAGGGTGGAGCAGGGCGGTCATCCGACGGAGCCCTCCAGCTTGAGGGCCAGAAGCTTGTCGGCTTCCGCGGCGAACTCCATGGGCAATTGGTTAAACACATCTCGACAAAAGCCGCTCACCATCATGGAAATGGCTTCTTCCACTCCGATGCCTCGGCTTTGGAGATAGAAGAGTTGCTCCTCGGAGATGCGGCAGGTGCTGGCTTCGTGTTCCACATCCGCCTCAGGTTGCTGGGAGCGGATGTAGGGATGGGTGTTGGCCGCCGCCCGGTCGCCAATCAGCATGGAGTCGCACTGGCTGAAGTTGCGGGCGCCCTTGGCCTTTGGACCGATCTGCACCAACCCCCGATAGGTGTTGGAGGAAGCGCCAGCGCTGATGCCCTTGCTCACGATGGTGGATCGGGTGCCTGGACCCACATGGATCATCTTGGTGCCCGTATCCGCCTGTTGCCGGTTGTTGGTGAGGGCAACGGAGTAGAACTCGCCCACCGAATCCGCTCCCTGGAGCACACAGCTCGGATATTTCCAAGTAATGGCTGAACCGGTTTCCACCTGGGTCCAACTGATCCGGCTGCGCTGGCCGCGGCAGTGGCCCCGCTTGGTGACAAAGTTGTAGATGCCCCCCACACCATTGACGTCACCGGCATACCAATTCTGGACAGTGGAGTATTTAATCGAGGCATCATCCAAAGCCACTAACTCCACAACTGCGGCATGGAGTTGGTTGGTGTCAAACATGGGTGCAGTGCATCCCTCCAGATAACTCACTGTTGAGCTTTCCTCCGCGATGATCAGGGTGCGTTCAAACTGTCCTGTGTCTCCTGAGTTGATGCGGAAGTAGGTGGAGAGTTCCATTGGGCACTCCACACCCTTGGGGATGAACACAAAGGATCCGTCGCTGAAGACGGCAGAATTAAGGGCGGCAAAAAAGTTGTCGTTGATGGGTACAACGCTGCCTAGATATTGCTCAACCAGCTCAGGGTGTTCGCGAACAGCCTCACTGATGGAGCAAAAGATCACCCCATGTTCGGACAGCTTCTCCTTGAAGGTGGTGGCGATGGAGACACTGTCGAACACCGCGTCCACGGCCACATTGGACAACCTCTTTTGCTCACTCAAGGGAATGCCAAGTTTCTCAAAGGTTTCGAGAAGTTTGGGGTCCACCTCGTCAAGACTGGCTTTTTTATTGCCCTGTTTCGGGGCGGCATAATAAATGATGTCTTGATAGTTGATGGCTGGATGGCCAAGGGCAGCCCAGTTCGGTTCCTCCATCGTGAGCCAGTGTTCATAGGCCCGGAGGCGGAAGTTCAACAAAAAATCAGGCTCTTGTTTGAGGGTTGAAATCCTGCGGATCACATCCTCACTGATTCCCTTGCTGAACTTCTCGGTTTCAATGTCCGTTACAAAGCCATACTTGTAAGGCGTTGCAACCAGGCTTTCGAGGCTTGTACTTGTCATCGGTGGCTGCGTGGATTAGCCACTGGCGTTGGCTTTGATTTCAGCCATGCTGATGCTTTGCCTTTCACCTCTGAAGGCGTTGTCCTCCGTGAGGAAGAGCATGCAGTGGCATTCCTTGCGTTCGCGCATGGGGACGCAGGGGCAGTTCCAAAAGGCCTGGGCCACTTCCGCTGGCTTGTCCTCGTAATGGCGGCAGGGGCAGAGGGCGGCGCCGAGTTCATCCTTGTGGCGGGCCAATCCCTCGAGCACCACGGCCGTCACGCCGAGATCACTGCAGAAATAGGTGCCCGTGCGCTGGGCATAGGTTTCAGCGAACTTCCGGATCACTTCCAGGCTGCCGCTCTCCTTGGCCGGAGTGGAACCGGCGGGAGCCTCATCGGTGGTGGTGGTCGACAGGGAATCGGAAGGGGTCACGGGCTGTCTTGGAGGTCTGGGGGCTTGGGGTTGATCCGAAGGGCCTGGAAGGAAAAGCCCAGGGGTCAAGGGAGGTGGAGTTACGAAAGGAAAAGGTTTCGTATTTCGCCGAGCCTAGGGCATGGATGGAGGCATTCGGCGAAAGCCATTGTGTCTTGTCTTGGGCGCAGTTGCTTCTGCTTCCCCAATCGCCTTGCGCCCGTGGCATCGTGTGGGGGCGGTTGCGTGCGAGAAACCGCGTTTCCTCCATGAGCCTTCACCACCCCCCCGAAGCCCCACCCACCTCCCCCTTGTCCACCCGCGAAGGGGTACTTGCGGTGCTGGTGCGTGAGGGAGAGGCCACCGCCGCCGATCTGGCCGCAGCCCTTGGGGTTTCCGTGCAGGCCATGCGTCGCCATCTGCGAAGCCTGGAGGAAGATGCCCTGGTGGAGGCCAGCGCCTCGGCGGCTGGCCCCGGACGTCCCACGAACCATTGGCGCCTCACCTCCCGGGGGCAGGAGCACTTTGGCGATGGCAGTGAAACGTTTGCCCTGGGCCTGCTCCATTCCATGGCCGCCAACCTGCCCCCGGACACGATTGCCACCCTCATGGCCCTACAGGCCGAGGAGAAAGCCCGGCACTACCGAACCCAAATCGGCACGGGCTCCTTGGAAAACCGGCTGGAGCGGCTCACCGAATTGCGCCGTGCTGAGGGCTATGTGGCGGAAATGGTTCCCGATCCCACCCCGGATTCCCCATCGGCCGCCTGGATGATTCGAGAACATCACTGTTCCGTGATGCGAATCGCCGAGGAGTTTCCCCAGGTGTGCGACCAGGAGCTCCAACTTCTGCGCCTCACCTTCCCGGATTGTGAGATCGAACGGGTGCACTGGCGATTGCAAGAGGGCCATTCCTGCGGCTTTCGCCTGCGCCTCCGCCTGCCCACCCTCGCTCCCTCCGCCCTCCCTTGATGGTGCTCACTCCGGCGGATCTGGAGCTGCTGGAGGGTTCGCTGCTGCCGGCCATGGAGCGCCACTATCTGCGCCTGCTGGCCCATGGCCTTCGCACCTTTCAGGCCATCGCCGCCTCCACGGCCCATCCCGAGCGGCTCCCCGCTCACACGGAGATCGACATCTGGGCGGCCCAGCAGACCCCCATGGCGGACGACCCGGCGTTCCGAGAGACCTTTGTGGACCAATTGATACGTCTGGTGGATCCGTTGGAGGAGATCGCCGCCCGTTCCGGCCAATCCCCCCTTGCCCTGCAGCTCCCCCAGCTGGTGCGTTGGGCCCAGGAGCAGGCGGACACACGCCTCAGCCGCCAAGGCCAGCCACCAGGCTGACGCCCGCCGTGGCCGCCAGGGCGGCCACCAGCCCCCTGACCCCTGGCCGGTCCCCCTCCAGGCGGGCGAAGGGAAGCGCCATCACGGGCGAGGTGGAGAGCAGGGCCATGGCCAGCCCCCCCGGCAACCCCGCCAGGGCCATCTGTTGCAGCAGGATCCCCAGGTTGGTGCCCAGAAGGGTGGCGGCAGCCATGGGCCACCATGGCAAGGGACGACCCCTGTGGTGATTCAGCACCCCTGCCAGCTGGCCCAGTCCCGGCGCGAGCACGAACGACGCGGCCGCCAGCCGCACCGTGGCGGCCAGCAGGGTGGGCACCTCTCCGGAGCGCAGGGCGGAGCGGGCCAGCAGGGCGCCCGCACTGCCGCAGGCCATGGCCGCCAGGGCCAGGGCCAGCCCGCCCCACGGCGGGGAGGCGGCGCTCCTGGACCCGTCGTCGGGGATCTGACGGGCCACCAACCCCACCGCCAGGCAGATCAGGCCGATGCCCAGCCATTGGCGAGGTTGGGGGTGCTCCCCGAGGATCACCAGCCCGGCCAGGGCCGTGACGGCTGGACCGGCCGCCGTGAGGGTGAGGCTGCGCCGCGTGCCCAACCGTCGCAGGGCACCAAAGAACAGGCTGTCCCCCCAGGCGATGCCCACCACTCCGCTCAAGGCGAGCACCAGCAAGGCCGGGCCCTGCCCCTTGGGCCACTGCACAAGGGGCAGCAGCGGAAGTTGCAGAACGAAGGCCAGCAGGGTTTTGCAGAGGTTCAGCTGGGTGGCCGACAGGGTGGCTGGAATCCGGCGCCAGAGCAGGGTGGCCACGGTCCAGCACAGGGCTCCAGCCAGGGCCGCCGCTGCGCTGGTGGTCCAGGAAGGGGTGGCAGGGGAGAGCAATCCCGTCACGGTCTTGGCACAGGACCCCAGTGGGGGCGCGGCCCTGCGATCATCGCTTGAGAGCCCATGACCGGGATGGAGCCCATGGCGGAAGCGATCAAAGATGCGCTTGGTTTTTTCCAGCTGAGCTGTGGCCGCTGGCGCTCCCGCCGCACCAGCCACCACCTGCTCCATCGCCGCGCTGAACCTGGAGACTCCTACATCGAGGTGGTGGAGCTCGCCGCCGATGATCCCCGTCTGATCGGGATCGCCGCCCTCCACAGCCAGGATCCCGCCAGGTTGGTGGGGGGGTGCCAGGTGCGTTGGAGTGGGGTGATGGCCTGGGATCAGGAGGGAGAGTCCCATGAGGGGGAGAGCGTGTTTGGGCTCATCCCCACCGATGGATTGGGGCGGGAAGGCCTGCTGCTGAGGGATCGGGGCTACGCGGAAACCGCCCCCGTGGCGGGGCACTTCCGGATGGATGGGGAGGACGCCCTGATGCTCAGCACCGATTACGAAACCATGAGCAGTGTGGAACGTTTCTCCTTCGCTGGCCCGGATGTGCGCATCCGCGTGAGCACGGTGGAGGGGCTCTCCAACACCGCCTCGTTTTGCATCGAAACCCGCATCGTCCCCCCATCCGCGGCAACCCCCTCCATCCAGGAGCCCCTGGAGGCGATGGGCAGGCCCCTCTCCCTGTTCGGCTGGTAATCCCTCTGGCCAGGCGAAAAGGTTGAAAGCGAACGTTACGGTCTGTGAGCCCTGGTGGAATCAGCGGGGGGGCCGCCGGGCCGTACTTCTACGATCCCCTCCGACGGATGCCTGACATCGCGTGGCTCTACCCCTTCTCAACTACGCTCCCACCACTCAAAACTCAAGGGTCAGCCCCTTCCGCGTCGGCTCCGACGAAGATCCAA
Organism: Cyanobacteriota bacterium; assembly: GCA_035284825.1. Lineage (GTDB taxonomy): Bacteria > Cyanobacteriota > Cyanobacteriia > PCC-6307 > Cyanobiaceae > Cyanobium. The sequence continues at coordinate 27,561 of JAYKHG010000105.1, forward strand.
GGGCGGCCTCCATGGACAAGGCCATGGACCGGGAGGATCAAAATTTTGTGATTGAGTCGGCCTACAGGCAAATCTTTTTCCATGCCTTCAAGGTGGATCGGGATCGCACCCTGGAGAGCCAGTTGCGGGATGGGCAAATCACGGTGCGGGATTTCATCCGCTCCCTCTGCCTCTCCGACACCTTCAACCGCAGCTTCTACAACCTCAACAGCAACTACAAGGTGGCCCGCCACCTGGTGGAGAAGCTGCTGGGTCGCACCACCCATGGCAAGGCCGAGGAGATCGCCTGGTCGGCCGTGCTGATGACCCGGGGTGTGAAAGGCATGGTGGACGACATTTTGAATTCCGAGGAATACCTCGAAGCGTTCGGTTACGACACGGTGCCTTATCACCGCAACAGGGTGGTGGGCTCCAGGGAGGTGGGTGAGACCCCCTTCAACATCACGTCCCCCCGCTACGACGCCTACTACAGGGGCATTCTCGGGTTCCCTCAGATCGTTTACACCGGCACGGCCAGGGCCTTCCCAGAGCGCGCCCAGCAGCGTCGTGGGGGCTATCCAGAGGATTATTTGGCTTGGGTGCGCACCCTGCCGGCCCTGCGCAGCACCGGGGGGGCGCCCGCTGGAAACACTGGAATGGACTACCTGGCCAAGGTGCCCTACCGGAGCATCGGCCGCTGAGGAGAAGCGCCGAAGCCGTCAGGTGTTGCTGACTGCTTCGGCAATTCAGGCGTCAACCGCGTGGGGATCCTTCAGAATGATCCCAAAAGAAATCTTGAGCTGTGAGCAACACGCTGTCCTCCCTGGCCCTCATGACGCTCCGTCAACTGCGTCACATTGCCAGCGAGCTCGGCGTCACCCTCTACAGCCGTAAATCCAAGGAAGAGCTGGTGGAGGCCATCAGCCTCCGCCAGGATGATCCTGCGTTCAACCTTGCCGCCATCGAAGCGGAGATGGCGCCAGCGCCGAGGCCATCCCAGGAGACCCGGGTGGTGTTTTTGCCGAGGGATCCGCAGTGGGCCTATGTGTTTTGGGAGATCAGCGATGAAGATCGGGAGC
>JAYKHG010000106.1:0-37511 GCA_035284825.1 Cyanobacteriota bacterium
GCAGAGCTCTTCGCTGCCATCTTCCCCTTCCCGTTTGCTCTCCAAATAGGCACCAAAACGGCCGATGCGCACTACACAGGGCAGACCCTCGAGGGCAATGGTCCGGGAGGTGGTGGGGTCGATGTCCCCCTCCCGGCGTTGCACCTGGGCTTCTAGTCCCTCCTCTCCCTTGTAGAACTTCTCCAGATAGGGGAGCCAGGGTGTCTTTCCGGCGGAGATGTCATCCAGACAGCTCTCCATTCGGGCGGTGAATCCCGTATCCACCAGCTCCGGGAAGTGTTGTTCCAGCAGGGCGGTGACCGCAAAGGCCGTGAAACTGGGAATCAGGGCATTGTTCTGGAGTGTGGCGTAACCCCGATCTTGAATGGTGCCAATGATGCTGGCATAGGTGGATGGACGGCCGATCCCTTCCTTTTCGAGGGTCTTGACCAGAGCGGCCTCGCTGTAGCGGGCGGGGGGCTGGGTCTGGTGACCGAGGGCCTCCACCCCTTTGCAACTGGGGCTCTCCCCCACCACCAGGGGAGGGAGCAACACCTCCTGGCCCTCCAGGGCGGCGTCGGGGTCATCACTTCCTTCCACATAGGCCCGGAAAAAACCTGGGAAATCAATGCGCTTCCCACTGGAGCGAAAGGTGGCCCCGCCAGCCTCCAGATCCACCGCCAGCAGGGTGAGCCTGGCGTCAGCCATCTGGCAGGCCACGGTGCGCTTCCAGATGAGTTCGTAGAGGGCTAGTTCCCGGCCATCCAAGCCGGTCTCTGAGGGGGTGCGGAAGGCCTCTCCCGCCGGGCGGATCGCCTCATGGGCTTCCTGGGCATTACGAGCCTTGGTTTGGAACTGGCGTGGGGAGGGGGACAGGTAGTCCTTTCCATATTTCGTGGCCACGCAGCTGCGGGCCGCCTGCACCGCTTGATCGGAGAGATGGACCGAGTCGGTGCGCATGTAGGTGATGAACCCCCGCTCGTACAGCGCCTGCGCCGTGCGCATGGTGTCTCTGGCCGAGAGGCGCAGCTTGCGGTTGGCCTCCTGCTGCAGGGTGCTGGTGGTGAAAGGGGGGACCGGCTTGCGCACGGTGGGCTTTTCTTCCACTGCTGACACCATCCAGGGGGCCTGCTGCACCTTCTCCTGCAGCAATCGGGCCTCCCCTTCGCTGAGAAGCTTCACCTTGCTGCCACCTTTGAGGGCGCCGGTGGTTTCATCAAAATCGCTGCCCCCCGCCACCCGATCCTTGCCCACATGGGTGAGCTTGGCCTCAAAGCCCACCGCCTTGGTTTCCAGGGAGGCTTTGAGATCCCAGTAGCTGCCGCTGCGAAACGCCCTGCGAGCCTGTTCCCGTTGCACCAAAAGACGCACCGCAACGGATTGCACCCTGCCGGCGGACAATCCCCAGGCCACCTTCTTCCAGAGCAGGGGGGAGAGGGTGTAGCCCACCAAACGGTCGAGGATGCGCCGGGTTTCCTGGGCATGCACCAACTCCATGTCGATGGCACGAGGGGTTTCCAGGGCCCGCTGGATGGCCGGCTTGGTGATCTCGTGAAACACCATCCGCTGCACCGGCACCTTGGGGTCCAGGAGCTGCTGCAAATGCCAGCTGATGCTTTCCCCTTCTCGATCCTCATCCGTGGCTAACAGGAGCTGATCCGCCCCCTTGAGGGCATCCTTCAATTCTTTGACCACCTTCTTTTTGTCTTTGGGCACCACGTAGAGGGGCTCAAAGTTATGGGCCGTATCCACGCCGAGGTTGGCCCACTTTTCCGCCTTGTGGGTTGCGGGGATTTCACTGGCGTTGTTGGGGAGGTCGCGCACGTGGCCCATGGAGGCCTCCACCCGAAAGTCCTTGGGCAGGAAGTTCCGGATGGTGCGGGCCTTGGTGGGGCTCTCGACGATCACCAGGGTGTGCGCCACAGGAGAGGGATCAGACCGGTTGAACCTCTATATCGCATTGAGGCGCCCTTCGGGGCAACGTTTCGCGAATCGGCAGCGCTGCTGTGGCGCCTAAATCAGCCGCCAGCGCCGCTACAGTCCGCTGCAACGATTGGGACCTGGCTGTGGTTGCCGACATCGGTTTGCAATTGAACGCGGCAGCGATTGCCCCGGAATCCGCAGTGTTGATGGCCCTTCTGGCCTGTCTGTTGGTGGACCTGGCCGGTGAAAAAACCGCCAGCCGCTGGGTCCCGCCGATCTGCTACGCGGGCCTGGGCGCCGCCCTGGTCCTCCTGGCACTCCAATGGAATGGGTCGCTCGAGGCCTCTTTCCTGGGTGCCTTCTTGGCTGACAATCTCGCCATCGCGTTTCGCGCCGTGGTGGCCGGTTCCACCCTGATCTCCCTGCTGCTGAGTTGGCGATACGTGGAGCGCAGCGGCACACCCCTCGGGGAATATGCCGCGATCCTTCTCGCCGCCACCCTGGGGGGGATGTTCCTGTGTGGGGCAACGGATCTGGTGAGCGTCTTCATTTCTTTGGAAACGCTTTCCGTGGCCAGCTACCTGCTCTCGGGCTACATGAAGCGGGATTCACGCAGTTCAGAGGCGGCGCTCAAATACCTTCTTGTGGGTTCCGCTGCGGCTGCCGTCTTCCTTTACGGCGCTTCCCTGCTCTACGGACTGAGTGGGGGGAACACCAGGTTGGAGGCCATCGGAGTTGCCTTGGCTGGCAGCAGCGCTCCGATCGCTGCCCTTTCCCTGGTGTTTGTGTTGTCCACCGTGGCTTTCAAGATCGCCGCCGTGCCATTCCACCAATGGACGCCCGATGTCTACGAGGGCTCCCCAACGCCTGTGGTGGCGTTCCTTTCCGTGGGATCCAAGGCAGCTGGTTTCGCCCTGGCCCTGAGGATCCTGGTGGGGTGTTTCGACAGCTTTGATGCCCAATGGAAGTTTCTGTTCACCGTGTTGGCCGTGTTGAGCATGGTGCTTGGCAACGTGGTGGCCCTGGCTCAAACCTCCATGAAGCGGATGCTGGCCTACAGCTCCATCGGCCAAGCTGGTTTCGTGATGATCGGCCTCGTCTGTGGCACGGAGGAAGGCTTTGCCTCGATGGTGCTCTACATGGCTGCCTATCTGTTCATGAATTTGGGAGCGTTTGCCTGCATCATTTTATTCTCCCTACGCACCGGTAGTGATCGCATTGCCGATTATGCGGGGCTCTATCAGAAGGATCCCCTCATTACGCTTGGACTCAGCTTGTGTTTGCTCTCCCTTGGGGGAATTCCACCGATGCTTGGTTTCTTCGGCAAGATCTACCTCTTTTTTGCGGGCTGGGCTGACCACCAATATTTGCTTGTGATCGTTGGCCTGGTGACCTCAGTGATTTCTATTTACTACTACATCTCGGTCATCAAAATGATGGTGGTGAAGGAACCCCATGAGGCTTCTGATGTGGTGAAGGCCTACCCCCCCATCCAGTGGAACCTCGCTGGAATGCAGCCCCTCCGCGCTGCTCTCGTGGGTTGTGTGGTGGTGACAGCGATTGGTGGCATCCTTTCCAGTCCCTTGTTTGATTGGGCCAGTTCCACCGTTGCTGGAACTCCTATCCTCCAGGCCGCCCTGGCCAGTGCCAATGCAGCTGCAGTCGGCTGATTCCCATCCACCACGGCCAGCGGAGCCGGAAGGTGTTGCGACCCTTGCTCTCCTCGAACATGTGGACAAGGTGTACGGGGAAGGGGACACCCAGGTGCATGCCCTCCGGGATGTGAGCCTGAGCGTCAACCGCGGCGACTACCTTGCGGTGATGGGCACCTCGGGATCAGGCAAGAGCACGGCCATGAACATCCTTGGTTGCCTGGATCGACCCACCCATGGCCGCTATTGGCTCAATGGCATCGAGGTGGAAGGTCTGACGGATGACCAACTTGCCGACATCCGGAATAGCCAACTGGGGTTTGTGTTCCAGCAGTTTCACCTGCTCCCCCAATTCAGCGCCCTGGAGAATGTGATCTTGCCGATGATTTATGCGGGTGTCCCAGCCGCAGAGCGTCGGCAAAGGGCAGAAGCGGCCCTTGAGCGGGTTGGATTGGGCCATCGGCTCGATAACCGGCCAAACCAACTTTCCGGGGGACAGCAACAGCGGGTGGCGATTGCCAGGGCCATCATCAATCGCCCCTCCCTCCTGTTGGCGGACGAACCCACTGGAGCCCTCGATTCCCAGACCACAGCAGAAGTCCTAAACCTTTTCGACGATCTGAATCAAGAGGGGATCACCATCTTGATTGTGACCCACGAGCAAGATGTTGGACAACGAGCCCAACGGGTCGTGCATTTCCGTGATGGACGGATCGTGGGTTAGCCAGATTGCCGTTGGGTCTGGGGGACAGGCGCTGGTGACTGGAGAGATCCAGGCCCCGTCGAGCTTGCGGGGCGCTCCAGGGTTTGCAGCAATTGGCCAATGAGCAGGGCCACGGCATCGGGTGACTGGCCCCCAGCGGCTACGGCAGAACCCGCTGGCACCCCTGGCAAACGCAACGCTGTGAGCATCTCCGCAGGCATCATCTCCCCAGGATCGGTGGCCACCCACCCCCCATCCTGGGGCAGACGGAGTTCGAAGTGCAGGTGGGGGCCGGTGCTCAGGCCCGTGCTTCCCACCCTGCCAATCACTTCACCTTGGCGGACGGTGTCCCCAGGTTTGACATAGAGCTCGGACAGGTGGCCATAGAGGGTGCGTCGCATGGGGCGCTCGTGTTCGATCTCGATGGCCAGGCCATAACCACCCGCATCGCCGCTGCTCACCACCTGGCCGGAAAGGGCAGCCACCACCGGCGTGCCCTCCGGTGCTGCCAAATCCCGTCCGGAATGCATGATCCAGGAGCCCAGAATGGGGTGGAGCCTCCAGCCAAAGTTGCTCGTGGTGACGGCTGAGCCGATCAGAGGAAACAGAAGACCACGGTTGCCGTTGCCACCAATCGGTGAGGGTCGGGGGGTGAGCCGGAAGACATCCGTGAGCCGAAAGCGACCCCCAACCCCTGCCAATAGGGCGTTGACCGGCACACTGATGGGTGGCAGGGGGGAGGCTGCAATGCCTTCACGGGCCATGCCCTGGCCAGAGAAGGCTGCGCCAGCGCCACCCGAATCCGAGGGAGAAACGCCCGGGCCAAAAAGCGCCTCGCTGTCAGGTCGGCTCCGCCCGCGGAACACCACACCAGTTCTGCACTCGTCGGCGGAGAGGGCACCGCTGCTGCATGCCTGCCTCCTGAGGCCAGGCACCGGATCCAGCACCAACGAGCCACGAACCCGCACCCGCTCCTTGGGGGTGACAATCCCATCTCGGACCAAGGCGTCGAGCGATGCATCAAATCGCTGGGGGCGATCGCCAGCCAGTTGCTCTTGGGTTGGGCGGAGAGGATCCGCACGCTCCGCCGTTGCGGGGGCAGGCGTGGGCAAGACGGGCTCAGGTCGGGGCAACTCCGCTGCCGGAACAGGTGCGGGGGGGACCGGCGGAGGAGGCGTTAAAGGGGGGGAGGGGGCGATCGATGCCGCACCTTCTTGGGCTGGGATGGGAAGATTCTCCGACTGGGCGAGTCCAAGGGAAGTGCCCGCCAAAGGGGCCCCACAGGCAGCTGCCAGGATCAATGGACGTAGACGACGGAGCATGGCTGGGGGGTGGGGGCGCGGAGCATCCCATCAAGATGCGGCCGCACTGTCTTAATAGTCGCAGCCAATGTAAGGACTCTCCATCCCCTCTGGCCAGGAGTGGTGCAGGACGGTCTGCCGGCCATCGCCGGATCGAAGGGCCAATCCCCCCTGGCGGGTGAGCCCCTGGATCCGCCAGGGGGCGCTGTCGATCATCAATTCCCTTGAGGGAACCCAAAGAAGCGCCTCCGCTTCTTGCCGCACCTGTTCAGGCTTCTCCGCAGTGGCCATGGCCCAATCCAGGGCGGCGAACACCCGTGGCAGCCAGAACCGTGGTCTGGCACGGACCCTGCCCAGGGCCCCCACCAGATTGGTCGCTCCCTTGGGCACAGGGTTGCACCCATTGAGACCAAGCCCAATGCGTGCCCAGCGCACCCAGGAGCCTCGAAGACGAAGGCCGGAGAGAAGGCCAGCCAGCTTGCGCCATTGTCCATCCCTGCCCTGGAGCAGAAGATCATTGGGCCATTTGAGCCGCCCCTCAACCCCCAGGGCGCTCAGTTGGCGGAGAAGACCCACCGCCACAGCCAGGCCAGGAGCGGCCGCGAGAGGTTCCTCCGAGGCCCACGGAAGAGCGGCGCTGAGCCAGATCCCTCCCGGAGGGGATTGCCAGATCCGGCCATGTTGGCCATGGCCAAAGCGCTGGTGGCTGGCCAGCACAGCCCGGGGTCGCTCCAACCGCAGGGGTGCAACACCAGAGCATTGGTGGAGCCAACGCTCCAACTCCTTTTCGGTGCTGGCACACACGGGCAGGTGGCGCAGCTGCCACGGTTGGGGGGCCTTCACAAAGCGGCCAGCCACCGGCCCATCCTCACGGCTGCCTCCTCCAAGACATCAGGGGGATGAACCAACGCCAAGCGCAGCCAGCCCTCCCCCCCAGGACCGAATCCACACCCGGGGGTGAGGCACACCCCGGTGGCCTTCAACAGGGAAGCGGCGACGTCCTCACAGGAGAGACCGAGCAGGCGAGCAGCCGGGGGGAGGGGCAGCCACAGATAGAGAGCCATGGAGGGACGGGGGACCACCCATCCAGCCGCCTGCAACGCCAACACCATCCGATCCCGGCGTTCCCGGTAGATCTCCCGCAGTTGAGCAGGCCACTCAGGTGCCTCCTCCAGGGCGGCGATGGCTCCCGCCTGCAGGGCCAGAGACTGGTTGAAATCAACCACACCCTTGAGCTGCCGCAAAGCTGCGATCAACCCTTCTGCTCCCACGGCGAAGGCCAGCCGGTAGCCCCCCAGACACCAGCTCTTGGAGAACGAGAAGAGCTCAATGCCACAGCGACGCCAGTCCCTGTGGCGCAACAGGGCTGGAGCCGTGCCCTCCAGCGCCAGATCCACATAGGGGTTGTCATGGACAAGCACAACCCCATGGTCGATGGCCCTCTCCACGGCCTCTTCCAGCCAACACTGCTCTCCGGTGGTGGCTGTTGGGTTATGGGGGAAGCCGAGCACCATCAACTTGAGGTCCGCCCAAACACTTTCAGACAGGGTCTCGAAGGCAGGCCTCCATCCATGCTCCTCCTGCAGGGGCAGCAGCACGGGGGTCGCCGAGGCCAGGTGCAGACCCCCCAGATGGGAGGGGTAGCAGGGATCGAGAACAAGGGCGGGATCCCCCGGATTGAGCACTGTCAGGGGGAGATGGGCCGTGCCTTCCTGGGAACCGATCAGTAGCAACACCTCCCGGTCGGGATCTACGGCCACATCAAAGCGGCGCTTCACCCAGGCGGCAGCCGCCTCGCGGAACGGTCGTGTGGCTCCATGGAGGCAATAGGCCGCACTTGAGGGCTGATGGAGCTCCGCTGCAATGGCCTCCAGAACCACAGCGGGCGGGGCCAAGTCGGTGGAACCAAGGGATAGATCGAGGAGCGGTCCTGGATCCTGATCGCGATTCAGGCTGGAGCGGGCCTTCAGGTAGGCCAGCTTGCGCTGATCATTGCGAGCAAAGACCCCGCTGCCAAGCCGGGAGACCCGCTCTGAAATGGGCATCCACGTGGTCAGAGGTGGGCATCCACAAAGGCCTTGAGCTGGACCTGGGGAATGGCCCCCTCATGGCGGGCGATTTCTTTGCCCTTACGGAAGAGGATCAGGGTGGGAAGCCCCTGCACCCCCAACTTTTCGAGGGTGAGGGGATTGGGATCCGCTTCGAGTTTGGCCACCTGCAACCGGTCTCCGTAGGCCTGGGCTGCCCAGGTCATCAAGGGAGCCATGAGACGACAGGGCCCACACCAAGCCGCCCAAACATCCAGCAAGAGGAGATCGGCATCCGTGAGGGCTCCCGCCGCCACAGTGCCATCGTTGAGGTCAACAACGGCTGATGCAGGGGAAGGGAGGGGATCAGCCACGGGATGGAATCAACACAGGTCAAATTGTATGGATCAAAGCTTGTCAATCGAGCGTTTCAGCTCCTGCAGCTCTGCGTCCACCTCCGCGGCCTTCACGGGCTCCAGCTGGGGGATCGGGCCGTTGGGGGCGGGAAGTTGGATGGGGTTGGGGCCTCCCTCCAATCTCTGTTTGAGCGCTGCCAGCTCATCGTCAACATCGCTGCCCTCCAGGGCGGCGAATTGGGATTCCAGGTCAGCCCCTGCCAGCTCTGCGGCCGCTTGGCTGCGGGCCTCCAGGTTAAGCACCTTCTCCTCCATCTGCTCGAAGGCCGCCATGGCGTTGTTGGTGCCGAGATTGTTCACGGCGGTTTGCAACTGCTCCTGGGCTTGGGCTGCCTGGGCCCGGGCCTTGAGCATGTCCTTCTTGGTCTTCGCCTCAGCGATCTTGCCTTCCAAGGCGGTGAGACTCTTTTTGAGGGTGTCGACCTGTCCCGCCTGACTGTTGATCTGGTTGTTCAGGGCTGTGGCGGTGTCCTGGTAGGTCTTGCGGCGGGACAGAGCCTCCCGCGCCAGGGACTCTTCCCCTTTTTGAAGGGCCACTTCAGCGCGCTGATACCAAGCCTTGGATTGGGTCTCAGCCTGCTCCGCCTGGTTCTGAAGGCGCCTCTGGCTGGCAATGGCGGTTGCCACCGCCTGGCGAAGTTTCACCAGGTCGGCTTGCATGTCAGCCAGGGATTGGTCCAAGATCTTGCCCGGATCCTCTGCCTTGCTGACAAGATCATTGAGGTTGGCGCGCAGCAGGCGGCTGAGCCGATCAAAAAAGCCCATGGGCCGGGGCAAAGTTGGAAGTACGTTACCGAAGGTATCTCTGTTCGGGGACTTCGGCTCTGGTGTTAGCCGAACCATGCCAGCCACCTCTTCCCCTCTGCTTGGCCCACCATGAGCGACCCAACTCCCTCGGTCCGTGGACGCCGCCGAAAGCGGAAGCCAGCGGCTCGCCAGTTCAGCCCTGATTCCCACAACAAATGGGTTGTTGGCAACATTTCTTTCCTGCAGCCTGCCCCCCCGCCGCCTGCGGAGGGCATTGGTGCCTGTTTGGCCACCCTTCAAGGGCAATGGGAGCGAGACGGGCACTTGGCTGCCCTGTGGCAGGCGTGGCCGCGGCTGGCCGGGGCCCAGTTGGCCCCCCATTGCCGCCCGCTTTCGTTACAGGGAGGGGTCCTCACGGTGGGTGCGGCACCGGGTCCCTGGCTCCAGGGGTTGCTTTACACCCGTCACCAGCTGCTGGGATCCCTCAGGGGCGCGGGGTTTGCCGTCCGCGACGTGAGGGTGCAACAGCACTACCCCTCTGCACTCCCCACGCCCGGGGGAGAGGCTGAGGCCGATGTCTGGGCAAGACACCCCAGCCGCATTGATGTCCATGGCCTGGCGGATTGCCCCTCCTGTGGGAGGCCTGCACCGACCGGAGAGATGGCGCTTTGGGGAACCTGCGGTTTTTGCCGGCGTTCCCAGCTCTCAAACCAAACCACCCACGTCTGAGGCCTTCTGTGGGAGGAATCTCTGGCGCCAGATCCATTCCTGGGTTTGGGCCTCAGGGGAGCCCTCCGCTGGGAAAATGCCCAGGAAATCCTTGTCGCTGGCAGGTTGATAAGGCCCCTGCTTGATTTCAAACATCACCGTGTCGGGGGCCAGGGCAACAAGGGTGTGGAAGATTCCCTCTTGAAGTTCCACGCCCCGCAAGGGGCCCTCCCCATCGAGGCGCAACTGTTGGATCACTGCGCCCTTGGGATCGAGGAGCAGCAATCCCATGGACCCCTGGAGGACAACAAAACACTCAAACCCCTCCCCCGGTGCGGCCCGCAGGTGGCGATGGGGGCGGACATAGGTGCCTGGCTGCATCACATTCAAGAAACGCTGCACCAGCTCGGGCTCCGCATGGAGGTTGTGGTTGCGGCGCAGGCGGGGTGACTGGCGAGCCTCGGCGGAGACCGCATCAAAGAGGGCCTGATCCAGGCACTTGAGCTGGGGCGAGGGCACAACCATTGGGGAGGGACGCCCCCCCAGGGTATGGCCGGTTTCAGGCGCCACCGCGGAAGAGGTGATTGTGGTGGGCGGAATAGAGCAGGGATCGGGCCTGTCCTGGACCCGCCAGGGCTGGACTGACCACATAGAGGGTGGTGCGGATGAGGCCGCGCTCCCGGCTGGTGGCGGCCATCTGATGGAGGGGCACCACTTGAAGCCACTGGTCTGGCCAGCTCACCCGATAGCCAATGGCGACGGGCGTCTCAGCGCTGTAGTGCAGCAACAGCTCCCGCTCGACCTCCTCCACGTGCCGGGCGCTGAGATAAAGGCAAAGGGAGGCCCCCAGGGCCGCCAGCCGCCCAAGGGACTCCCGCTCCGGCATCCCCGTGCGGCCGCCGGCCCGGCTGAGGACAATGGTTTGCACCACACCCGGCAGGGTGAGCTCGCTTCCCAGGGCCGCCGCCGTGGCCTGATAGGCACTGAGACCGGGGACCACCTCGACCTCCAGTCCTTCATCGGCCAGGCGGGTGATCTGTTCAGCCAGGGCGCCGTAGAGGCAGGGATCTCCATCGTGCAAGCGCACGACCCGCAAGCCGCAACGGGCCCGTTGCACAAGGGCATCCATCACCTCCTCAAGGGTGAGGGTGCTGGTGCCAATCCGTTCGCACTCTGGTGGCGCCAGGGCAGCGATGCGGGGGTTCACCAGGGAATCGGTCCAGAGAAGCACTTGGGCCTGCTGGATCGCGGCGGCAGCCCGAAGGGTGAGCAGGTCTGGCGCCCCGGGGCCTGCCCCCACAATCTGGACGGGCGGAAGGGAGGTTTCACCCATCAGGAGAGGCCAGCCGGGTCGGGTAAAGACAAGCGGCGGCCGTAGAGCCACCAAAGGCCGATGGCCCCAAGGGCGATCATCAACAAACTCACCAGTTGGGCCATGCGCAGTCCGCCGCTGCAAAAGGGTGGTTGGGAGAGCAGGCAGAGGGGATCTAGGCGGAGGCCTTCAATCCAGAAACGACCGCTGCTGTAGGCCATCAAATAAACACAGCTCAGGGCACCTGGCGGCAGCTCAAGCCGCCCCCGGGAGCTCTGCCGGAAGAGGACCAACAGCAAGGCGCACACACCCAGGTTCCACAGGGATTCATAGAGAAAAGTGGGATGGAACGTGGCCTGGTTGAAGAATTCAGGCGGGCGGCGAGATGGGGGGATGGTGAGCTTCCATGGCAGATCGGTGGGAAGACCAAACGCCTCTGAATTGAAGAAGTTTCCCCAGCGGCCCATCGCCTGCCCCAGGGCCACAGCGGGCATGAGCACATCCACCAGGGGCCAAAAGCGTTGGCGATGCCAACGGCAGAACAACACGGTGGCCAGGGTGCCCCCAAGGAGAGCTCCATGGATGGCGATGCCCCCATGCCAGACGGCCAGCATTTCTCCCCACTGCCCTTGGTAGTGGCGCCATTCCAGGAGGACGTAGTAGATCCTGGCCCCGAGCACGGCACCAATGACGAGAATTGGCAGCAGATCGCTCACAAGGGCTGGATCGATGCCTCGGCGCCCCGCCAGGCGACGTGCCAGCAGAAGACCGAGGACCACGGCTGCGGCGATCAGCAGCCCGTACCAGCGAAGTGTGAAGGGCCCCAGCTGGAGCTGGGGCCCGGGGGAGGTGAACAGGGCCAGGGGCATGGAGGTGGCTGGGGTCAGACGATCCCCTCAGCCGCCTGGACTTTCTCCACCTGACGCTTCTTCAGCACCAGCAGGATCTGGGCCAGGGCCACGGAACCCAAGAAGGCCAGTAGTCCATAGATCCGGAATGGATTTTGGAGAACCACCTCGGCATCCACCTGGCCGAACCCTCCAACGTTGGGATCATTGCTCAAAGGAGCTCCAGCCTCCACGGCTTCACCCACCTTCACGATTAACGTGGGACCTGCGGGCACCGTTTCCGTGACCGAGCTGCCATCGGCCTTGGTGATCTCAATCACCTGGCCACCTTTCTCATCTTCCGTGATGGAGGCAATGGTGCCGGCGACGGGGGCGGTGAAGACACCGTTGTTGCTCTTCTCACCCGTCGGATACACCTGGCCACGGCCACGGTTTCCACCCACGTGGAGCTGATATTTACCGAAGTGGATGCTGTTGTCCGTGGCTGGATCGGGAGAGAGGATCGGGAAAACAATCGTTTGGTGCTGTTCGCCGGGAAGGGGACCCACCAAGAGAATGTTGGGCTGGGTTTCGCTGTATTGGGTATAATAAATCCCGGTGGTTTCTTCCTTCAGTTCTTCGCTCAATCGCTCAGGTGGGGCGAGCTTGAAGCCCTCGGGCAACATCACCACAGCCCCCACGTTCAGTCCGGTGGCAGATCCATCCGCTGCCACCTGCTTCACCGTGGCGTCATAGGGAATCTTCACCTCAGCCTTGAACACCGTGTCGGGGAAGACCGCCTGGGGCACCTCCACCCGGGTGACTTTCTTTGCCAGGTGGCAGTTGGCACAAACCAATTTGCCCGTAGCTTCGCGGGGACTCGCGTAGTTCTGCTGCGCCCAGAAGGGATAGGCCCAGCTGGGGCTGGCCCCCCCGAGCAGGGCGGTGAGGGAGAGGGAGAGGGAGGGGAGGGTGGCGAGGAGGGCCTGAAGGGGACGACGCATGGGTGAAACGGCGGAAGCAGGCAAACGGAAGGGGGAGGGGAAAGGGGGTGGGAAGATCAGGCCCACCAGGGGGACTCTCCGGTGCGGAAGTCGGTTTCCGTCCACTGGCTCACAAATACGGTGTCGTTATCCACGGAGACATGGGCCAAGGCGAGGGAGAGGGGCGCCGGTCCACGAACCACCTTTCCTGTGGCGTCGTATTGACTGCCATGGCAGGGGCACATGAACTTATTGGCTCCACTGTTCCAGGGCACAACGCAGCCCAGGTGGGTGCAGATGGCGTTGATGCCGTAGTTGCCGATGGCCTCAGGACCCTCCACGATCAAGTAGGTGGGGTCTCCCTTGAGGCCCTGAACCAAGCTTCGATCGCCTTCCTTGTGGGAAGAGAGCCAACCTGTCGCGGTGACCGTGTTGCCCAACTCATCTTTTGCCGTGGTGCCACCGCCGGCCCCAGCCGCCTTGGGGGGAATGAAGTAACGGACCACTGGATAGAGGGCACCAAGGGTGACCCCAGTGATGGTGCCGAAGGTGAGCAAATTCATAAACTGCCGTCGCCCCATTCCGGGCACGTCAGCAGAGGAAGACGCAGCAGGAATCTGGGTCATATGGCAGAACGGGAAGGGCGGCGGGCTTTCGCCAGGACATTATGAACTGCACCCGGTCGTTGCTGGGAGCGAAAGGCCGCCTCCGGTGGAAGGCTTCACGGTTCGATGTGTGGTGAAAGGCCCCACAATGATTTCGCTGCGATGACACCACAGCCCATGGCCGAGCCCGAGGTCGCCCTCAGCGCCGCTGAGTTGATCGGGTTGCTGCAGCGCCGTTGGCAAGCCTCCTATGACCTGAGGCTGGTGCAGCGTCAGGGTCGCCTCTACTTCCAAGTGATGTGGGGGCATCTGGAGCAGCAGTCGTTCCCGATGGGTCCGCAGGCCTATGGCGAAAGGGTGGAACAGGTGGCGGCCACGCTGAATGCCTTGGGGGTGGCTGACCAGGTGCGCACCTGGTTGGAGCAGGGAAAGGATCGACCCAGGATCGGCAAAGCCCTCTCCCTTGCCCTGGTGGTGTCGGATGCTCGGGCCGTGGAGTTCCTGCTTTGAGTGGTTTGGGTCAAGGAAGACTGGAGGGGCGTGGGAGCCAACGTCCCGACTGACTCAGGGCCACCAAGGCCACGCCAAGGGCGTAGAGGGCCGTGATGGCCCCGGAGAGAAGCAGCATGGTGATCGGATCCGTGGATGGGGTGAGGACCGCTCCAGCGAGGGCACTCACCAGCACAACCCAACGCCAGGCCCGCACCATGGTGGGTGCATCCAGCAAACCCAGCGCTCCGAGCACCAGTTGCAACACCGGGAGCTGGAAGGCCAGGGCGGTGGCCACCATCAGCAACAGCACAAAATCCAAATACCGCTCAATGGACCAGAGAGGCTCCACCACATCGGCGCCATAGCTGACAAGAAACCTCAAGGCGGCCGGCACCAGGGCCCACCAGGCAAACGCCAAGCCGGCGAAAAAGAGCAGGCTGGAGGCCCCCACCGCAGGGGCCAAAAGGCGCCGTTCCCGCCGAGTCAACCCCGGCAGCACGAACGCCAGCCCCTCAAACAACCACCAGGGAAGGGCCAGCACCAAACCCGCATAGCCCGCCACTTTCAGGGAGACCAGGAGAAATTCCCCAGGCGCCAACTGCAAGAAGCGGATGCCTTGGGCGGGTTGCTCCAGGAGCCTGACCAGAGGGCGCACCACCAGCAGGGCGGCGGCGGCGGCCACCACCAGCACCAAAAGACCCCGGAGGATGCGCCGGCGCAGTTCCTCCAAATGCTCCACCAGGGTCATCTCCACGTCCCCTGGCAACTCATCCTCGAAGCTGATGGCCTCCTCCGGTGAAGGGGACTCGGAAGGGTGGGACAGGGGGGAGAGGTCGTTCATGGCTGGTGGTGAGCTTAGGAACCCCCCAGCAGCGGTTGGGCCTGCTCAGGATGCCCCCAAAGGATCTCCCCCCCCCGATGGCGCACGGTGCCGATGGCACTTCCGGGAAGCCGTTGCAATCCTTCCGTGGGCACCATCACCACCGGGACCCTGGTGTTCCCCCTCCCACGGCTGAAGTGGGCCGCGAGATCCGCCGCGGCCTTGAGGTCCGCATCAGCAGGAGGCCCTGCGGATGCTTTCAACACCACGTGGCTGCCCGGCACCTCCTGGGCGTGAAACCAGAGATCGCCCCGGCGGGCCTGCCGGAGGCTGATCCAATCGTTCTGGCGATGGTTGCGCCCCACCTGGAGGCAGAGGCCTGACGGGGAAAGGAGTTCAAGGGGATGGGGTGCGGTTCTTTCGCCTTCCCCCCGCCGCCTTTGGGGTCCCCCCTTCGAGGGAGCTGACCTGGCCTTGGGTTCCAGATGTTGGAGGTCTTCCTCCAGGGCGGCCAGCTGATCCGCCTGATCGGCCTGGTCCGCAAACACCATGGCCTCCTCCAGCCAGGCCAATCTTTGCTGGTGGGCTTGCACCCGGGGGGTGATGGCGGCCACTGAACGGCGCAGTTTGCGCGCCCGCTTGTAGAGGGCCTGTGCCTCTTGAATCTGGTCCTTGGGGGGGCAGGGGAGGCAAAGCAGCGCGTCCGCCTGCCGTTGCAGCTCTTCACTTCCCGCCGCAGCCACCAGGAGGGCCTCCTGTTCGGCCAGCTGACGCCCCTCCCGCTCCCGCAGAGCCCCGAGACGGTGGAGCAGCGTTTGGCGGTCCTGGCGCAGCTTGCGGGCGTCCAACCAACCCTGGGTGATCCGGGCGAGGGCCCCGTTCATCACCAGCGGCCCCGATGGATGGTCCGGGGCTGAAGGCCCTTGCCAGCAGCGCAGCTCCCCCCGGGAGGTGAGGCTCCATGCAAACCGTTCCTCTTCCACCGCTTGGAGCCAGCCTTGCCACTGCCGCCAAAGTCGGTCCCACTGCAGGGCATCCAGCTCCTGCACCAGCTGTCCAGATGGGAGCGGGTCTCCCCCCGGACTGGAGGCCTCCAGAAGCTGGCGCACCAGGGTGGGGCTCACCCCTTGGTAGGACTCCATCAACGCCTCAGAGAGGGGTTGGGGTAGGGCCAACAGGCGACGTTGCCAGCTTTCGAAGGATTCCACCCTTCGGGGTGGTTCCCCCCGCAGAGGAGGAGGTGGGCTGTACGGGTCCCCCGTGCCAATGGGTCGCCACCTGGACTGCTCCAGACGCACCTGTCGTCCCAAGGCAATCACCTGTCCCTGGGCATGGAGCAGAAAAAAGTTGCTATGGCGACCCATCAGCTCCAGCACCAGCTGGCGCTGGACCGGTTCACCGGGGCGGGGGGCGAAATCAAGGGTGACGACCCGCTCCCAGCCCTGCTGTCCAATGGCCACAAGGGCCAGGCCCCTCAGCCCATGCTGCACCTGCCGGGCCAAGGTGCTGCCATCCCCTTGCCTTGGTGGGGGGGGGATGGCGAGCAGCCGTGGGGCTTCCGCCATCCAGCTGAGTTCGAGCCACTGCAGGCCCCCCAGATGACGGATGGCCAGTTGGAGGGTGTGCCCATCGCTCTGTTGGGCTTTCTCAAACCGGCTGGGCACCAGGGCGGCCCTGAGCTCCCCCACCAGGGCACGGAGGGTGGTGGCATCGATGGGAGTCAGGCGTGGGTTGGGTTGGGACTGGCCCATCGGCGGGAAGGGCTTCGGCGACCTCTACTGTGCGGCGACTGCAGCCGAAAGGATGACCATCCCCTCGCGCAACTCCACCCTAGAGGGACTGGGACGGCTCACGGTGCTCACCGGACCCAGTGGGGTGGGGAAGGGAACCCTGGTGCGGGCCCTGTTGAAGCGCCACCCTGAGCTGTGGCTCTCGGTGTCGGCCACCACCCGCGCTCCCCGCCAAGGGGAGGAGGAAGGGGTGCATTACTTCTTCCTGACGGCGGAGGACTTTGAGCAACGGGTGAGGGGGGATGGATTCCTTGAATGGGCCAGCTTTGCCGGCAACTGTTACGGCACTCCACGGGCGGCGGTTGAACAGCGTTTGGCAGCTGGCCAACCCGTGTTGCTGGAAATCGAGCTGGAGGGGGCCCGCCAGGTGCGCCGCAGCTGTCCCATCGGCCTGCAGATCTTCGTGGCTCCTCCCTCCTTTGAGGAGCTGGAGCGAAGAATTCGCGCCCGCGGCACGGAGGCGGAAGAGGCGATTCAGCGGAGACTGGCCCGCGCCCGGGAGGAACTTGCCGCAGCCAAGGAATTCGACGCGGTGCTGGTCAATGGCGATCTGGAAGCGGCTGGCCATGAGCTGGAGCACCTCATGGGCCTAACGGGCACAAGAGTTGTTTGATAAGGCCGCCAACAAAAAACGGCCCTTGGGGCCGTTTTGATGAATGGAAGGAGATTTGGCTGAACTAGAGCGGATGGAACAGAAGGTCGGGATAAAAACGATTGAATTCGATCATGATTCCAGCCGTGATTGTGAACCAGATGGCCGCAAAAACAGGTGCTGTGGTGAGGAACTTTTTCATGGTGTTTTCGGCTGCTAGGCCATGAAGGGGTGGAGTGTGGGTTGAGGATTTAACGGGGGGAGACGGTGACTTTGCTATCGGCCTCAACCAACTTTCCACCCGTGTATTCCCGAAGGGCTGCAAGGGGCCAGCTTGCTGCGGCGAGGGTGCTTTTGAAGGCGAGAGGAAGATCAATCTGGATCTCTTTCATCGTCGCGTCCTTGTCGCCGCGAACAGCAATCAGATAGGTGCGACCAGCCCAACCAATGCAGCCGGCGATGTAGAGAAAGGCAATGCCAGGAATGATGAAGTCACCGGCATGGCTCCAACGCCCATCCACAATCAGGTGGGGCAGGCCATCGGTACCACAGAGAGCTTGGCTGTAAAGCTTGAAGCGGGCTTTGGCCTGTTCGGTTTTGGCGGCTCCAGCCCGTTGCTGGAAACGGACATTTTCCGTGCAGGGCGTGAGGCCACCGATATCGGCTTGGGCCGTGGGCGCCCATCCAAAGATCAGGAAGGTGGCGAGGAGAACGGCGAAGAGACGGCGCATGGATGGGGGCCGCGGGTCAGGATGTCATCGCGGAGAGTAAGGGAGGGCCAAGGGGCCCATGCCATCAGTTCTGGCCCTCGAAACAAGTTGTGACGAGTCCGCCGCCGCCATTGTTGGTGAGCAAGGGATTCTGGCTTCTGCGGTGGCCTCCCAAGTGGAGGAGCATGCCCGGTGGGGAGGTGTCGTGCCGGAGATCGCCTCAAGGCGGCATCTGGAGGCTCTACCAGGGTTGATTGAAAGGGTGCAACGGGAGAGTGGGTTGCCGTTGAAGGCCATTGACGCCATCGCAGCCACGGTGACGCCTGGCCTGGTGGGGGCCCTTTTGGTCGGATCCGTGATGGGTCGCACCCTGGCCCGACTCCACAACAAGCCCTTTCTGGGGGTGCATCATCTGGAGGGGCACCTGTGGTCTGCCTGGCTGGAGGTGAGCCCTCCACCATTGCCCCATCTGGTGTTGCTTGTGAGCGGCGGGCATACCGAATTGATTCGGGTGGATGGTCCTGGGCGATATCAGCGGCTGGGTCGCAGCAGGGATGATGCCGCCGGTGAATGTTTCGACAAGGTGGCCCGGGTGCTGGGGTTGGGCTATCCGGGTGGTCCGGCCGTGGAGCAGGCCGCCAAGGAGGGGGATGCGAAGCGTTTTGCCTTTCCGAAAGGGAGGGTGTCGCTCCCGGGGGGGGGATTCCATCCCTACGACTTCAGTTTCAGCGGTCTCAAAACGGCCGTCGGGCGTCAGGTGAAGCAACTGCGGGATCTTGGCTCCCCCCTTCCCATCGCCGATTTGGCCGCCAGTTTCGAACAGGTGGTGGCGGAGGTGCTGGTGGATCGAAGCCTGCGCTGTGCCGAGGACGGGGGGCTGGACACCCTGGTGCTCGTGGGGGGGGTGGCGGCGAATCGGAGGCTTCGTTGCCTGCTGCAGGAGCGGGCTGGCGCCCGGGGGATTCAGTGGCAGGTGGCCCCCCTTTCCTATTGCACAGATAATGCGGCCATGATTGGACGAGCAGCCCTGCAAAGGCTGATGGAGGGACAGGCCAGCTCGATTCGGTTAGGGGTGGCCGCCCGTTGCCCCTTGGAGGAGGCCAGCCGGCTTTACGAGCCCCATCCATGCTTTTAAAGCCCAGGTGCGGTCAGAGCCGAGGGCAGCCGTCGCGAAGACGCACCGATCCATCCATTTCTCGCTGAATCCAGTAGATTTCCTTTTCTTTTCTGGCCCAACTCGAGCTGGGTCTCAGCCATGGCAACGGCTCCCCACTCCGACATGCCCCAAGAGAGGCTGGATTCATCCGAACCCGATGCTCAGCCGGAACCTGTCTCCCAGCGGGAATTGAATGCTTGGCGAAGGGGGTTCACACCCCAAGCGGAGATTTGGAATGGCAGGTTGGCGATGGTGGGTCTTTCCGTGGGTCTCACCGTGTTGCTCCTGGCCAGGCTGTCTCACCACAGCTGATGCCACCTCTGGATTAGGAGCCCTCCCGCGCGGCCAGGTCGAGTTCTTTGGGTTTCAGGCTGTGGTGCATGGCTTCCTCCAGGGTGACGCGTCCCTGCTCCACCAGGCGAAGCAAGGATTGATTAAACGTCATCATGCCGTCGGCTGAACCCCGCGCCATGACCGCCTCGATGCCATCAAGCTGCCCACTTTCGATATAGTCTGAACAATCATCGGTATTTATAAAGAAATCGTAATATCCTGTTCTCTTCCCGCCTATTGTTTTTATTAATCCCTGGGAAACAATTGCAACTAGAGTTTCGGAAATCCTATGGCGCATGCTCTCCTGATCTTGGGATGTTGATAAACCAAGCATCCATCCCATCGTCCGAACCACAGAGGTGGTGTGAAGGGTCCCCAAAACCAGGTGTCCCGCCTGGGCAGCTTCGATGGCGGTACTGAGTGTTTCATGATTTCGGATCGCGCCAAGGACGATGACGTCAGGGTCCTCCCGAAGGGAAGCACGCAGGGCATTGGGCAGCAACTTGGTGTGCAATCCAACCTCCCGCTGGCGCACGAGAGAAAGCTGGCTTTCATGCACGAATTCCACCGGATCTTCTATTGTCAGAATATGGCGTTTCATGGTGGTATTAATATGATTAACCAGGGCCGCCAGGGTGGTGGTTTTCCCTGATCCCGTTGGACCGGTGATCAGGATTAAACCTTTCGTCCGTTCCGATAGGTTTTTCAGCTGGGATGGAAGATCTAATTGGTCAATTGTTGGGATCTGCGTGGGGATGAGCCGCAACACCATGGCACTTCCCCGCACTGTTTCCAGGGCATTGATTCGCACACGCACAAAAGGAAAGCTATAGGAACCGTCGTACTCCTTTTCGCGATTAAAAACATCAATATCAGAGGGTTCGAGAATTTGGCGGAGCCACTCTCGAAACGTGGTTTTGTCCGTCGATGGCCACGCTGTCCGAACGATCTCCCCCCGGCTGCGGAAGCGGGGCTCTTCCCCCACGCCAAGGTGAACATCCGAAAAATGATTCGCAAATGCGATTCGCACAATCTCTGCCACCGTGGCGGGAAGTTGGGAAGGAATTCCCGGTAGGGGCAACCCTGGCTGCTGGCTTTCCCCGCTGAGGGATCCCTGCGGCGGGGGAGGCGGTGGTGGGGGGGGCGCGGCCGATCCCCCCGTGGTCTTCGCAAACGGATCGGAACCCACGGGGCGCGGCGAGGAAGATTGGGCCATGGCCCCACGTCAACGGTTGGGTCATGGTGCCATTCCTCCCAACCCACCGCAGTGGCCAGGCAGGGTGGACGATCGCCATCCCTAGGATCAAGGGGTCTGCAACCGGGTCTTGTCTGCTGCTGCCGGTGCCCTGCCGCTGGTCACCATCGTTTTGGGCACCCGCCCTGAAGCCATCAAGCTGGCGCCTGTGATCCTGGCGTTTCTACGGGCTGAGGACTTTCGAACACGGGTGGTGCTCACCGGGCAACACCGGGAAATGGTGAATCAGGTGATGGACCTGTTTGGGCTCAAGGCGGATCATGACCTGGCGCTGATGGCGCCCCAGCAGACCCTCACCCATGTCACCTGCGCCGCCCTGCAGGGCCTAAGGGAGGAATTCCTGAGCCATCGGCCCGACCTTGTGCTGGTGCAGGGAGACACCACCACGGCCTTTGCCAGTGCCCTGGCCGCCTTCTATGAGCAGATCCCCGTGGGACATGTGGAGGCCGGCCTGCGCACGGACAACCTCCTTGATCCCTTCCCGGAGGAGGCCAACCGACGGCTGATCTCCCAGATCGCCCACCTGCACTTTGCCCCCACGGAGCGCTCGGCCGCCAATCTGAAGGCATCCGGAGTGGTGGGCGAAACGATCACCACCGGCAACACGGTGATCGATGCTCTGCTGCAAATGGCGGAAACCGCTCCAGAGCTGGAGGTGCCAGGCCTTGCCTGGAGCCACCACCGCGTTCTGCTGGCTACGGTGCACAGGAGGGAAAACTGGGGCGAGCGCCTGGAAGACATCGGCAGAGGTTTTCTGGCGCTCCTGGATCTTTTCCCCGACACCGCACTATTGCTGCCCCTGCACCGCAACCCCACCGTGCGGGAGCCCCTCCAGGCTCTCCTGGGTCAACATCCCAGGGCTTTCCTCACCGAACCCCTCGACTATGACCGTCTGGTGGCGGCCATGAGGGGCTGCACCTTGCTGCTGACGGATTCCGGTGGGTTGCAAGAGGAAGCCCCAGCCCTGGGAAAACCCGTGCTTGTGCTACGCCGCACCACGGAACGCCCCGAGGCCATTGATGCGGGCACGGCCAAATTGGTGGGCACCGAGAGCACCTCGATCGTGGCGGAGGCCAGTCGTCTCCTCCAAGACCCTGGGGCCTATGCCGCCATGGCCCAAGCCCACAATCCCTTCGGCGATGGTTATGCCAGTGGGCGAATCCTCGCCGCGGCCAGGAGGTTCATGGCTTCTTCTGCTTCGCCCAGGGGGGCAGATCGATGAAAACCCGGGTGCCGGGTTCCAGGCCCGAGAGGATTTGGGTGTCCTTGCCGCTGCTCACCCCCAGTTCCACGGGCTGGAAGGTGGGCTGACGATCCTTGCCCACCAGCAACACCCCTGGCCGCCCCTTTTCGGTGACCACCGCCACCGTGGGAACAAGGGTGCGGGCGGGCAGGTTGCCGGTTTTGAAGTCCACGTCTGCGGTCATGCCAATCCGCAGTTCAGGGGGTGGATTGAGCAGCTCCAGCTTCACCTCAAAGGAGGTGACATTGTTCAGTTTCACGGCACGGGGGGCGATCTGCCGCACCCGGGCGGGAAAGCGGCGCTCGGTAAAGGCATCCACCCGCACGTCAGCTGGCTGGCCAATACGGAGCCGGCCCAGATCGCTCTCCGGCACCTTGGCGATCACTTCCAACCCCTGGGAGAGTTCCACAATGGAAGAGCTTGTGGCCCCAGCGGTGGCGGAGGCGGTGGTGGTGGGGGTGACAAAGGCACCCGGTTTGGCGAATCTCTGGGAGATGACGCCCGCAAACGGGGCGCGCACGATCAACTCGTTGCCCTCCACTTGGCGTTGCTGGATCCGTTCCTTCGCCGCGGCAACCGCCATGCGCTTCACCTCGTAATCGGCCTGGTAACGCTGCAGGTCGTTGAGGCTGATCGCCCCCTGGCGGTGGAGCGGCAGGTTGCGGGCCAGTTCGCTGCGGCTGCGCTCCAGCTCGGCCTGGGTGGAACGCAGGTTGGCCTGCAGCTCTCCGAGCCGGTCTCGGAGATCCCCGGAATCCATCACGGCCAGGGGTTGGCCTTGCTCCACCCGGTCTCCCTCATCCACCAGGAGCTCCAGGAGCTGGCCCTGGCGCTTCGGGCTCACATTGACCCGCTCCACCGCATCTAATTCACCACTGGCGGTGACGACCCCCGGAAGACTTCCGCTCCTGGCCAATGTGGTGAAGGGGGCCACGTTCTGCTGGGCGGCGGAGCGCTGGCGCTGCCAGAGCCCAAGGCCAGCCAGGAGAGCTAAGAGCGCGGCCAGGGCAATCCAGAGGGGGCGACGGGATCGGGCTCTCCGCAATGGCAAGGCACGGGGAGGGCTCGACACCGCCATGGGAGGAGAAGCCACCGGCTCAAGGGGGCGGATCGGTCGCGGGGCAGTCATCGATGGGCCGGATGTCCCCCCAGTCTTGCGGCTGGGGGCTGGATCCGCGGAGCCTAGATTTCCGACCATGCTCAAAGCCGGAATCGTCGGCCTGCCCAACGTCGGCAAGTCGACCCTCTTCAACGCCCTCGTGGCCAACGCCCAGGCCCAGGCCGCCAACTTTCCCTTCTGCACCATTGAACCCAACACGGGCGTGGTGGCGGTGCCAGACACGCGGCTGCAACAACTCTCCGACCTCTCCCACTCCCGCGAGATCGTGCCCACCCGGGTGGAATTCGTGGACATCGCCGGCCTGGTGAAGGGGGCCAGCCAGGGGGAGGGCCTGGGCAACAAGTTTCTGGCCAACATCCGGGAGGTGGACGCCATCGTCCACGTGGTGCGCTGCTTCGAGGACGGGGACGTGATCCATGTGTCGGGATCGGTGGATCCGGTGCGGGACGCGGAGGTGATCCACCTGGAGCTGGGCCTGGCGGATCTCGCCCAGATCGAAAAGCGCCGGGAGCGCCTGAAGAAACAGCTGCGCACCAGCAAAGAGGCCCAGCTGGAGGACGGGGCCCTGGCCAGGCTGCAGGAGGCCCTTGAGGCAGGCGGCGCAGCCCGGAGTGTGGCCCTGAGCGAGGAGGAAGCCGCCCTGGTGAAGCCCCTGGGGTTGCTCACGGCCAAACCGATCATCTATGCCACCAACGTCAGCGAAGACGACCTGGCAGGTGGCAATGCCTTCACCGAGGCGGTGCGGGCCCTTGCTGCAAAGGAGGGAGCGGCCGCCGTGGCCATTTCCGCCCAGGTGGAGGCGGAATTGATCGCCCTGCCGGAGGAAGAGCGGCAAGAATTTCTTGAGGGCCTTGGCGTCAGCGAGGGGGGGCTGAAGAGCCTCATCCGCGCCACCTACGACCTGCTGGGCCTTCGCACTTACTTCACCACCGGGGAGAAGGAAACCCGGGCTTGGACCATCCGCGCTGGTATGACGGCCCCCCAGGCCGCCGGTGTGATCCACACGGATTTTGAACGGGGCTTCATCCGGGCCCAGACCATTGGCTACAAACAACTGCTGGAGGCGGGTTCCCTGGCGGAGGCCCGCAACCGAGGCTGGCTGCGCAGCGAAGGGAAAGAGTATGTGGTGTGTGAGGGGGATGTGATGGAGTTTCTCTTCAACGTGTGAGCCCGCCGCGGCCAGACCTGAGACGGGGAGACCTGCTGGCTGGCCTCACCGTGGCGGCCTATCTGGTGCCCCAGTGCCTGGCCTATGGCGAGCTGGCGGGGCTACCCCCCGTGGTGGGGCTATGGGCCATGGTGCCGGCCATGCTCCTCTATCCCCTGTTGGGCAGCTCGCGCCAGCTGTCGGTGGGCCCCGAAACCAGCACTGCCTTGATGACCGCAGCCGTGGTGGCCCCCCTGGCGGCGGGGGATCCCCAGCGCTATGCCGTCACGGCCAGCGTGCTCGCGCTCCTGGTGGGGGGGCTCTGTGCCATGGGCGCAGCCTTGCGGCTGGGATTTCTGGCGGATCTGCTCTCCAAACCCATCCTGGTGGGCTACCTGGCGGGGGTGGCGATTCTGATGGTGTGTGGCCAGCTCCATGCCCTCACGGGCACGGGCCAGCGGGCCGACACCCTGGTGGACGCCGTGCGGGAAAGGCTGGCTACGGAGGGAAGTGTGCATGGCCCCAGCGTGCTGGTGGCCCTGGGGGCCCTGGCCCTCATGCTCGCCCTGCGGCGGTGGGCACCCAGCTGGCCAGGCCCCCTGGTGGCGGTGTTGCTCACCACGGCGGCCGTGCCGCTATTGCACCTCGAGGAAAGGGGGGTTGCTCTGATCGGTGCCATCCCGGCCGGGCTCCCCTGGCCCCAGCTGCCCTCTCCACCCGGGTCCCTCGCTGAGCTGCAGCCCCTGCTGGCGGGTGCCCTGGGGATCTCCCTAGTGGGCTACTCCGACACCGTGCTGACCGGCAGGGCCTTTGCCCACCGCGGGGGGCAAAGGCTGGATGCCAATCGGGAACTGCTGGCCCTGGCGGCGGTGAATCTGGGGAGTGGGCTGATGCAGGGCTTTCCCGTGAGCAGCAGCAACACCCGCACGGCCCTGGCGGAGGCGGCGGGATGCCGCAGCCAGCGCTACGCGCTGGTGGCCGCAGGGGTCACCCTGCTGGTGTTGGCGAGCCTGCGGCCGCTCTTGAGCCAGTTCCCACGGCCCGCCTTGGCGGCAATCGTGGTGTACGCGGCCCTGCGGTTGATCGAGCCCGGGGCCTTCCTGCGGCTCTGGCGCTTTCGGCCGAGCGAATGCTTGCTGGCCCTGGGCACCCTGGCGGGGGTGCTGCTCACGGGGCTGCTCCCGGGGGTGGCCCTGGCCGTTGGGCTCTCCGTGGTGGCGCTCTTCGGTCGACTGGCGCGGCCCCATGCCGCCGTCATGGGGGAGGTGCCGGGCATGGCGGGCTTCCACGATGTGGCGGATTGGGAGGGCGGCCGCACCATCCCGGGTCTGGTGCTCTTTCGCTACGACGCCCCCCTGTGTTTTGCCAACGCGGAGGACTTTCGCCGTCGCGCACTGGCCGCCCTGGCTGGAGCTGACCCACCGGCGACGTGGCTGATGCTCAACGGCGAGGCGATCGTGGAGATCGACAGCACGGCGGCGGACATGCTGCTCGAACTCCAGGAGGAGCTGGCGGAGCGGGGCGTGAGGCTGGCTCTCACCCGGGTGAAACGGGAATTGCATGCCCAGCTGGAGGCCTGTGGACTGGTGGCTCGGGTGGGGGCAGAGCATGTGTATGCCACCATCCCCACGGCGGTGGCGGCCTATCTGCAGCAGCGGGAGAGCAAAGCACCTTCGATCAGAGAAAATCATGCGAGCATCGATTCCTGAGGGAAGGACAGACCAGATCCATGGACCCCAGCGACGCCCCCACCCCCGCCTCCCCCAAGCCTGGGGCCACACCTCAACCGGAAAGGGCTGAGGCTGCCTCAACGGTTGGCGCCACCACGGCAGAGGCCAGGCCCCACG
Source organism: Cyanobacteriota bacterium (assembly GCA_035284825.1). Classification (GTDB taxonomy): domain Bacteria; phylum Cyanobacteriota; class Cyanobacteriia; order PCC-6307; family Cyanobiaceae; genus Cyanobium. The sequence continues at coordinate 25,689 of JAYKHG010000106.1, forward strand.
ATTTCGAGGTGCAGAAACAGATTCACCAGCAGATCCGCAACGATCCCGATTACGACGATTGGGAATACGGAACGGAGCCCCTGCCCCATGAGGCCTGGAGTCAACAAACGCCCGCCGAATAGTGGTCCAGCCGCCGCACTAGGGGCAAACCCAGGAGCAGGGCCCCCGTGGTGGCCAGCCACAGACCAACCCCATGGCCCTGGCGATCCAGCAGCCAGCCCCCCAGCAGCGGCGCCGTCAGGCCGCTCACGGCAAAACACTGGGAAAAGAGTGCCATCGCCAGCCCCCGGTGGGCCTCGCCCGTGAGCTCCACCACCGCTTCTGTGGCCGTGGGCAGGAAGGCCGCTGCCCCCAGCGCCAGGGGCAGCTGGGCGGCCAAGAGCAGCCATCCCCCCCAGGGGAGCAGGGCGGACCCCGCCAGCAGGAGGGTGCCGCTGGAGAAGGCCACCAAACTCAAGGCCAGACCAAGCGCCACGGGTTTGCGGGCCAGGGCCCGCCCGATCGGCCACTGCACCATGAGCAGCAAGCCAAGTTGCAGACCAATGGTGAGGGCCCCCAGGCTTTCCGGCAGGGGGGGCCTGAGGAGCCCCCCTCGCACCAGATCGAGGGGCAAGGCGCTCTGCATGAGAGCGGGAACGGCAGTGGCCAGCACGACCACCCCCAGCAGGGGGGCGAGGGGAAGCAGCCAATGGCCATCCGCCAGCCATGGCCCCTTGGTCCATGGCTGGGCCGCAGGCAATCGTTCATGGGAGGGCTGGCTCGGCAGGGGAGCACGCCAGAGCATCAACGCCATCAGGGAGAGACCGCCCAGATCCAGCAGGTAGATGCCCCTCAGCCACCCCAGAGCTGCCAGGAGAGCGCCAGCCAGGGAGCCGGTGGCGATGCCAAAGGCATCTGCCGTGCGGGCGAGGGCAAAGCCCTTTGCGGAGGGCACAGGCCCACAGGTGAGGGGTACCGCCAGCTCAATCGCTGGCCAATAGAGCCCCATCGCCAGACCAAGAAACCCCTGACCGAGGCGATAGGCGCCCTCGGTGGTGGCACCCAGGAGCACCCCATCACCAAGACAAGATGCCAGCACACTCAGCCCGATGGGCCAGGTGCAGGAACAGCCTCGATCCAACAGCGATCCGCTCAGGAGGCGCCCCGCCACCCCCACCAGGGCGGCGACGGCCAACCCTTCCCCCACATCGCCGGCGGTTAGAGCCGCCCGATGAAACACCATCGGCGTGAGATAGAGCACGGCGCCGGCTCCGATGGCGGAAAGCATCCTGAGAACGGCAACTTCCCGCAGCGGCAGGGGAAACTGGGAGATCCAAACGCCTGGTCCATTCCCTGCTGGTGTTCGTCTCAAGCCCCTCTCACCGGTGGTGCGCCATGGCAGCCAGTCTGCTGGTGGCATGGACGCCAGGAGTGGCCATGCCCCTGGCGGCTGCGGAGGTGTTGGACATCCACCTCGAGTCCCTGCGGCTGCCGATCTCCCTGGAACAACTGGAAACCTGGAGCCTCTCCAAGGGACGGCGGGGAGAGCTGCCCCAGGGCGAGGCCAACTCCGATCTGGCGGTCTGGTTCAGTTTGCTGGATGGGGAGAGCCAGGAGGATCTGCGCCAGCTGCTGCGGGCCACGCTGGTGCGGGACCAGGGGTTTAGTCGGCAGCTGCTCGACAGTTGGGCCGGCAGCCAGATGTTGGCAGAAGTTGGGCGGGTTCTCACCACGCCCACGGGCCAAAGCACCACCCCTCTGCTGCGGGTCACTTTGAGCCGCCTGCTGGAGGAGAGACGGGAAGTGTCGGTGCTGGCGCTGCTCCGGGCCCTGCCGGAGCAGCGCCTCCAGCTCCAATTGGATGGCCTTTTGGAGCTGGCCCAACAATGGCGCTTGGAGCTGAACCGTCAGGTCAAGGCCCTGCGCCAACTGGAAGCTTTGGGCCAGCTGCAGGCCCGCCCAGTGGGCGCCGATGGGCAGGCCCCCCGGGGTCCGGAGGCAGGGAGGGGGGACCAGCCACTGCGGATGACTGTGGCGGTGCCGGGCCGCCCAGAACCCCTTCCCCTGGAGATTTGGAAGCCCCCACCGACGGCAACCCCACCGACGGCAACAGTGGGCTTGGGGCGCAGGCCCTGGTTGCTGATCATGCCTGGGCTGGGGGGGACGGCGGAGCAGATGGGATGGTTGGCGGCGGCCCTGGCTGAGCAGGGATGGCCCACGGTGGTGCTCCAGCACCCTGGCAGCGATGCCGTTGCCATGCGGGCCACCCTCGAGGGGCTGCGCCCCCCCCCGGGGGCGGAAACCCTCCCCCAGCGGCTGGCGGATCTGCAGGCCGTGCTCAGTGCCCAAAAGCAAGGCCTGCTTCCCCTGGGCCCAAAGCCGGATGGGGTTGTGCTGATTGGCCATTCCCTGGGTGGCGTGGCTGCCCTGCTGGGGGCTGGACTCCCCCCGGAGGTGGGGCTGGAGCGTCGCTGCAAGAAGTTTGTGGATCGGTTGCCGCTCACCAATCCGTCCCTGCTGTTGCAATGCCAGCTCCCGCGGACTGCCCTGCCAGTGGTGTTCCGCCCCACTGACGAGATTCGGGGGGTGGTGGTCTACAACAGCTTCGGGAGCTTGCTCTGGCCCCAGCGGGGACTCGGGACTTTGCCCATTCCGGTGCTGATGGTTGGGGGAAGCCTGGATCTGGTCACCCCACCGATCGCGGAGCAATTGTCACTCTTCCTGCCGGTGGGCCACGACCGCAGTCGCCTGGTGTTGGTGGATGGAGCGAGCCATTTCTCCCCGGTGCGGGTCAGTGCCCGGGAGCAGGCTCTCCTGCAGCTGGGAACGGATCTGGTGGGCGCCTCACCGGAAGCGGTCCAGACCCTGCTGTTGCATCTCACGGGGGCGTTTTTGAAATCGGTGGAACCCCCTCCAGCCCAAGGCCTTCCTCCCCAGCGGCTGCAGGTGGGGGGGGTGAAGGCCTACGTGATGGATGGACCATCGGCTGCGGCCTGGCGCCATCGGCTGCGTCCCTGAACCCATGGCTCAATAGCGAATGCGGGGATCCAGCAGAGCCACCAGCACATCCACCGCCACGCTGACCAGCACCACCAGGGCCGCCACCACGACCACGATGGCTTGCACCACCGGATAATCCCGCTGGGCGATGGCTTCCTGCAGCCGGAAGGCGATACCGGGCCAGGAGTAGGTGACTTCGATCAGCAGGGCTCCGCCGATGAGGGAGGCCACCGTGATGCCCGCAATGGTGAGAACGGGCAACAGAGCATTCGGCAGGGCATGGTGCAACACCACCCGCCGCTCGCTGAGGCCACGGCTTCGGGCCGCTTCCACGTAGTCGGAGGCCAGGGCCCGCCGCAGGTTGAGGCGCAGGGCATTGGTGAAGATGCCGCTGAGCAGCAGGCCGAGGGTGGAGGCAGGCAGCACCAGATGCCGCAGGGTGCCAACCAGCTGGGGCCAATTGCCGGCCTTCAAGCTGTCAAAGATGTAAAAGCCTGATCCGCTGGGTGGCAACAGGGTGGGGGGGAAGCGGCCGCCCACCGGCAGCCAACCCAGGGCGACGGCGAACACCAGCTGCAGCACCATCGCCGCCCAGAAGGGGGGGAGGGCATAGGTGCCGATCCAGAAGAGACGGCCCGCCAGATCCACCTTCCCCTCCGGTCGCGCAATCCCGCTGAATCCCACGGCCAAACCCAAGATCGCCGCCAGCAGCAGCGCCACCACCCCCAGCTCCAAACTGGCCGGGAGGCTACGGCCAATGATGGTGGTGACAGGCTCCTGACTGCTCAAGGACGTTCCCAGATCGCCCCGCAGCAGATGGCCTAGAAAACTGCCGTATTGCACCGGCAGCGACTGATCCAGCCCCAGCTGCTGCCTTAGGGCAGCCCTGGCCTCTTCCGGTGCCCGGCTGCCGAGCAGGGCGTCAATGGGGTCGCCTGGCGCCACCCGCAGCAGCAAAAACACCAGGGTGGCAATGAGCCAGAGCATCACGGGCACCAGGGCCATTCGGGCCGCCACATAGCTCAGGAGGGCACGGCGCCGGCTCATGGCTGGTCTCCTTCAGCCCGCAGGGCGCTGAGCACCAGCCGGCCCGAGCCATCAAAACGGGGGGGGCTGACCCTGGTTTGGGCCCAGGCCACGGGGGTCACCACCCACAGGGGGAGATAGGGCACCCCATCGGCGGCGCGGCGCTGCACCCGCTGCAGGAGCGCCAGGCGATTCGGGCCGGCCATTTCGCTGCTGCCCAGGAGCTCGGCCTCCAACCCGGGGGCCGTCCAGAAGCTGCCGCTGAGCACGCTGCCCCCCTCCAGGCAGCGGCTGCCTTCCGCCTTGCTGCACCCGAGCATGGGGGTGAGGTAGTTCTCCGCATCGGGATAATCCCCCATCCAGTCAAGGAGAATCATGGTGAAAGCCCCCTTGTCGAGCTGGGAGTAGGCGGTGGTGGATTCCATGCCACTGGGCTCCAGGGTGAGGCAGTCGGCCAGGTCACGCCGGAGTTGGGCCTGCCAGGTGAGGGCAAAAAGCCGATCACTGGGGATGTCGGATCGAAAGGTGAGAGGCAGGTGGAGGGTGCGGCCATTGCAGTAGCCCACTTGCCGGAGGAGGGCCCGGGCCCGGATGGGATCGTAGGCGGGCCAGGCGGTGGGATCGGCCCCAGGAAGCACAGGGGGCACGAGGGAGCGCAGGGGGGGGCGCATCCCCAGGCTCACCCGCTCCTGGATCAGCCGCCTGTCCAGGCTGTGGGCCAGGGCCTGCCGCAGGCGGGGATCCTGAAGGGGGGGTTCGGAAGTGAGCAGGGAGAGAAAGCCGATCTCCAGGGGCGGCCCCACCGACTCCTTGAGCTTTCCAGCCGCCGCCAGGCGGTGGAGGGCCCGTTGATGGTCGAGTTCAAGGCTGTTGGACAGCAGCACATCCACTTCCCCACTGCGCAAAGCGCCGAAGAGGGCCGTGGAATTGCTGTAGCTGATCAGCATCAGGCCCCTGTTGGCCGGCTGGGGGCCCCAATAGCCGGCGAAGGGGGTCAGGCGCAGCTGCTGGCCACCGAAGAAGGTGAGTTTGTAGGGACCTGTGCCCACGAAGCGCTCGGGAAGTGGCTTCTTGGCATAGGTGCGGTAGGCCGTGGGCGACACCGGCGTGAGCACGATGGAGCTCAGCAGCTGGGGCAGGGGGGCGAAAGGCCGTTTGAGCTCCAGCTCGAGGGTGTGGGGATCCCTGGCACGGATGGCGCTGACGCGATCGCTGAGCTGATAGCTCAGGGTGCCGAACGCCAGGAAGCGGTTGAGGGAGAACACCATGGCCGCCGCATCGAAGGGCGTGCCGTCGTGAAAACGCACCCCACGCCGCAGGGGGATGCGGGCCAACCGGCCATCAGGACTGAGCTGGGGAAGGGCAGTGGCCAGCCGGGGTTCGAGGCGACCATCGGCGGCGATGGCGTAGAGGGGGTCGCCGATGGCACTGAGCAGCTGTTGCTCCCCGATGCGGGAGGCCTTCGCTGGATCGAGGGATTCGATCCGGCTTTTTGTGGCCACGATCAGGGTGCCAGGGGGTTTGGCTGCCTGGCAGGCCGTGAGGGAGAGCAACAACAAAGCGGTTGGACCCCAGGCCAGCAGGCCTGAACGCACCGACCAAGACAAGTGGGAGGTCGCGGCGGAGGTCACGCCTGAAGGGAAGGAAGCGCCCCATTCAAAAGGACCGGCGGAGAAGCAGCGGAGGACCGGCCGGACTCAGCTGGTTCGTGGAAGGTGGCGGCGGGCAGCGGGACCCACCGCACTCAGGGGAATCTCGAAAACGGGCGAACCCCGCCGAGCCAGGGGCCAACAACGCAGCCAAATGCGGTCGGAGCGGGTGTCCATGCCAATCACCTGGTACAGCTCACTGGTGGAGGCATGGTCGCCTGCGAGGTCCTCTGGAAGACGAATGCAGTCCCCCTGGTGGAGGTTCATAGGTGGTGTGGCGGTGGGGTGAGGACGGGTGATGGGGGAAACGCTAGCAATCTGGATTCTTTCTAAAGGATTGCCGCTGGACCACCACACAATGGTTCAGGGCGCACCTTCCGTGGGCAGCGTGGGCGAATCCCCACCCAAAACCAGCACTGAGACTCATAGGGTTCGCAAACAGGCCGCCACCGCCTCCACCTCCGCCAGGGCGGTGATCGCCGCCAGGGCCCGGCGGAAATCCGCCTCCAGCACCTCGTGGGTGATCACCACGATTTCAGCGCTGCCGCTATTGGCCTCGTACTGCACGATCGATTGGATCGACACCCCGGCGGCTCCGAATGCGGTACCGACCTTGCCGATCACCCCCGCCTCATCCCGCGTGGCCAGTCGCACGTAGTTGCGGTGACGACTCAGATGGGAATCCACCAGGGCGCAGTGGCGCCAGCTGCCGGCGGAGAGCAGGGGATCCAGGCCGGCCGCCTCCCCTCCCCCCACCTGGCGGATGCCAGCGATGTTCAAGATGTCGGCCACCACTGCCGATGCGGTGGGTCCGGCTCCGGCGCCAGGGCCAAAAAACATCACCTGTCCCACCGGATCTCCCTCCACCAGGATGGCGTTGTTCACTCCGTGCACACCAGCCAAGGGATGGTGGCGGGGCAGCAGGGTGGGATGCACCCGCACGTCCAAGGGGAGGGCACCAGCGGGCACCGCCTCAGAACCCACCTGTCCCTCCATGCATTCGGCGACCGCCAGAAGCTTTACGCCGTAGCCGAGTTTGGCGGCATAGGCCACGTCGCGGGCATCGAGGCGGTCGATCCCCTCGGTGGCAATGGCGGAACGCTGTACCGGACCACCAAAGGCGAGGGAAGCCAGGATGGCAATCTTGTCGGCGGCATCGTGGCCTTCCACATCAGCCGCTGGATCGGCCTCGGCATAGCCGAGGCGCTGGGCATCGGCCAGAACATCGCCGTAGGCGGCGCCCTCATCAGCCATGCGGCTGAGGATGTAGTTGGTGGTGCCATTGATGATGCCGCTCACCCGTTGGATCCGGTTGCCGCCCAGCGATTGCTTCAGGGGCTCGATGATCGGGATGCCGCCTCCCACCGCCGCCTCGATCAACACATACACGCCGCCCTGGGCCGCAGCCGCAGCGATTTCCTCCCCGTGGCGGGCGATCACGGCTTTGTTGGCCGTCACCACAGGCTTTCCAGCGGCGATGGCGCGCAGGATCAGGGAGCGGGCCGGCTCCAGACCGCCCATCACCTCCACCACGATCTCGACCGCAGGATCATCCACCACGGATTGGGGATCGGAGCAGAGGAGAGAGGGATCCAAGTCCACGGCACGGGGCCTTGCTGGATCCCGCACCGCCACCCGTCGCAGGACCAGCTCCGCCACGAGGGGATGGCGTCCAACGGGGCTGGCGAGGATCCCTGCCACTCCTGTTCCCACCGTGCCCAGCCCGAGCATGCCAACGCCAATGGCCATGGGCCCGATCCCGCAAACAGCCATCCTAGGAAGGGCCCTGCTTAGGGGGCCTGGAGCTGGCTGGCCTGGGCCTGCATGGTGCGGAAGATGCTCAAGAATCCGTTGGCCCGGGATGGGGTGAGGCTTGCCTGAAGCCCCGTGGCAGCAAGGATGGCTGGATCGAGGGCCACCACCTGAGCCGGCGTCAACCCCTCCATTCCCTGCATCAGCAGGGCCAGCAGTCCCTTGGTGATGGCGGCATCAGAATCCCCCTGCCAGTGCAGCACACCCTCCTGGAGGTCGCCCACCACATAAACCTGGGAGACACAGCCCTTGACCTTGTAAGACTCCTGCCGGAGGGCCTCGGGAAAGGGTTGCAGCTTTTTGCCAAGCCACAACACATATTCGTAGCGGCGTTTGGGATCGGCCGTGCCACCCAAACGCTTCACCATTGCATCGAGGGCCAGGCTCCCACTACTGGGGGGCGGGGCATTCATCGGCGGGGCCGGTGGAGCATCAGGCCGGCCATGGCTCCGAGGAGAGCCACGGCGCCAAGGGAGTGGAGGGTGCGAGCCATGAAGGCAGGGAAGGGCGCCACCTGGCTGTGGAGGGCACTGGGGGCGGAGGAGGGAAGCTCCACGTAGTCGCGGTGGCCGGGTCCCGCATCCACCTGCACCTCCCAGTCAGCCCGGGCCTGGGCAGGCAATTGGAAGGTGAGCTGACCCGCGGCGTTGGTGTGGCCCAGCTCCACGGCGGTTGCCCCATCGGGGCTCACCATGCGCACGGAGGCATCCCGGGCGGGCAGGCCAGAGGAAAACTTGCTCTCTAGCTGAAAGGGGCTGCTGGAGGTGAGGCTGCCCAGCCGCTCCAGGGTGCTCTGGATGCCATGGGCACCAGCCGTGGGAGTGCCAAGGATGCCAAGGGCACAACCTCCGGCCAGGAGCGACAAGCAAAGGGAAGCTTTGGAAGCGACCATCGGTGCCATCAAGAAGGACTCATGTTGAGCGTCAGGATGACAGGACCGTCAACTGGCCTTCCAACGACTGGGGGTGCTGCGTCCGGCCTGAACCATCGAGGCGATGGTGCTCACCATGAGGCAGAGAGCCTCCCCACTGCTCTGGCGGCCTTGCAGCTCAGCAGCGAGCACCTTGGCTGCAGCCGTGCCCTGGGAACCAACGCTGGACGGACCTGCAAACACCAGGCGTTGGGAGGGAGAGAGAGCCAAGTCGCAGCTGAGCACTCAAGCGATCTTGGCAAATAGGAAGCAAAAGAGCGAGGCGGCCACCCCAGCGTTAAGAGGTTGCAACACGGCCGCTTGCCCAATGCAATCCCGTTTCATCCAACCAGCCGGAGAGGGGCACATCCCAGGGGTCTCGGGGAAGGGCAGCCGTGACGCAGAGGGCTGGCACCACCGCCAAGGCCGGCACGGCCCGCCAGAGGGGATCCGCCCGGAGCCGGTCGTACCAACCTCCCCCGGATCCAAGACGGATGCCTTGAACATCCACCGCCAATGAGGGCACCAGGAGGAGGCCCAATTGGTCTGGTGTCAGCCCTTCCGCCCCCAGGGGAGCAGGGATGCCCGCCCCATCAGGCTCCAGGGGATCGCCCATTTGCCACGGCAGATAGAGCATGCTGCTTCCCCGGATGGCAGGCAGGGCGAGTTGATGGCGCCAGGCGGCGGGCAGGGTTCGGGCGAGGGGTCGCAGATCCGGTTCGTGGCCCATGGGCCAGTAGAGGCCGAGCCGCTGGGAGGGCGCCAGCAGGGGGGGCACCAGGCCAGCCGCCATGGCCGCGATGGCCCCTGGGGCCGCGGCCATGGCGAGGCGACGTTGCTGGCGGAAATGACGCCTCAGCTCCGGCTTCACCTCAACGGGCCCCCTGGCGGAGCCAAGGGGCGGGAGCGGCCCTGCCCTCGACAGGGGCCCGTCGGTACCCCAGGCTGGGGCCACCCGTCCCGTCGCATCCACCGCTGCCGCCATGCGCATCCTTGGGCTGGATCCGGGCCTCGCCCGTGTGGGCTATGGCGTGATCGAGGTGGAGAGCGGCACCAACGGATGGTCGAGCCGGCGCCAACAGCGCATGCTCGACTGCGGGCTGATTCGCACCGACGCGGATCGGAGCGAAGGGCAGCGACTTGTGGAGATTGCCGCTGACCTGCGGGTGCTGCTGCGCCGCTGGCAGCCGGAGCTGGCGGCGGTGGAGAAGTTTTTCTTCTACCGCTCCAGCACCACCATCTCCGTTGTGCAGGCCCGGGGCGTGCTCATCATGACCCTGGCCCGCTTTGGAATCCCTGTGGTGGAGTACCCCCCGATGCAAATCAAATTGGCCCTTGCGGGCCATGGCCAGGCGGAAAAAGATGAGGTGCTCGCAGCCGTGATGCGGGAACTGGATTTGCAGATCCCCCCTCGACCCGATGATGCCGCCGATGCCCTGGCGGTGGCCCTCACGGGATGGTTTCAGCGCTAGGTCCAAGACTCTTGAGGTGTGCCTCCCTGATGTGTCCAATCTGGCCGCAGCAAGGTCGCTCAACCCGCGAGCGCTAGATCAAAGGCTCGTCGATCGGCCTCACCAGAGGGGAGGGGCCGTTCGAACACCTGGCAGAACACCTTCACCACCCGTTCCCCGGAATCGATGGTCTCGAGGGGGTCCTTGCGCAGGCGGTGGCGCAGACAGCAGGCCACCACCCGAGCCACATCCTCATCATCCACCACATTCCGGCCCTCAAAGGCCGCAAGGGCCCGGGCCGCCCGATTGGTCACGATGTCACCCCGCAGCCCATCCACATCCAACGCGCCGCAAACGGCCGAGATGCGCAGCCGCAGGTCATCGTCGATGGAGACCCCTGGGAGCCGCTCCTGGGCTGCCACCACCCGCTCCTGCAGGGCTTGCTGGGCCGGTGCGCTGGCTGCAAGGAAGGCCAAGGGGTCCGCATCAAAGGCCGTGCGCTGATCCACCACCAGCACCCGCAGCTCGGGATCGCGAACCGTGCGCACCTCCACACTCATGCCGAAGCGATCCAGGAGCTGGGGCCTCAGTTCCCCTTCTTCCGGGTTGCCGGAGCCCACCAGCACAAAACGGGCCGGATGGCGCACGGAGATCCCCTCCCGCTCCACGGTGTTCCACCCGGAGGCGGCCGCATCCAGGAGCACATCCACCAGGTGGTCGTCCAGGAGGTTCACCTCATCCACATAGAGCAGCCCTCGGTTGGCCTTGGCCAACAAACCCGGTTCGAAGGCCCGCACGCCCTCGCTCAGGGCCTTTTCGATGTCGATGGTGCCGCACAGCCTGTCTTCGGTGGCCCCCAGGGGCAGATCCACCATGGGCACTTGCCGCAGTTCGATGGGGAGAGAATCACCCCTCTCGGCCCGTTCACGCACCTCCTCGCTCTGCAGATCTGGATCGGATGGGGAGCTGTTGTAAGGATCACCCAGCACCACTGGGATCTCTGGCAGCAGATCGGCCAGGGCCCGGATCGTTGTGCTCTTGCCCGTGCCCCGATCTCCCATGATCATCACGCCGCCGATGCGTGGATCGATCACATTCAGCAACAGGCCCAGCTTCATCTCCTCCTGACCCACCACCTGGGTGAAAGGAAACACCCTGCGTTTGCTGCTCACACTCACGGATTTGGAGAGACCGACCCAGCAGGGGATTGTTTCACAGCCCCAGGCACTCCTGTCCCAGCCGCTCCTGGAGTTCCCAGCTCCCCTTGGGAGGGGGTGTCACCCAGGGGCAACAGGCTGAGCACCTGGGGCGGGGTGGCATCCGCCGGATAGATGAGGCGCACCTGCACCTGCCTGATGGCCCCCGGCGCCAGGGTGATGGTGCCGATGGGGGGCCCCTCTTGTCCGGCCCGTTGCACCAGATGAAAGGCCTGCCGGCCAGCGGGCCGCCCTTGGAAGCCATCCAGGCCACTCACCTCCACGGTGCCGCGGAACATCACCGGTCCGTTGAAGTTCGGCGTGCCATTGCCGTTGCTGGCCTGGGCAGATGCCGGCAGTCCCCTGAAGCGGAGGCCCCCTTGGGGGACATCGCCCTTGAGGGGGGATTCGATGGCCAGACCCAAGCGCAGGGGTCGCGATGTGTCATTGCGCAGGGGAAGGGTGAGGGCGTAGGTCACCCCGTAGTTGCCATGGGCAGCCCAGGCGGTGCCTGGGTAAAAGGCGCTGAGTTCGGCCGTCTGCACCTGGCCCGTGCCGAGGCTGCCCCGCTCCAGGGCACTGATGGGCCAGGAGATCGGGGCCCTGGAGGCCGACAGGGTGGGTTGGCCCGGATCCGTGAGGCGGCCGGTCCAGGTGGCACCCCGTTGCACCCCGCTCACCCGGGAATACACCATCCGCCCAGTCGCACCCCGGGGGGTGGGGGCGTGTTCCTTGGGACTCAATTCCCCTGCCAGCACCTGGCCCCAGAGGGCGGCAGGTGGGGGAGTGGCCTGGGGACC